>JAUYJC010000088.1 GCA_030688735.1 Deltaproteobacteria bacterium
CTCGGCGCGGCCTTAGCGAGCGATCCGGACGGGGCGGGAAACCTAGCGACGCGGGTTGGGGGTTTCCGGTAGGGGTGGAGTGGTAAAGAGCCCTCGTCTCGCCCTTGAGCGTCTCCAGTGTAATAACTCGGCAACCTTATTCGCCCGAAGGGCACGGGGAAAGAGTGGGAGGCTAGAGGTCTGGAGAGCGCCGGGCGAGAAGGGGGTGTCGTCGCGACGGTCTCAATGGTGGGGCGGGTGGATGTATTTAGTCTTGTCGCTTTGCTCGCGCATACGAAAATAACAGAAATTGGACGGTAGCGAATCGAAGGTGACGAAAGTTCCATGAAACGTGACAACGGGGAGCGGTTAGAACTGACGGACATCGCCAAGCCCTACGAACCGACGTCAGATGAGCGCGTCGCACTGAAAGCCCTTCGCACCCGCAGGAAAAAGACACCCCACCTTAAGGTATCTGAAAACAAAGGCGTAGTGCAGCTCTCGTTGGCTCACCCGGACCAGATGCACGGTCAATTCCTACTCATGGACGCGCTCGCAACGGGGGAAGTCGACTTCTACGTGGAGCTATTGTCGCAACTCACCAACGCCTCAGTGCAGGGCCAGAGGGTGAGCGAGCAGCAGCTTAATTTCTTGATCGCCGTTATCAAGGGCATCGAGCCCCAGGACCAGCTCGAAACCATGCTCGCAGTGCAGATGGCCGTAGTTCACATGTTGACCATGACTTTCGCGCGCCGTCTTAATAACGTGGACAATATCCCGCAACAGGACAGCGCGGAGCGTACCTTCAACAAGCTGGCGCGTACTTTTGCCGTGCAGGTGGAAGCACTCAAGCGATACCGTACTGGAGGCGAGCAAAAGGTTACGGTGGAACACGTCACGGTGAACCAGGGCGGCAAAGCCATTGTGGGCAACGTTACCCACGGGGGGCGGGGCTCCCCCCAAAATCAGGAGACGACCTCATGAACGCGGTGTATCCATTTCAGAAAAGCCCGCGATGCTCGGCGATCTCAAAACGCACCAGAAATCCCTGCATGGCTCCCGCCGTGAAGGGCTGGACCGTTTGTAGGTTTCACGGAGCTCGTGGTGGCGGACCAACTGGTAGGCGCAACGGCATGTATCGGCATGGGCTTTTTACGAAACGGGCAGTGGGGGAACGACGATTAATTCGAGAACTTCTGCAGCAGTGCTCACCTATCCCTTCACCCGCTCCGGGAGGGCGGCGGAAATGCCCTCTATATTTACTTCGTGGGGGCTTGCTTTATCAACTTTGGACGTAATTCAACAAGAAGCCGCTCCATCGCGCGAGCAAACGTCTCTAGCGGGTGATCTCGGCAGTAATTATCGAGCCAACCAAGAACGCCATCAAGGTTTGTCCCACCTGTTACGTCGTACGTGTCTTGTGCACTGTAATTTACGCCAGTGAAAAAGCCCATTACCCAAGAGCGGTACTTATTTTCCGCGCTGCCCCTCTGTCGCCGCGATTCGCTGTATGATCCGCAAGAATCGACACCCGCTCCTTGACCGACATAATTCCCGTTTTTATCGATCCCCATACCAGTACTCACCATTAAGACCAGCGCCACTAAGCTAAGTGTTGCGGTGATGCGTTTCATAAGACCGTCTCAGTGGTGGGGGAGGGGTGTTGCGTTGCGTGCGTGGTGTAGTCCCGTAGGGGTTAGAAATGAGTGCTCGCGGTGTCTAAGGTATTGCTAAGCATGGTTGTTTTACCCCGTCTGTTCATCGAGTGAAAGACAGACCGGATAATCCTACTACGGACCAAAGGTGTCAATCCAAATTCCGCTTTTCGACGATTAGCCATGGACAAAGATTCGTCCGTGATCATATGGAGTTGATCGTTACATGCACCTTCCGGTGACAAAATCGACGGCTCGGCCACCACAGCGCATGATGGCCTCGTGAGGGTTCGGCCCCGTAAACGATGGAGGGACGGAAGGGGACCCGCGCTGGACGGATAAATTAGCTCCCGAGAGCGCTCTTAGCAGGTCCGCCCTTTTATCGGCTTCAATTTGCGCCCTTCGTACCTGGATGACCAACAGCTGTGCCAACGCGTCTTTTTCTGGCCGAAGTTTGTCAAATTCTGTATCAAGTAGTTTTGCATCCTGGGCTTGCTCCGCTTGAAAAACTAACTTCCCCTCTTGCCGCACCAGTTCGATGTAGCGGTTAAGGTTTTCTGAAGGTCCAATGAGGTCTTCGTATCGTTGTTGGAAACCAGCCAGCGCGGTTTCAAAGGCGGGCCAGTCTTGTTTTATCAACGCAAGCCGCATCTGCGCTTGGCTTTCGCTGATCTGTAATCGCATGTCTCGATCTGGGCGAAGGGAACCGCAGGCGACGAAAAGGGACAAGAAGAGCAAAATAGTTAGAGCTTTCATTGCCCCCTCCTCGTTCCTAGATTTCGCTTCTGTAATTGTCCAAGTCGTCGGGTTCTGGATTTGACGTAATGCCGTTTCTGTCTCGTCCTATTTGAACACCGACCGTTAGGTGTGCAGTAGAGCTGGCGCGCTTCAGAGTAGAATAGTTTCTCGCATCCGCGGCAAGCGCGTAGCTTGCTGAGGTCGAAACCTTCCAAAACTCCCTTGACGTTCAGAAGAAATCTAGTCCGCCGTTGGCCGGTAAGATTGATAAGAACCTTTTTCTTTTTGTGCCGTTGGTCCGTAAAAAGGATGAGTTTACATCCCGGCAACTCCTCCATGATTACACCCTTGTGGGCGACACTATATAGGACGCTCGCCCCAAGTTTTTGCAATTCCCCGATTTCCTGATTTGTGAGAGGCGGATCAGAGGAGTGTATCTCGTCGGAGCAGAACAATTCCAATTCTCGCGCAAAGTTTTGCCACTGATGACCGGTAGCGTTGAGTTCCGTTTCGAATACACCGATGCTTAAACTACGGCCAAATTTCTCCACGCTCCATCGGCCATGGTTAACAAACGAGAGAAGCCAACCCAGCTGATCTTCTACTGTACCCCCAGTACTACGACTCGAAAGCTGATCGACGTTTAGAAGGTGTTCTACATCGCCTCTTTTCACAGTAGCACCCACGACCTAACGGAGAACGGCTGCTAGACCATAGCTTTCCGTTAGGTGGTTGTCAATTTTCATCACTTTTCGCTTTTAGTCGAACAAAGTCCTCTCTAAACTAGTGATAATTCTACATAGGAGACTGTGATGTTGCTAACCATAACGAAGGCTGCAAAAGAACTTGGCCTGTGTACCGCTCACATTCGGCGCAAGATCCGACGCGGCGAATGGCCTGCTTATCGCTTCGGATCAAAGGCGACGCGGATTGACGTTGCCGAGATACGAACGTTGGGGCGCCTCGGGGTGGAGGGTATTTCAACGCCCAGACATAACGAGAGCGAGGTCGATGAGTAATCTCGAACAATTCCGCGACGCAATACGATCTGCTGGGCTGGAACCGCCAGACGTGATCGAAGCGGACGGAAAGCTTCATCGCTTTCCCAGCAACGGTAAACGCGGCGATGACGCCGGCTGGTACGTACTGCACGCGGACGGCATCCCCGCCGGAGCTTTCGGCGACTGGCGCACCGGCGTTTCAGAGACATGGCGCGCCGACGTTGGCCGCACCTTAACGCCGCAAGAGGAAGCCGCGCACCGGGCGAAAGTCGAAGCCATGCGCCGGCAACGTGAAGCCGAAGAAAACCGGCGCCGGGCAAAGGCCGAGGAAAAAGCGGCGGCAATCTGGGAAGCGTCGCAGCCGGGGGCGGAAGATCATCCCTATTTAGTCCGCAAAGGCGTCAAACCCTATGGCGCCCGCGTCCAAGACAACGCGCTGGTAATTCCTATGCGTGATAGCGGCGGCGATCTTCATTCCCTTCAGTTCGTCGCGCCGGATGGTGATAAGCGTTTTCTTGCCAGCGGACGTGTTAGCGGTTGTTACTTTCCGATCGGAGAGCCAAAGAACGGCGCGCCGTTGTGCATCGCCGAAGGCTACGCGACCGGCGCAACGATCCACGAGGCGACGGGCTATCCCGTGGCCGTGGCATTCAACGCGGGCAATCTCGAAGCCGTGGCAAGGGCGCTGCGCGAAAAGTTTCCCGACGGTGAGTTGATCCTATGCGCCGACGACGACGCGGCAACCGCTGGCAACCCGGGCTTGAGCAAAGCCAAAGCCGCGGCGCTGTCAGTTGGCGGAAAGATTGCTGTCCCCGACTTTGGCACCGATCGACCCGCCGGCGTGAGCGACTTTAACGACTTGGCGCAATGCCGCGGCAGCGAAGCCGTAAAAAGTCAGATTGAAGCCGCGATCTTGGACGCATCGCCGACCGCCGACCCGATCGCCGACACGCTCGAAGCCGCGGGCATCGCCACACTTAAAGCCGGCGCGAGCATGGCCACCGTTGAAACCGCCGTTCGCACCTTGGCGGCGTTGCTCGAAAGCGCCGACGACATCCGACGCGCGACCGTCCGCGAAGCCGCGTTAAAAAAGCTGGACGAGATCGGCATTAACGCACCGGGCAGACTTCTTGACGCAGCGATGCCAAAAGCGAGCAAAGACGACGGCGAAGGCGCCGGACAAACCGTCTTTCTCGCCGATCCTGAACCCTGGGAGAATCCAGTTGACGGCGGCGAGCTGTTAGACGACATCAACGGCTTGATTCACCGTTTCGTTGTTCTATCGCCCGAGTCTGCGCGCGCCGTCGCGTTGTGGATTGTCCATTGCTGGGCGCTAGACGCTTGCGACATCTCGGCGCTACTTGGTGTCATAAGTCCGACTAAGCGTTGCGGTAAGACAACGCTTCTTGAAATAGTGGGAATGATCGCACCGCGCGCCGTTTCCGCTTCCAATATCACCGCGGCGGCGCTGTTCCGCATCGTCGAAAAATTTTCACCTACGCTCTTGGTTGACGAGGCCGATACTTTCTTGGCCGACAATGATGAGCTTCGCGGCGTTATCAATTCCGGGCATCGCCGATCATCCGCCTTTGTGGTTCGCACCGTGGGCGACGACCACGAGCCGCGACTTTTTAAGACGTGGGCGCCGAAGGCCGTCGCGCTAATAGGCAAGCTTTCGGCGACGCTCGAAGATCGGGCGATCGTCATTGCCATGAGGCGCCGCGCGCCGGGCGAGATCGTCGCGCGACTCCGTTCGGCAGACTATCAAGCCGCCGCGGAGCCGTTGCGCCGTAAAGCGTCCCGATGGGCGAGCGATCATCTCACCGCGTTGCGCGCCAGTGACCCCGCCATGCCGGGCGACTTGAACGACCGCGCGGCGGACAATTGGCGACCGCTGGTAAGCATCGCCGATCTTGCCGGCGGCGAGTGGCCGGACCGCGCGCGGGCGGCGGCGCTGGCGTTGTCGAAGGATTCCGACGAAGCCGACGGTTCGGCATTGATCGACCTATTAACCGAGCTGCGCGATGTCTTTAACTCACGCGACCGCATACCGTCCGCGGATCTTGCCGAGCACCTTGGCGGCAAGCCGGAAAGCCGCTGGGCCGAGTGGAGCCACGGCAAGCCGATAACGCAACGGCAAGTCGCAAGGCTACTCGCGCCGTTGAAAATTAAGCCGTCATCGGTTCGCGTGGGTACGGAAACACCGCGGGGATATCTTCGCGAGTGGTTTGATGACGCTTTCTCGCGCTATATACCCCTTCCGATCCGCAACACCGCAACAAGTCAACCAAGTCAAACAGTTACACCGGAAAACGATCCGCAACAAAACACAAATGTTGCGGATCGAAAAAGCGATCTAAGTAGTCGAAAAAACGCCGATGTTGCGGATGTTGCGGATCGAAACGAGGATTCTTGGGAAGATATAGCATGAGTGCCGTTATCCAGGTTAGAAAACTACCCGACGGACGCCTTCAAGCGCGCCGGTTAGACGGCGAGCCGATGACCGCCGCGGATCGGCAAGAGGCGAAGCGGTTGGCCGGCGCTGAGACTGCCAAGGCCGAAGCCACGCCGCGCGCCGGGGTGATCGAAGAAATAACCGAGCCGGCGACCGGCGAGCTACGGGCCGTCAAGATTTGCAGCGCGCTGTTAGAAACTCACCTTTGGGTTTTGCATGACCGCGACTTCATCCCGCCGGATGATGATCCTATTTTCTTTGCCGATGAGTTTGAATTTTTGAAAACAAAGTCGATTGAGCAAATGCGCGAAGTTTTGAAAGTGAAAAACGTCTTTCCCCGCGCGAGGGTAGTGCAATGAACCGGGCCGGCAATAAAGGCGGAGCGGGATGAGCAGGGGCATGATGGCGGGCGCAACGGAGAAAGGAAAAAAAGGCGATGACAGAGGAACAAGAACAGTTAGCGGCGACAATCGTCGAAGGGGGACTAGCTCAGATCGAGCACAACTGCCGTATCACGGGGGATTACGAACTCCGAGAAAAGGCTTACCGGGTTGCCGAGTTGATCTGCGAGGCCACTGGATGCTCACTGGCGCATTGCACGCGCGCGTGACGACAACAAAGATCCGGGCCGGGGCCGGTTGCGATGAGCAACGGGGTGGTGGATGCGAGGCGACGGGGAGAAGGGCACAGAGGCCTAAATGCCCTTTCCGTCAACTGGGCGGCCTTGGCCGGCGCGGGCAGGATGAGCGGTGGACGAATATCTGACAATCTCTGAAGTTGCGGCACGGCTGAAATTGAAGCCGAAGTCCGTCAAAAACAAAATGGCGGCGGGCGCGTTCCGGCTAGGCGTGCATTACTTTCGTCCGCCAGGGATGCAGGCGCGTTTCAAATGGAGCGCCGTGGTTACGTGGCTCGAACAATCGCAGGAACCGGGAAACGAAAGCGACGACGATTCAATCCCGATGCCGCGCAGTTATCGGTTGAGAAAACCGTGCAACGGAAAAGTTATCGTCGCCTCTTGATAGGCCGAAGCAATGAGTTTATATGAAACGTATAGTCATGGTCGGCAAAGAGCTAAGAGCAATCAGAGCGCGTTTGAGGCTTACTCAGGTAGAGCTTGCCGAACTTGTTGGTGTCGCCTCCAATACAGTCGCGCGCTGGGAGCGAGATGAAATGGCGATGCGAGAGCGGAAGGCGAGATTGATTCAAGGAATCTATGCCACTGGGACGAAGCGCGGGAAGGAAAAACGCTAATGGCCTGCAAAGTGAAAGTGAATCGACACGGCAATTTAGCGTTTCGCTTTTACTGGAACGGGCGGGAATTCTGGCAAGGAACGGACTGGAACGATACGCCCAAGAATCGAACCAAGGCCGAAGGTAAAGCCGTAGAAATCACCGAAGAGATCAAAGCTGGAACGTTTGCCTATCTCAAGTGGTTCCCCAATGGGAACAAGGCCGATGACTTCAGGCCGAAAAACGAAAACCAAATCAAACCGGAGAACGTGACCGTTGGCGCTTTCTATCGGGATTGGATCGAGCGTAGGAAGCCGCCTTTCGTGCGGCCTGGCCTGCACTACGACTACACCCGGCAGTTTCGCCGCTACATTCTCCCGAAGTTCGACGAGATGCCCATTGTCGAGGTCACGTTGCCAGTATTAGAGGCTTTCCGTTCCTACTTGAACCAGGACATGGGCTTGAGCCTGAAATCGTGCAGAAACATCATTGACGGCACTTTTAGGGCCATGATGAGAGACGCCCGGAAGCATGGCATCGGTGAGAAGGATCATTTCGCGGACCTGGAGTGGCCGAGAATCGCTTCGCCAAAGCCGGACCCGTTTACCGCCGACGAGCGCGACGTGATCTTGAACCACTTCAAAGCGAAGCACGGTTTCTATTACCCGTTCGTAGCCATCCTGTTTGGAACCGGCGCGAGACCGAGCGAGATCATCGCCTTGCGCTGGGGCGACGTAGATATAAAGTCGGCGGTCATGTCCATATCGAAATCGCGCTACCGGGATACCGACAGCCCGACAAAAACTGTTGCCAGTGAACGGGAAATCACGATGGGTGAACCGGTTGTCTCGGCGCTGAGGCTGATCAAGCCGTTGCATGTCACCGAGAAAGACTTCGTACTCAAAAACCAAGAGGGCAACCCGATCAACGAGGACAAGTGGCGGGGCAAGTACTGGTATCGAGCGTTAAGGGCCTGTGGCGTTAGAGCACGGAAGTTCTACGCGACACGCCACACGTTCATTTCGGACGCGCTATCGCACGGGGTCAATATCAAGTGGCTGGCCGAGTATTGCGGCACGTCGGTGGCGATGATCGAAAAGCACTATGGACGGTACGTTAAAAGCGATTCACAAGAGCAGTTACAGAGGCTTTTCGGGGCGAAAACCGAAACCTTCTCCGAAACCTTACGCACCGGCACCGATGATACAGAGTCCAAGTTGATGGAACCCGAGTCCGAAGTGATTGAAAAGGTGGATGAAAACCAGTGGAAGAGAGAAGAAGAGAAATGGTCGGGGCGAGTGGATTTGAACCACCGACTTCACGGTCCCGAACCGTGCGCTCTACCAAGCTGAGCCACGCCCCGACCCGCTCAACCTAGCACACCGAGAGGAGAAAACAAGTTACTCGTCGCGGCTCGCCGAGCGAAAAAACGAAGGTCGAGGATGGAAGATCGAAGATCGCGAGAATCGATCCTCCATCTTCTATCCTCCATCCTCCATTATCATCTGGACTGCCCGGCGCATCTGTTGGATGGTTTCCGCGTAATTCGGCGTCTTGAAGATACCGGAACCGGAGACGATCACCTCGGCGCCGGCGCGCACGACGCGCTCGATGTTGTCGGCCTTGATCCCGCCGTCCACTTCGACGAATATCGAGAGCTTTCGCCGGTCGATGAGTTTTCTGACCTCTTCGATCTTCGACAAGACGTCGGGAATGAAAGCCTGGCCACCGAAGCCGGGGAACACGGTCATCATGAGAATCATGTCGATATCTGCGAAGCAGGCCTCGACTCGACTGAGTGGAACATCGGGGTTGACTGCAATCGATGCCTTGGCGCCCAGGTCGCGGATCTTTCGCAGCGTCGTGTTCGGATTGGCGCAAGTCTCC
Organism: Deltaproteobacteria bacterium; assembly: GCA_030688735.1. Taxonomy (GTDB): domain Bacteria; phylum Desulfobacterota; class Binatia; order UBA9968; family UBA9968; genus JACPFE01. The sequence continues at coordinate 8,949 of JAUYJC010000088.1, forward strand.
GGGTGGATAGAAACCCAGTCAGCGCCCGCCTTGATGAATTCAGGAGCGTACTTGTCGGGATCGGTGATCATCAAGTGAACGTCAACGGGAATCTTGGTGACTTTGCGTACCCATTCCACGACCACTGGGCCGATGGTAATGTTGGGCACGAAATGGCCGTCCATGACGTCGACGTGGAGCCAATCGGCGCCGGCCGCTTCGACGGCCTGGATCTCATCCTTGAGCCGGCTGAAATCGGCGGAGAGTATCGACGGAGCGATTTTCATTTGAACCCTTCAGGCGACCTTTCTCATGCGCGCGGCGAAAAACCCGTCGGTGTTGTGACGATGGGGTAAGGCCAGGAAATAGCTCCCCTGCACCATTAGTTTCGCCTGTTCGGGAAGATATCCTGCCGCATTCTCCAACTCAAACTCCCGATGAGTCGTGAGAAAACTCTCGACGACCTGTTCATTTTCGTCCCGCGTCAACGTACAGGTGGAATACACTATCACTCCGCCCGGCTTGAGGCATGGAGCGACGCGATCGACGATTTTCGTCTGTAAACGGCTTAGCCGCTCAATGTCGGTTAGGTTGCGATGCCATTTGATCTCCGGGTGAGAGCGCAGCGTGCCCAAACCGCTGCAAGGCGCATCGACGAGAGCGCGGTCGAAATACCCAACGTATGATCCAGCAAATTCGCGGCTCGCGTCGGAGCGTAGCGCGCGGATCGATGTGAGGCCGAGCCGAGTGGCGTTATCACGAATTTTTTCAATGCCTCGCACTGAGAGATCTATCGCGGTCACCTCGCCGGCGTCTTTCATAAGCTCGGCGATGTGCGTCGATTTGCCGCCCGGAGCCGCGCAGGCGTCGAGCACGCGTTCCCCGGGTTGAGGTCCTAAGAGATGCGCCACCAACTGGGATGCCTCGCCTTGGACCTGAAAAAGCCCTTGGTGGAACCCTGGTAGCCCGTCGACAGCCGAACCCGACTGCACCCAGACCCCTTCAGGCGACCATTGGGTAGCTATGGCAGTGACGCCGTTTCTTTCGAGTAAATCCAGCAATGCTCTGCGGTCGCTTTTCAGAGTATTCACGCGCAGCACCAGTGGCGATCGTTCGTTGTTCGCGCGCATCAGTGCTTTCGCGGCTTCAAGACCAAAATATTCGAGCCATCTTTCCACCAGCCATTCAGGATGCGAGTAGTTGGCGGTCAGCGTGGCAATCGAATCATCGGATGGGTGCGGCGCCGCAGTTACATTTTTACCTCTGAGAAAGTTCCGCAATGCTCCGTTGACGAATCCAGCGACTTTGCCGCCTTTGTGTTTTTTCGCGATTTGAACGGCCTCGTTGACAGCGGCGTAGTCGGGAATCTTATCGAGAAAGTGCAGCTGATACAGAGTCACCCGCAGCAGGTTTCTAATGAAGGGATCCGTTCTTGCCAAGGGGCGACGGAGGTGGTGGCTCAGCCGTGCGTCGATGGCGCCGCGCCAGCGGAGCGTTCCGTAGACGAGTTCCGTAAGCAATGCACGGTCTCGCTGTTGAAGGCCTTGGGTTTTTATCCCCTGATCGAGAAGAATGTCGGCGTAAGCTTTTTGGATATCGACCTTGAGCAGGATCTCGCTGGCAAGCCGGCGAACGCTGGGTTCCCCGTTAGAAGCGGTCACCGGTCCTAATCCTTGCGCCTTTGATGAACTCCGCGCCCGGCAGCCGTCTCTTGTTTTCTAGCTGGACTTCCTCCAGGCCGATAATGCCGGCGCCGGTCGCGACCCAAAAACCGCCAACATCGGCACGCACGACCTCGCCCGGATTTCCTTTGCCATCAGCCGGGAGCACCGTCGCGCGATGTACCTTGAGCAACCTATTCCCGAAGTGGGTATAGGCCCCAGGCCATGGGTCAAGGCCCCGCACACGCCGTTCGATCGCCAGGGCCGATTGGTTCCAGTCGATGAGACCGTCTTCTTTCTTTAGCATCGGCGCAAACGTCATCGCACTCTCATCTTGCTCCCGGGGCTGCAACGCGCCTTCTTTGAGCTGGCGCAGGGTTTCGAGGAGTAACCGGGAACCGATAGGGGTTAGCTTAGTTTGCAAGGAGCCCGATGTTTCTTCAGGAGCCACCGCAATGGATTCTTGTAGATAAACGGGGCCGGCATCCATCTTTTCGACTAACCGCATGGTCGTAACTCCGGCTATCGACTCTCCGTTGATGATCGTCCAGGCAGCCGGGGCGGCGCCGCGATATTTAGGCAGAAGCGAGTAGTGTACGTTCAGGCAACCGCGCGGCGCCAATTCGAGAATTGCTTTCGGTAGAATCCGCCCGTAGGCCACCACCACAATGATCTCGGGGCGCCAATTCCTGAGAGTTTCCAGAAACTCCGGTGCGCGGATCTTTTCCGGTGCGACGACGGGAGCGCCGTGACTCTCGGCGACTTTGCGCACCGGCGACGGAGCGGTTTTCTGGCCCCGGCCAGTCGGCCGGTCGGGTTGGGTCACCACCCCGACAATCCGATCCGGTCCCTGAAGCAATTGCTCCAGCGTCGCGGCAGCAATTGTCGGCGTGCCCATAAAAACAATCGGCCAGGTGTGGGACATGGGTTAGAAGTTGACTCCCCGAACAGGGAACGATGTTGCCGATCGCAGGCGTTTTAGTCCTAAATCAAGACGCGCGCGTTATCAGCCGGAGGAACGACACCTGTGCGCAACATTTTATTGCGCCGGCGCGTATAGAGATCCCGTTTCAGACGGCTGAGGCGATCGATGAAGAGTCTACCGTCAATATGGTCGATCTCGTGTTGCAAGGCAATGGCGAAAAGTCCCTCGGCTTCGATCTTTATTTCTTTTTCGTTTTCGTCAAAGGCGGTGACCTCGACCTGTGCGGCCCGACGCACTTCCGCGGTAAAATCGACGACGCTTAAGCAGCCCTCTTCCCAGATGACTTTCCCCTCCGCGCGTGTAATGACGGGGTTAATGAGTTTGTATACTTGCTTGTGTGGGTTTTCGTGGTCGACGTCCAAAACTATGACGCGCTGGGAGATGCCCACTTGCGGCGCGGCGAGTCCGATGCCGGGCGCAGCGTACATCGTGTCGAGCATGTCATTCAGCAGCTTCACCGTGTCGCCGGTAATATTCTTCACCGGCGGAGCCACCCGGCTCAGTACAGCCTCCGGGTATTTTAAGATTTCCAGAATCGCCATGACGTCAAAATTTCATAACATACTGAAGGGATCGACATCAATGTGAAGTCGGGCCTTGCGGGAACGGGGCAATAATTCCCGAGCGAGGTTGGCGAATTCCAACAGGGCGGGAATCTGCTTAGCTTTGAGCAGGAGTTGCCAACGATAACGGCCGCGCAGTTTCGCGATCGGCGCCGGCGCCGGTCCCAAGATTTCGATTTGGTCCCGGTACTTTGAGTTTGCTGCGTGCCGCTCCCGCAAGTGCGCGGCGAGTTTTTTGGCCTGAGATTCGACGTCGGCGACTTTTGGTCCATCGATGCAAAAACTTACCAAACGGCTGAAGGGCGGATAACTCAAGGCGCGCCGGAATTCCAGCTCCAACTCAAAAAAACCCTTGTAGTCGTGGCTGAGCAGGTATTGAAAAACATAATGGTCCGGCGCGTAAGTTTGGACAATGACTTGGCCGGGGTCGTCGCCGCGGCCGGATCGCCCCGCCACTTGATTCAACAGTTGAAAGGTTCGCTCGGCGGCGCGGAAGTCCGGCAAGTTCAACGACAGATCGGCGAGTAAAGCCCCTACCAGGGTCACCCCGCTGACGTCGTGGCCTTTGGTGATGATCTGCGTGCCCACCAATATATCGATCTCCCCACCTTCCCAGCTGCGGATCAATTTCTCCTGGACTCCTCTTTTGCCACTCGTGTCCCGATCCAGGCGCGCGACGCGCGCCCCGGTGACGATACGCTGTAAACTTTGCTCGATTTGCTCGGTTCCCACTCCCACCTCACGGAGCGTCGCGTTCTTGCACTCCGGACAGGAGTCCGTAATCGGCCTGCGGTAATCGCAGTGATGGCAACAGAGGCTTCCTCGCTTGAGGTGCAAGGTCAATGTCACGCTGCAATGGGAACAACGAATGACATGGCCGCAAGTATTGCACTGAAGGAAATTGGAAAAACCTCGACGATTAAGAAAAATTAGACTCTGGCGCGCTCTTTGATAATTCTCGATTAACGCTTTGACGAGCCGCTTGGAAACAAGCGGATGGTAGTCCACCTTCCCCGCGGGGGAAACTGCCGGATCGGATTTTCGTTGTGCAGATTCCGCTCTGAGATCGACAATATCGATTTGCGGCAGGGGCCGTTGATAAATCCGCTTGGTGATCTCAAGAAGACGATAGCGCCCCCGAAGACAGTTTTCATAACTCTCCAGAGCCGGTGTGGCTGACCCGAGGATTACGGGGCAGCCGGTCAACTTGCCGCGTACCACCGCCACGTCCCGTCCATTGTATCGAACGCCCTCTTCTTGCTTGTAGGAAGGATCATGTTCTTCATCGACGACGATCAAACCGAGGTCCGGTAGAGGCGCGAAAACCGCGGAGCGCGCGCCGACCACGACATCGACGTTGCCGCGGGCGATGTTCCACCAATGAGCCCAGCGCTCCGCACCGCTCAGCGCGCTGTGTAGCACCCCGACCCGCCCCGGGAATCGAGCGTTAAGACGGTCGATGAGTTGCGGCGTCAATGATATTTCCGGAATCAGGATGAGGCTACGACGACCCGATTCGCGAACTTGCTCCATGGCGCGAAGGTAGACTTCGGTTTTACCGCTGCCGGTGACGCCATGCAGAAGAAACGTTTCAAATCCTCCGTGGCTAAGGCGATCGGCGATTGCGCCAAGCGCAATTTCTTGCTCAGACGTGAGCGCAAGTCGCGTTGCACTGTCGGGATGCGCCGGCTTGGCAAAATTGGCTTCTTTCGATCGTCTACGCCGGCCCGGCATGCTTTCGCGGATTTCGATGGCGCCCGAGGATTCGAGCCGCCGCAGCGCGCGGTTGATGTCGTCGCCGGGAAATTTTCGCATCAGAGTTTCGAAGCTCATGCCCCGGCTGCTTTCTCGTAGTGCTTCAAGAATCTTTTCATCCCACATGTCGCTGAACGAAAATGCCCCGGCGCGCGCGAAAACCGTTCGCTTGCTTTGTGGCCGCAAACTTGACGGCAAGATCGTCGTTAACACCTCGCCCAGCGTCGCGATATAATATTGCGATATCCACCGAGCGAGCCGGATCAACTTGGAGTCGAGAATCGGCCGCTCGTCCAGAATCGCTTCGATTTCTTTGATTTCAGTCAGGGAAGTGGTCCCGAGCAACTCGATCACAACTCCGATAACCTTGCGTCTTCCCAGTGGAATCCATACCCGTGTGCCCACAGAAATCTGTTGCCGAGCGCTTGGCGGCACTGCGTATGTCAATGGCTGTTTTAACGGCGAGGGGATCACAACGCGGGCAAATTTTGCCGCCTCAATGAGCATGGGAGTTTCTTAACGATCGGTCGCGGCAAAAGCAATCTGACGGCGGGACCAACCTGTTCAAAAATCGTCAAAGCCGCCAAGAACCGTTCCGAACTGGCGGGCAATTCGTGGATATACCCAAAATACCATTTCCCCTTACGCTATAAAAGCTAATCGTTTCAATCGTTTATGCGAAACCGTCGCGCCTGGCAAGGAGATTGCTCGTTGCCCGAAAATGGGCCTATAATTATGTATAACAATAGTTAATTTTTATTGACTTATAATCGCAGTTGGCTAGATAATACACCCCTGTTCCAGCGAAAATCGGGTGAGCAAGGTGACGGCTCAATGAATCAGACAAATAATGTCAAGAAAATCCGTGAGGAGAAAATGTTGAGCAAAGCCGAGCTTGCACGAATGGCCGGAATTTCTCCTCTAACTTTGGATCGCATTGAAAGAGGAAAAGATTGCAGAATGGCAACTAAAAGAAAAATCTTGTTGGCCTTGGGTCTTGAGATTAAGCAGAGGGAGCGAGTCTTCAAACAGCAAAATGTTTGAATTCTTGAAAAAAATAAATCTCAGCCTGCCGCTTTCTTTCGCGCGGCAAGATGGGTTCGTCGCGCTCGACATCGGTTCGAGTTCAATCAAGCTGGTTGAAACCGTGATCCAGAAGAGCGCCTACCGCGTGGTCCATCTGGGAGTCCTACCTCTGCCCGAAAAGGCGATTCAAAACAACCTGGTAGTCGATCAGGCGCCGGTCGTCGAAACCATTCGGAGACTAATTCAAGAAAATGGCGTCAAGTCGAACAAAGTCATATCGGCGGTCCCCGGACGAGCCGTCATCATGAAGAAAATCCAGATGCCGATGCAGGAGGAAAGCGAACTCGAAGCGAATATTGAATTTGAAGCCAATTCGGTAATTCCAGAAAACCTTGAAAACGTCAATCTTGATTATCAAATCCTCAATGTCATCGAAGGGGGCAAAAAGTTAGAAGTTCTTTTGGTTGCCGTCAAGAAAGAAATTGTCAATAGCTACACCGATGTCATTCAAAAAGCCGCCCTGACGCCCGCGATTATGGATGTGGACTATTTTGCATTGGAGAACATGTACGAGACCAATTACGATACGAAGGTAGGAAACGGAGTGATCGGGTTGATCCACGTCGGAGCCCGGTACACGAGTATTACATTGTTGCATAAAGGCATTTCCATTTTTACCGGCGATTTGCCGATGGGGGGGGAGGATTTTACTGACAACCTCAAAAGAGAACTGAATATCTCGGCGGAGGAGGCCGAGCGATTCAAGCTGACGGGTGTTCTCGACGGGCACAAGGGGTTGGATTTGGAAACAACGTTGCGGCCAACGGCTGAAAACTTATCCCAGGAAATCCGCAGGACGGTAAGCCTGTACGGCGCAGTTCCCTTCGAAGAGGGTGAAGGTCTCAAGTCTATTTATCTGAGCGGGGGCAGCGCCAGGTTGCCCGGACTGCGCGAATTGCTGCAAGAACGAATGGGCGTGCCGGTTGAGCTCGCTGAATCATTCCGGGGTTTTTCCCTGGGTAGAAGAATCGATCAAGCAAATTTGGTTGATTTGGCGCCTTTGTTTGCTGTGGGCGCCGGTTTGTCAATTCGGAGGCCGGGCGATAAATGATTCGGGTCAACCTGCTCCCAGTCAAGGAACTCAAAGCCGCGATCAGTCGCCGGCGCGAATTGACCATCGGCGGGATCGTGTTGGGGGTGGTTGCGCTGCTGTTTCTTGGTTTGTACCTTGAACAGTATTTTCGGCTGTCAAAACTTACGAAGGAGCTGGCTGATCTGCGCGGTGAGATCCAGGCCCTGGATACAAAGGTCAAACAGGTTGGAGATCTGCAGAACAAGGTCAAGGAATTCACGAGCAAGCACCGGATTATTTCCGACCTGAATAAGAAGCGAGCGGGTCCGGTAGGGGTGATGGAGAGTCTATCCTTTGCTACACCGCCAAGACTATGGCTCACTGAGTTCAAGGAAACCGGCGGTCGGTTAACCCTCACCGGGATCGCGGCTGATAACCAAACGGTCGCTGAGTTTTTGAGAGCATTGGCGACGCACGCCTATTTCAAAGATGTCGAGTTGGTGGAAACTTCCCAAGGCGGACAAGATAGCGGACCGTTCAAGAAATTCTCGATCAAATCGGCGATCTCTTATTTGCCGGCGCCCCCCTCTGGCGCCAAGGGGGACTTCAAGGCGCCCGCCAAAGAGGAGAAAAAAAGTTGAACAAATTACTGGATGAGATACTGGCCAGGCCACAGGCGCAAAAAATTGCCATTCTGGCGGTCGCGGTCATTTTGCTTTCGGCCCTTTACTATACGTTTCTCTATGGTCCGCAATCTGAAGCAATCTCAAAGTTGGCCGAAAGCGTTGAGACCACGCGCAATGAAAAAACCTCCAAGCAGCGGCAAGGGGCTAATTTGGCGCGGCTGCAACAGGAGCTTGTTGAAATCGAAGTCAAGCTCAAGGAGGTGGTGGCGCAGCTGCCCGATCGCAAGGAGATTCCAGATCTGTTAAGTAACCTTTCAACGAAAGCACGGGAAGCAGGGTTGGAGATTCTTCTCTTCCGGCCCCGAGCCGAGCGCTTTCAAGAATTTTATGCCGAAATCCCGGTGGATATCGTTGTGCGGGGCGGCTTCCAGAACGCCGTAACTTTTTTTGATGATGTCAGTAAGCTCAGCCGTATCGTGAACATCGACAACATTGATTTTAGAAATCCGAAAACGACCGGCGATCAGGTCGTGCTCGATGTTTCGAATCTGGCGACGACGTATCGATTCTTGGACGAAGCCGAAAGAAAAAAGGTCGCCGAAGAAAAAGCCAAAGCAGATAAAGCCAAGAAATAAGGCACTATGAGATCGTTTCTCAAGAAATACCCCTGGGTCTTTTCACTTCTCCTGGCGGTTCCCTTGTCGGCGCAAGAGAAAGTAGAGCCCCCTGCGTATAAGGCCAAACAAGCAGCTGAAGAACCCTTGCGTACTCCAGCTGCCGTTGGTAAGAGCGCGGAGGGTCTTTCGGGTGCGTCGAAGGCTAGGCTTGGGGGGGCTGGCACCGAAAGCCAATCCGCCAAAGCGCCTGCCAATTCCACCGCCGCCTCTGAAGCGGGACCGCAATCACCGGAAGGGCTGCGTTTTTCGCCCGGAGCCAGGCGCGATCCATTTCGGCCCTTCAATCTAAACGTGCGACCGAGCGCCCGGAGCCGTGAAAACCTTGCGCCCCTGGAGCGTTACGAAATCGGACAGCTGAAATTGGTGGGGGTTATCTGGAACATCAAAGAGCCCAAAGCAATGGTCGAGGACTCCGCCGGTCTCGGCTACGTTGTCCATATCGGGACTCCCATCGGCGTGAACGATGGAAAGATCAAAGCAATAAAACCCAACGAAATTATAATCGAAGAGTTTTATGTTGACTTGTACGGCGCGAAGAAGAAGCGTGACGTCGGCATGAGGCTTAGCGTGGAGACGTCGGAATGAGTAAACCTAACGATGACGGCTCGCCGTTTCCAAGCGGTGTGCGCCCCGGATGGACTGCGTTGCTCCGATTGTTCGGCGCCGGCGGTCTCGGGATGATGTTGGTGTCGGGATGGGTGGGATGTATTTCCACTGCCGGCGAGCAAAAAATTGCCGCCGTCGCCGAGAAACCGGCGGTCCCAGCCCGCGCGGGCGACAAAAGCCCGGCGCCGGCCAAGCCGCAGGCCGCTGATAGTCAATCGCCGACGATTCAGGATCTGTCTGTCCGTGAAGAGGCCGGTCAGACGATTCTCCAATTGAAACTTTCAAAACCAATCTCGCAGTATCGTCATTTTCCGCTCACACAACCGTCCCGTATCGTATTGGACATTTTTGGCGACGCCAGGGCGATGGCCGATGCTAAAACTTTCCGCGTCACCACGAGTTTGGTCGGAACCGTCCGCTTCAGCGCCGGGGAAGGCTACCTGCGCATGACCGTGGACATATCATCTGCCACCGTTCCTTCGTATACGGCGACCCCTGAGGGGGGCGGCATCAAGGTGGTGGTTGGCGCCGCCGACCCAAAGATAACAACGAAGCGGGAGCTGAACTTGGTGAAAGGTGGCAAACGGCCGGATGCCGTCGCGGCGCAATTAAAGGGGAGCCCGGCGGAAGGCCGAGGTCCGGGCGCTGCTGAGGATGAAAGCGCTACCGGCGAGAAGAAATACACAGGGCAGAGACTATCCTTTGATTTCAAGGACGCTGACATCAAGAACGTCTTCCGCCTTTTGGCCGAGATAAGCGGTCTCAATATCGTGGTGACGGCGGACGTGAACAGAAAAGTCACCTTGCGTCTGGTCGATGTGCCTTGGGACCAGGCGCTGGATCTGCTCATCGACACCAACGGTTTGGGTAAAGAAGAGGTGGGTAACGTCGTGCGCATTTCCACGGCGGGACAGTTGAAAGCGGAAAAAGACGCGCTGACGGCAACGCAGAAGGCGAAAGACAATCAGGAGCCGCTTCAGAATGTATTCTTCAGCGTCAACTATGCCAAAGTCAAGGATCTAGAGCCCCAGATTAAGCCTCTCTTGACGAAGCGCCCGGATGCTACGCTGGTGATGGACGAACGCAGTAACACGATAATGGTTCGAGACATCAGAAAAGTGATCGACGATATCACTACGCTCGTCGCCAAACTCGACACTCGCACCCCGCAAGTTCTGATTGAATCGAATCTAATTGAAACAACGCCGACGTTTTCTCGATCTCTAGGGATCGAAATGGAAGCCCTGTTCAGCGATAGTGTACGCTCCAGTACAAGATTTATTGCGGGCGCCCCCTTCGATGGCGGTTCGCAACCGATACCGACGCCACCCACAACTCCATTAATTATTCCGAGCACCGGGTTCCGATTCGGGTATCTCGGCAGCAAAGTGACCAGCATACTATCAGCCGCCGAGGCCGAGGGAAATATCAAAGTTATTTCTCGTCCGTCGATCGTTACTTTGAATAATGTCGAGTCTTCAATTGAGATTGGGGAGGTCATTCGGGTGAAAAAATCCGCCGCTACGGTCGGAGAATCGGGCGGTATCGAAACGTTCAGGGCAGGCATTATTCTGACCGTAACTCCACAAGTGTCGGCTGACGGCTTCGTTTTGCTGAAAATTGCGGTAAAGGCAAGCGAATTCGATTTTACTAAAACGGTAGATGGTATCCCGAGAGAGACTACTCGTGAAGCCAGAGCCAACGTGCTGGTCCGAGACAGGGAGACAGTCGTGATTGGCGGTATTATGAAGGATAAGGCCTCAGAGTCGCAGTCAGGAGTTCCGTATCTAAAGGAGATTCCTGTGCTCGGATGGCTCTTTAAAAAGTCATCATGGACAAAAGATATTACGGAACTGGCGGTTTTTATTACTCCCCGAATCACGGAATCTGGCTCAGAAAACCTTCCGACCGCTGAGCAGCTTTGGCGGAGCCAGTTGAAACAAACTGAAGGTTTGGCGCCGGTTAACACTTCGATAAAGCCCTAGCCTCGATTATGCCCCGCACGGTAATACCACACCGCACTCTGCCGGTCACTATGACCTAATGTACCGGCACCAAAGGGGCGGTTCCCGGAGGGGATTTTCTGGATGTTAACGCTAAAAACCGTGAATAATCGGGGCCGGCCTCTCACAAGCGAATAGCGTAGGATCCGCGCGTGTCACGCTACTTCACGGCGGGAGAGTCCCACGGGGCCTGTGTGACGATTATTATCGACGAGGCGCCGGGAGGGTTTTTCTGTCGACGTGGCCGAGTTCAACCGCGGGATTTGAGGTCGCCGGCAAGCTTACGGCAGCGGTGGGACCGATAGCGGACTTTGCAGTGCAGAGTTATTTGTGGGGGCCGCGAGTGGGGGAACAGGGACAAAGTTTTTCAGCGATTAGGTTACTGGGAGTTCGTCGTAGAGCTTTTGGCTTTTATCTCTTGTACCAACGCATCCCGCTCTTTTTGTAGTTTGTCGATTACGTTTCTAAGGTCCCTGATTTCTCTTTCCTGAGGCTCATATTCGGAATCCGATGCCCCTCTTTTTTCTTTGAGCCTCGACATCAGATCGGCGGTTAAAGCTCTATATCCTGCCGGGGTGGCGTTTGCAGATGTGCCACCACCTTGCGTCGCGTTGAGGTAACGCTGCTTGGCAATTTCAAGTTGTTCGGTGATTTCTTTCAATCTCTTTTGCTGCTCTAATGCCTCGTTCGCCGCGTCCTCTCTTGGTGTCTGCTCTGGACCGGTCGACTCCCTGGATTCTACCCGTGGTGTATTAGAGGAGGGTTGGCTGACGTCGATAGAGCGTGACGAGGCGACCGCCGGAGCAGGTAGGCTTAAGTCCTGGCGCTCGCCTTCGCCCGTTTTTCGAATTGATTTGATTTGATCCTTGCTGAGTCCGATTTCACCACCGAGCCCGTAGAACTTGATCATCTTACCCTCTTCTCGGTAGCTTTGAACCGTGATTGCACGGCCGTTCTTCAAGACCAAAGTGTAGTCCGCCGACACTGGTAAGGACCATGCGACCATTAATGCCACAGTCAGGGAAACTTGTATCTGCATCTTCATGGGACGGAAGTATATCATGCTAGGGTGCCAGTTGAAAATTGTCTCATTGAACGGTCCGAACCTCATTGAGCTTCGGCGCCCGCCACAAACGCCGCCCAGGCCAAAGCATTTGAGAGCAAATGCTTCTACGGTTGACTCAGCACGATGACCTTCGACGCAAGCCGATGGCCGCCTTCCAGACTTACTGGGGATTTCCACCCGGAAAGCGCCGCTTCCCCTACGAAATCTGGTCGTGCTGAGCTAACCGTAGAAGCATCT
>JAUYJC010000091.1 GCA_030688735.1 Deltaproteobacteria bacterium
GTCACGTCCGGTTTGATGTGGCGGGGGCTGGAAACGGGTTTACGGTGGAGCTAGTGAGGCACCGTCAGACGAAAGGGACGGTTAACAGATAGGCTTCACCTTCGGAATACCGCGCCAGTCCTCGACCCTACTGCGTAAGTCAGGATCTGCAAGACAAGGGTAAAGGGTTCAAGTCTGGAGTTGAGTAAATCCACCCGGTCTCCAAGGTCGACAGGTTCAACAGCGGAGACTAAAACGAGCGTCAACTATTCAATTTCAGATAAACCGAAAATCTCTAGAGGACCCTGCAGGGCGCTCAATAATTTCCCGTGATCCCCAACTCTTTGTGGGCCTGCTTTAAGGGGGTCAGATCCACCAGGTCCTCATAGGTGGGTTTCGGCCCGGGCCTTCCCTGGAGGGCAATCTGAATCGCGCTCTCTACGGACTTGCGGGAAGGGGTGCCGTCCGTCGTGAACGAGTTGAGCTCCATTTTATAGACAGCCGTTGCGTCTTCCCGGTTGAGCTTGCGCAGTTTCATGACGGCCTGGATCATCTCCTCGGGGTTTTTCTGCACGTCGACGAGTCCGCGCACGGAACCTTTGAGAAAACGGCGCGCCAGATCTAGATGACTCTTGAGCTTCTGATTGGACATAGCGAGTCCCACTTGAATGAGTTCAAGTTGTTCTCCGACGCGAGATAGGATGTGAAATCCTTTCTTTTGCGCGGCCAGGGCCAGACCGGGATCGACGATCATACCGTCCGCCGAGCCGGCCTGCAGAGCCGCGAAGCGGTTGGTCTGCTCGCCCATCGCCAAGAGGAAAATGTCCGTGTCGGGATTGAGGCCCAGGGCGCCGGCGGCCGCTTTGGCCCCGACGGCGGTGAGAGAACCGATGGAGGAGACGGCGATTTTTTTGGCGCGCAGCTCCTTGCCGGATTTGATCTCCGGTTTGACCACCAGCATGAAATCGGGCCGGTGAGTCATAGCAAAGACCAACTTGATCGGGACGCCGTTTGCAGCGGCCCGCACGCCGGTATCTCCGCTACCGGCGAAGTCGATTTCTCCGTTCACCAGGGCCGGGGGCTGCAGGGTCCCCTGCACATAAATGAACTCCGGGTCCAGCCCTTCCGCCGCGTAGAACCCCTTATCTTTGGCGATATACCAGGGCCGGGTGAGAACGTTGATGGTAGGGATTGCGATCCGAACCTTTTGCAATGCCTGGGCTTGGATGTCCCCGGGTGCAAGTACGACCGCGACAAACGCGACCAGGCCCGCAAATATCCACGAACGGATCTGCTTCATAATGGACCTCCTTGAAATGAAGAAGCAAGACAATGGCGGTGAAATCACCGCTGTTATATTGGGAAGTTGGCAGCTTTTCAATAAGAATCTTGAACAGTGCGAAGGAAGGGCAAATGATATTTTCGGGGTGAAACCGGTTCCAAGCGTTCAACTTGCCCAACGCCACCTCAGCCCCGCCTGTTCCAATCGTTCCAAACGTTTAACCGTTTCACTTCGTTCAAAACGTCACAGAAGAGGGCGATTCAAAATTCAAGAGAATTCAGACGCGGTGGGACGCTTCCACGTTTCGGCAATTCCCGAAACGTCAAAAATGTTCTGACTCCAGAGGCTCTCCCGCGCAGTTGCCCCAATTCCCCCCAATTTAACAAGATATTTTTTTGTTGATCGGTGTGGCAGGACAGTGGTAAAAGCGGTGCTGTGCCGACAATTCCGCGTTTACGACAAGGCGGCTGTGCATGTCGTGAAATTGGCGGTTGTCGTGATCGCACCACGGTACTCCACAAGACCCCGGAGTACGAAGCCTTTCTGTCCTTACTGAGAGATGCGATGCGGGGGAGGGGGGACCTGGCGCGGCCCGCGGAACTTGGCGGAGATGACATTCTAATGGCGACCGCTTATCCTCATTTCGATTCCTGGCCTCTGGATACGGTCTCAGGAAGTTTGCCCCGGACAGAGCTCACGCAAAGGCGAAAAGAAAATATCATCGGCGAGAATACCGCGCGGTTGGTGAAATTATGAATTCTGCGAAAGACAGAAAGCCCGAGTACGGCTCCGATCTCATCGTCGATCTTCTCAAGGCGTTCAATATCGAGTATGCGGCGCTGAATCCCGGCGCCTCGTTTCGCGGGCTGCATGACTCGCTAGTCAACTACGGTGGCAACAAGTCGCCGGAGGTCATTCTCTGCTGCCACGAGGAGATCGCGGTCACAATGGCCTTCGGCTATGCGAGGATTACCGGCAGGCCGATGGCCGCAATCGTTCATAACATCGTTGGACTCCAGCACGCGACCATGGCGATCTACAACGCCTGGAGCAGCCGCGTTCCCATTCTGGTGCTGGGTGGAACGGGTCCCATGGACACGGCCAAGCGGCGGCCTGGAACGGATTGGGTCCATACCGCCCTGGTCCAGGGCCAGCAGGTCAGGGATTATGTGAAATGGGATGACCAACCCGCAAGCCTCCAGAGCATTCCCGAATCCTTTATCCGGGCTCATCGACTGGCGACGACGGAGCCAACCGGCCCGGTATATGTCTGTTACGACGTCGATCTCCAGGAAAGTCGTATGACAGAAGATGTTCCCTTGCCTGATTTGAATCGTTATCCGTCTTCTCTACCTCTGCAGGCGCCGGAGGAAGGGTTTGAGAAGACGATCCGCTGGCTTTTCGAAGCGGAGCGGCCCGTGATTGTGGCTGATTGGGTCGGCAGAACGGCGGAAGCTTTTCACGCGCTGATCGAGCTGGCGGAAATGCTCGCGATACCTGTTTTGGATCGGGGAGGACGGCTCAATTTTCCCTCTTTGCATCCACTGAATTTAACCGGGCAGGAAAGGGCGGTTCTATCTCAGGCCGATCTGGTTCTCGGCCTGGACGTAGCGGACTTGTTCGGAGCGATCAGTGAAAGAAAATCGGAAGGGGCCAATCGGATATCGGTCCCGGTGACTCCGGCCGGAGCCAGGATTATTCACGTCGATCTGAAAGAGCTCCTGGTCAGGAGTTGGTCGCAGGATTACGACAAACTTGCCGAAATCGATCTTCCGATTCGCGCCGAGACGCGGGTCTTTCTTCCCGAGCTTGTCCGGCGTCTGAAGGACGAAGAGGAACGGCTGCGTAGAATTCAGCCGCAGATAGAAACACGAAGAGAAACTCTCGCGCGCCTCCGTAGCGAACTGGAAGAAAGATTTGCCGGCGAGAAAGAACGCAAGTGGGACGAGAAGCCGATCTCGTCGGTGCGGCTGGCCGCCGAAATGGCCGAGGCGCTCCGGGACGAGGACTATGTTCTCACGCATGGAACTTCGAATCTCAAGGAAAGACATTTTCTCAACCTGAGCCGTTTTAACCAGTTCATCGGCCGGCGCTGGCACGGCGGCGTCGGCGTGGGATTGCCCGCCTCTCTGGGAGCAGCCCTGGCGTTGAAGGGATCAGGCAAGCTTTGCGTCGCCGTTCAACCGGATGGCGATTTCCTGTTCGGACCGAATGCTCTCTGGACTCTCGCTCATCAGGAGATTCCTCTCTTGATTGTGCTCTTCAACAACCGGTCCTATTACAATGACGAAGAACACCAGCGCCTCGTCGCAATCGACAGAGGAAGACCGGTTGAAAACCGTGTGATCGGCATTCGCCTGGAGAAGCCCAACGTGAATTATGCCAGGGTGGCGGAGGGTTACGGGGTGCGGGGGGATCGGACCCGTCACGGAGCCTGGTGAGCTTCAGGGCGCCTTGCGCGCGGCCGTACGGGCGATCAAGGAGACGGGGCGGGCGGTTTTGGTTGAGGTTGTGACACAGAACCGTTGAGGATTCTCTTGGAGAGCGATCCTACGGGGAGTCGTATCCGGAAAATCTCCTGACTCCGCTTTTCCTAAGGAAGCAACTCGTGTTCAAAGCGAGGAAGACTGACAAAATTACCCATGAAAATTTCCTCCCTCTTTAACTTCCCTTTGGAAAAAGCGGGATATAAACGGGATTTACTCTGACCGGCTGCGCCGGAATTAAACCTAACCGAGGAGATCTCACGATGACAAGTCTTTTGTGGATTGTGTTGGCGCTTGCGTTGTGGTTGTCGCCAGCCAGCGCGCAGGAGGATCTGCAGTCTCTCGTTGAAGGGGCGAAAAAAGAGGGCTCATTGACGCTCTACATGAGCATGCAAACATCGGATATCCAAAAGCTCATTGAAGGATTCAGAAAATCATACCCATTCGCCAAAGTTGAATTCATTCCGCTTCTCGGCGAAAGGCTCTTGTCGCGGATCATAACCGAAGTGAATGCCGGACGCTTCACCGCCGACATTTATCGACTGGACCTCCTTCGGGTGACCGAGCTGCTCAAAAGAAATCTCTTCGCGCGTTACACACCGCCGGAGGCGATGCGTTATCCAAAGGAAATGAGAGATCCGGAAGGCCGCTGGTCTGCGCACGCTCTTAACCTCGAGGTGCTGGGCTGGAATACCGGGCTGCTTCCCAAAGAGCTTGTGCCGCGCAGATTCCAGGATCTTCTCAGACCGGAGCTGAAGGGCAAACTCGGCCTCGAGGTTACCGGTTGGGACTGGGGCGCTGCCGTTCAGGAAATCGTCGGAGGCGGAGAGCAAGGAAACTCCTTTATGAAAGCGCTGGCAGCCCAAAAGCCGGTGCTGCGAAGGGGGCACACACTTTTGAGCCAGCTTGTTGCTGCTGGAGAAGATGCGCTGGGCTTAAACGTCCGCGCCAACGGAATCGAGGGGCTCAGGTTAAAAGGCGCGCCGGTGGATTGGATAATGACGGATCCTTTGTTGATTAAGGTCCAGATCATCGGCGTAGCCGCGAAGGCTCCGCATCCGAACATGGCCCGGCTGTTTGCTAACTTTTCACTGTCAAAACAAGGGCAGCATATTCTGGGGGAGGTTGGCAGGACACCGGCGGATCCCGACGTGGTTCCATCGTTGTCCCCACGACTTTCGTTCAAAGGCAGAAAGGTCTTTGTCTACCGGCCCGAATGGGGTGAAAGAGGAAACGAGTTGAGGGAGATCTTTGAGAAGTTGTTTGGATGAGAGACGGGGAACGAGGAACGGCCGAAGGAATGAGGGCCAGGGTGCTATTTCGGTAACCACTTCGAGAGTCACGTCTTCGATTTTCCTGTGGCTGTGACGAGAACCAAAGAGGCGGACAGCTAACGGATAGGCCGCAGAAAAGGTTTGCCGCGTAAACAGTCAGGATGAATCGTCTGAAGTCAGAAAAACCAAGGGATCTATATCCTCCGGCTGAAAGGAATTTGACTCTATGGAGTGCATCGAGTTGAGCAGAAAACGGGTCAGCGGCATGCGGCGGGTATGGTTTCCCGTAGTCTTCCTGTTCGCTCTAACCACATTGGCGCCTCTTCCCGAGGACACCTTGGCTCAGGGCCAAGGCATGGTGGACCGAGTTGCGCGAGCCAAGAAAGAAGGCGCGGTCAACTTTTATTCCACATGGGACATCGGTCGAAGTCAACTCCTCAAAGAAATTTTTGAGAAGCGTTACCCGGGGATTGTCGTGAATGTCTTCCGGGCAACTGCGGCAAGCATGAATAATCGGCTGAGTCTCGAAGCCAAGACCGGCCGGCACGAATTTGACGTCACGATCCCGGGAGAAATATTTTGGAAAGGGCTCAATGACCAGGGGCTTTTCGCTCCCTACTGTTCGCCCGAGCGCGACGCTTATCCGGCGGGGTTAAAAGATGACCGTTGCTTGTGGACCATGCTCAATCTGAACACCAATGTCATGGCATACAATACACGCATGGTTTCAAAAGAAGATGCGCCGAGAAAACTTCTTGATCTCCTCCACCCGCGATGGAAAGACAAGCTGGTCATGGACCCGCAGGACTATCGATGGTTTGCTTACACGCTGGACAAAATGGGCGAGGAGAAAGGAATCGACTTCATGAAACGGCTTGCCGGTCAACGTCCTCACTTTCGCCCCGGCCATACACTGCAAATCCAGCTGGTGGCTGCCGGTGAATTTCCTGTGAACGTGATGGGCTACGGTTATCGAGTGGAGGAAATGCGCGCCAAGGGGGCGCCGATTGACTGGTACGCCGACGAGCCTGTCAGTATTACGGGTGCTGTCGGATCACTTTCCCGTCGCGCTCCTCATCCCGAAGCGGGCAAACTGTTCATGGATTTCCTGCTATCCCGCGAAGCGCAACAAGCTATGGTTCGATTTAATGTCGTCCCAGCCCGTCCCGACGTCCCGCCGGATCCCCCGCGTTTGACCAAGGGGATCAAGCTCCACCCCGTGAAACCGGAGCTAGCTGATATTATCAATCGCCGCATTGAACAGTTCCGGGCGATCTTCGAGACGCAATAGCCCCGTCGACCTTTCGGTGTAAAGACTCAAGCCCGTTCCAAGGGTTCCAATCGTTCCAGCCGTTCAAAGCCCTACGGCTGTTCAAAGTTCAAGGTTCAATGTTCAACGAAAGACAAACTCGGTTGACGCTTGCACGTTTTGAGAATTTTCAAAAGGTCAAAATATTAGAAAGGCGTCGGCGAATTCACCGCGGAGGCGTTGAGGTCGCGGAGAAGGGCGAGTGGAAAGTTAGCTCTGTGAACTCCGCCCTTCGATTTTCCTCATCCTTCGATCTCCCTCAGGATGACCCTGAGCAATAATTGAAAACATAAAGGCTGAGTGGTAGTTAGAGTCGTCATAGATCCGCTCTTCAAAGTGGTTTAGCGGGCCATTATGGATGAAACCAAAACTTCCCTGCTATGATGTTAAAAATCGATAATTTTCTTACCAAGCTGACGCGGGCGCATCCGGGTATTCGGGAAATCTGGCGTCTGGCCTACTCAACCAAAGGCCGGACACGGCCCGGCCAGAATTGGGCGCTGCTTGCTTTCGCCGACCAAGAGACGTTCCGTCAACTCAGCGGAGACGTTCGCTTCCGGCGGGCCGATGTCGAGCTGCTCGTCGTCCGAGAAGGCGATGAGTTCTGCGAGCCCTGGGGCGATCCTCCCGAGCGGGGTTATCTGAGTGATTGGGAATGGGTCAAGACTTCGGATCGAGAGGCTCAGTACCAAGGGACGACATGGGTTAACGACGAAAAACTATTCCGGACAACGATCGAATTATGCAAGGCCAACCGGATCTGGCCGGCGGAGAAATAATGCTTTCTTGAAGGTTCCAGCCGTTCCAAACATTCAACGCCTTACGGTTGTTCAAAGCTTGCCCTGAGCTTGGCGAATGGGTTCAATGTTCAACGGAAGACAGATTCGGCGGGGAACTTGCACGTTTTGAGAATTCTCAAAACGTGAAAATGTCAAAAAGAAAGCAGAGGCGCGATGCCGGCCGAGTGACCGAGATGGTTGAGTCAGAGGCAGTTTCATTGACCGGCATTTAACGCCTTCACTGTTTCCGATAATAGCCGGAGCGTATGCAAATATAGCAGCATAAAGGAGGAACTTTCATGGATAAGGAACTGTCGACGGTCATTCTGGAAAAGATCGATGGCACCGGCGTTGCCAGAATTATTTTTAATCGGCCAAACAAGCGCAACGCAATGGACGCGCAGTTGGTCGCAGATATCATGAGCGCCTTGGAAGATGTTCGTGCCGATCGCCAGATCAATGTTGTGGTCACAAAGGGCAATGGGCCAAGCTACTGTTCGGGCCTGGACTTGTATTACTTGCGCTCCTTCAGCGAGGGGCCACCGGCGGATTGGGATAAGTCCAGTCCAACCGCGGTCATGTTTGAAGCGATCAGGAACTTTCCCAAAGTGACCATTGCCCAGGTGCACGGTTACTGTCTCGGAGGCGGGCTCGCCCTCATGAACTCACACGATCTCGTCGTCGCGGCTGTTAACGCTCAAATCGGCATGCCGGAAATACTGCGGGGCAGCTTCGGGCAGATGGCGACCAGCACTCTCTTCCATGCCGGTGTGCCAATGAAGAAAGCGGCTTTGATCCAACTCGGCGGACAAAATATCTCCGGCGCCGAGGCGGATCAGCTCGGTTTGGTCTCGATGGCGGTTGAAGAAGCGGAACTGGAAACGGTTACGCTTAAGCTGGCTCAAGAGATTGCCACGCGTCATCCCGCGGCTCTATCAAGCGCCAAGATCGCCGTCCAGATGGGGAGGGACCTCTCGCTCCCCGAGGCCATGAGGCTGGACCAGCTCGTGGCTGCGAGACAACGGTTGATGGTTGACCCGCTGGGTAAGGTAGAAGAATATCTCTCATCACAGAAGGGCGGACCGGACGTGACCTATCGTCGATCGGACAGAAGCTGATAACATCTGCGCGGTCAGACGACCTTTCGCGGCAAGCATCTGCGACTCGACGGGCCAGGTCTTCATAGAGCGAGTCGCCCGGACGCTAGGGAGTAATCATGGTAAGAACCGTGCCTAAAGCGCATCGAATGATTCGCTGTCTCCTGGCTGCATTGTCGGGAGCCGTGATGATTGCCACGGCTGCTTCCGGTCAGGAGAAAGTCAAATTCCCCATCGGCGTGGGGACTAAAACCCTCGGCACGGGTATGTATTGGCTGGCGAACAAGAAGGGCTTTTTCGACGAAGTTGGCTTGGAGGTGCAGCTCGGCGGAGAAATGGGGACAGGCTGCTTTTCGTTGAAAGGCGGACGGCGCGTAGGTTAGAAGCTTTTCGCGCCGCGAACCGAATGAGCATTTTTAACATTCTCTCGATCCTGCTGACGTTGTCGGCGGTATTCAGTTACATCAACCATCGCTATATAGGGCTGCCGACGACCATCGGCTTAATGGTCATTGCCCTCTTGATGTCGCTCGGCCTGATCGGTCTCAGCCATCTCGGCATTTCTTTGGAAGAAAGCGCCGCGGCGATGTTGCGCAGCATCGATCTCAACGAGACGCTGTTGCACGGCGTGCTGAGCTTTATGCTGTTTGCCGGCGCCCTGCACATCGACATCAACGATCTGGCGCGGGAAAAGTGGGTGGTCGGCACACTGGCAACGGTCAGCGTTCTGATCTCCACCGCCATCGTCGCCTTGCTTATAAGCCTGGTCCTTGATCTGGCAGGGATTCCCGTGCCTTTTATTTATTGCCTGTTGTTCGGCGCGCTGATCTCGCCGACCGATCCCATCGCCGTCATGGGAATCCTCAAGTCGGCCGGCACGAGCGAGAGTCTGGAAGTCAAGATTGCCGGCGAATCGTTGTTCAACGACGGCGTCGGGGTCGTCGTTTTTGTCATACTGCTGGCCGTCGCGACCGGCACCGAACCGGTTACGGTGAACAGCGTGGTATTATTGTTCGTTGAAGAAGCCGTCGGCGGCGCGGTGTTCGGTCTGGCGTCGGGGTTGATCGCCTACGCGATGCTCAAAAGCCTCGACAACTACAATGTCGAGATTCTCATTACACTCGCGCTGGTTACCGGCGGCTACGCGCTGGCGGACAGGCTTCATATCTCGGGTCCCATCGCCGTCGTGGTGGCGGGGCTGTTGATCGGTAACCACGGGCGCTCCTTTGCCATGTCGGAGACCACGCGGGAGCATCTCGACACCTTCTGGGGCTGATCGATGAAATTTTGAACGCCGTACTCTTTGTCTTGATCGGTCTTGAAGTGTTGGTGCTGCATTTCACCCCCAGCTATCTAGTCGTCGGGCTTCTGGCGATTTCGACTGTGCTGTTTGCGCGCCTCGTCAGCGTCACTGTTCCGATCAGCATCATGCGATTTTTCCGAGAATTTAGCCCCCATGCAATCAAGATCATGACGTGGGGGGGGCTGCGCGGCGGTATTTCCATCGCGCTGGCGTTGTCCCTTCCAGCGGGTCAAGCGCGGGAGCTGATTGTCTCGGCCACCTACGTTGTCGCGGTTTTTTCCATCCTCGTGCAGGGTTTGAGCTTGGGTTTTCTGGTGCGAAAGCGGGGCAGCAGTGATTCATCGGGCAGGATCGCGGCAGCGTGACCTATCCCCCGGGTGCGAATAGCGGGGGCGTATCTTTCAGTGATCAGGGTCAGGCGTGAACCATGATATTGTGGCCGAATGGCAAAGATTACGCCTGCTCCCTGAATCTTGAATTCTGTTTTTGGCCGCACCTTTCAATTTCGTCTTTCGATCATTTTCGATAGATGTATAGGTCTTGGATCTTGCAGCCAAAGGTTCAAACGAAGGGGCTCAGTTCGCATGAATGAGATCGAATCGTTGAATACGCCGGAGTCCGAGGGGTACGTTTACGTTCGCGAGCGCGCTGCGATGGAAACGCTGATCGAGCACGTCGACAGGGCCGAAAGGGTCGCGCTGGACACCGAGGCCGACAGTCTGCACAACTATTTCGAAAAGGTCTGTTTGGTCCAGCTCTCGCTTGGAGGCGAGCACTACGTCGTCGACCCGCTGGCCGGGTTGGACCTTGGCGGATTCTTGGAAGCGCTGGCCGAGAAGCCATTGATTGTTCACGGCGGCGACTACGACTTGCGCATGATGCGAGCCTCAATGGGCTTCAGACCGCGCCGCGATGTCTTCGACACCATGATTGCGGCGCAACTGCTCGGCATCGAACAGATTGGGCTTGCCGCGCTGGTCGAGCGCTGCTTCAATATCGCGCTTGGCAAAGCAGGGCAGAAATCAGACTGGTCGCGTCGGCCGCTGAGCGAGAAGCAACTGCTCTATGCAGTCAACGATACGCGTTTTCTCGAACCGCTGGCCGACCGACTGCGAAGTGATCTCGCCGAACGGGTGCGGGTCGATTGGCACGGGGAAAGTTGCCGAGCTATGGTAGAGTCGAGCGGCCGTGATCATGCGCGCGATCCCGAGGACGCCTGGCGCATCAAGGGGGCCGGCCGGCTGACCCGCCGCCAAATGGCCTATCTGCGCGAACTGTGGTGCTGGCGCGACAAGCACGCCCGAAGCGCGAACCTGCCGCCCTTCAAGGTCTTCGGCAATCAACAGATACTGGAATTGCTCCAATGGGCAGAGGCTCACCCCGGGGTGCCCCTGCACCAGGGACCCAAATTGCCGCGCAACATCGTCGGCGCGCGCCTAAGGACGCTCGAGGAGGCGATTACCCGGGCGGCCGGAATGGACCAGACGCAATGGCCAGAAGTTAGAAGACGCGACCGCGACGCTCCACGCAACGACTGCAGCGAGCAGATCAACGCGCTGCGCGCCGAATGCGCGCGCATTGCCCAGGAGCTGGGGATCGCTGCTTCAACTTTGGCGCCCAGAGCCGCGCTCGAGGCGATTGTTCGGAGCCGGCCTCGGAACCTCGACGAGATTATGGAAAACGGCAGGCTGCTACGCTGGCAGGCCGAACTGGTGCAAGGCGCGGTGGAAAAATGTTTGAGATCAGGGTAGGACCTGCGCACAACGTTGATCGAGCGGCATTAGATTCCAGTTAACCCCGCCTCTTGAGGCGGGCACAATTAAATGGGGTTTCCAAAGGGGGCGAGCATCCCCTTTAGTCGCGAGCGGGGTTTAAACCCCGCTCGCGAATCCAATTGATTGAAAAATAGGTTTGGTTCAGGCGCATCGCCATATGATTGTTGAGGTGAGCCACACCATTGGAGGTCTATAGATGAAATTTTACCGCCTCTTGCCGATTATGCCGGGTATCCTATTGGGCCTGCTGCTGTGCTGGGCGCCGCTTT
>JAUYJC010000098.1 GCA_030688735.1 Deltaproteobacteria bacterium
AGGATTTCATTCGCTGGCTTTTCTTGGCGAGGAGGTTCCGGACGCCCCAACGATCAATGGGATTATCACCAGCGATAAAAAAATCCGCACCCGGCCGAGCGAAGTACGGCGAATGGTGCGGGCCGCGTTGACCTCGGTTCATCTTTACCGACAAAAGAAAGACCTGGCCGTAGCCTTTCTCGCGTCGGAGTTTAATCTCAATCCGGCCACCGCGAAAAAAGTCTACGCCAACGCCTCGGCCATGTTGACTCCCAGCGGGGAGATCGGCTTGGACAAAGTTCGCGACGTCTTGAATTTGGCGCGGGAATTGGGCCAGTCCCCTCCTGACGTCCAGGAGCCGAAGTCGCTCGTCGATTTCTCCTTTCTCCAAGAAGTCCGGCGCGAAGCCGCCGGAGATCAAAAGAAACCGCGGCCATGATCATCGATTTTCATGCGCACCCGGTCTTCTCAGGCACGCCGATTCACCCCGGCGTGGACCGGCTCTCGCAGGCCTATTACGGTCGCGACGCGTTCAAGATATCGGTGGCTGAATTCATCCAGGAGATGGACCGAGCGGAAATCGATCGAACGGTTCTATTGACCGCCTGTTGGAAAAACCAGCCGGCGCGGCCCCGCAACGAAGCGACTGCGGAGTTGATCCAACAGCACCCGGACCGATTCATCGGATTCGCCGGCTTCGATCCCAACACGGGCGCGCAGGCGGTGGCGGATGTCGAGCATGCCGTTGAAAAGCTGCGGCTTCGAGGGATTAAAATCATCGCGCAGAATGTCGAGCTCGCATATAACGATCCTCGCTACTATCCCGTCTACGAAAAAATTCAACAGCTCGGAGTCCCGATCCTGTTTCACACGGGGCCGTCGTTCCTGGGAACCCGGACCAAATTTTGGAAT
The DNA here is from genome assembly GCA_030688735.1 of Deltaproteobacteria bacterium. GTDB lineage: Bacteria > Desulfobacterota > Binatia > UBA9968 > UBA9968 > JACPFE01. Next base: position 892 of record JAUYJC010000098.1, read on the forward strand.
CCGTCTGCCCTCGACGACGTCGCGTTGGACTTTCCCGAGATGAAGATCGTCCTCGCCCACATGGGCATGCAGGACTATATGGACGCCCACAGCCTGCTCGTTCGTCACCCCAACGTCTACGCCGACCTCTCCTTCTGGCCCTTGCACCCGGCATACCGCGCCCTGATTCCATGGTCCCTCTTCGAGCAAACTGTGCCGATGAAGATTCTTTTCGGCAGTGATTTTCCCGTCGGCCAGAGTCCGACCGAAGCGCGCCAAGCGGTCGACGGCCTTGCGGTGAAAAAAAGATTCAAACGGCAGATTCTCGGCGAGAACGCCGCAGCGCTTTTGCGGCTCTGAATCCCATCATCCTCGAACGCAACAACACCTGGAGCACGCCGATGATCCCGAATTCCGCGTTTGAGAGTTAAGGCACGGGGCAAGGTGCGCTCTTCGCTCCTCACGTCAATTGCAACTACGGAATCCGGGTTGATGCTAGGGAAATGTCGCCGGAACAATGTCTTTGCCGTCGAAAGCCGGCGTATAAGTCACAAAGGCGACAGTAGGTTCGCGAGCTGTATTGGTGAAATAGTGCGCCGCGCCGCGCGGAATATAAACCACGTCGCCGACCGTGAGATCGACGCGTCGATGCTCAAGCATGAGGAAGCCTTGGCCCCTGAGCATCATCACCGTGGCGTCGTGGGCCTTATGCAGGTGCGGGTTTTCGCGATCGCTGATCTGCACGACATGGTGACTTGCCGCGGGCCCCTGGCCCAGGGTGATAACCTTGATATTTTCTCCCGCCGGCAATGGATTCTCGGCGAGCATTTTCTCCAAGTCGCTCTGCTTAAAATCGTTGCCGTATTGAAGGTAAAAGCGCGGCACCGGCACGCAGGCCGCGAGCAAGGAGAAAAGCGCGATGACGAATTTCATCCGATCACGGTCGCTTAACCTTAAAGTCATAGACCAGCTCCAAAAATTGCACGAGGATGCGCGCAGTGACTCCCCAAACATCCCAGTTGTTGACGTAAAAATGATAACTCGGGTGGCCGCGCGGCGAGAGAAATTCGTTGACGACGAAGTTGGCCGGCTCAAGTAACGCGGTGATTGGCACCGACGAGACCGCCGCGGTCTCCGCCGGATTCAAGCGAAACTCATAGTGCGCGGGAATGACGCCGACAAACGGCGTCACGCCATAGCCATAGGCCGCATTGATTTGATCGAGCTTTCCCAAAATACGCACGTCGCGCGGATGAATGCCGATCTCTTCGTGGCTCTCGCGCAGCGCCGCGTCCAATTCATCGGCGTCAGAATCGTCCACGCGCCCGCCCGGAAAGGCGATCTGGCCGCTGTGATGATTCAAGTGGTCGGCCCGTTTGGTGAGCACCAGGTAGTCGCCGTTTTCGCCTTCTTGAATCGGAATCAACACGGCGGCCGGTTTGAAATGGTCGCCGACAATGGTTTGTGGCGACCGGGAATTTAGCGCCTTAAGAATTTTATCGGCCACCATAGGACGAGAAACTTTTGACCCGACCGAAATCTGTGATATGAACCATCATTAATTTAGCCAATCGGCGGAGAAAAGACTAGCGCCGTGAACGATCGAGATATCCACGCCGCCATACGGATTCTGCGTCGGGCCGTGCCCAAGTGGGAAACGCCCATCGTGACTTTGATGGCGGAGACCTACCAGAGCCCGTTCAGAGTGCTGATATCCTGCATTTTGAGCCTGCGTACCCAGGACGCGACCACGGCGAAAGCTTCACACCGACTGTTCGCTCTCGCCGATTCGCCCGAGACGATGGTCAAACTCACGGCGAAGAAGATCGAAAAGCTCATCTATCCCGTGGGATTTTATAGGACCAAGGCAAAAGACATCCTGGAGATTTGTCGAACGTTGATCGACCGTTATGCCGGTCAAGTGCCCGATTCCATCGACGAGCTATTGAAATTCAGGGGCGTTGGACGCAAGACCGCGAATCTCGTGGTAACGTTGGGGTATAGGAAAGCCGGCATTTGCGTCGACACACATGTGCACCGCATCTCCAACCGCTGGGGTTACGTCAAGACGGCGACGTCGGAAAAGACCGAATTCGCGCTCCGCGACAAACTCCCGAAGAAGTATTGGATTGAATTCAACGATCTCTTGGTGAGCTTCGGCCAGCACCTCTGCCGGCCCATCTCGCCGGTTTGCAGTCAATGCCCGATCGCGAAATATTGCAGCCGAGTCGGCGTAAGCGTGAAGAGGTGAAGCATGGCACAAAAAATTCCCCAAGGATTTTTCTCTCGTAACATCGAACCCGTCGGCTACCACGACTTGAACGGCAGGCCGGCTTTCAAGCTGGCGATGCAGGAGGTCAACAACCGCTGGTATCTCTATTTTGCACACCTCTGGCATCGCGGCTGGAGCGTGCTCGATGTCACGGATCCGGCGGCGCCGGAGTTCCGCACGTTCGTTGCCGGACCGGAAAACAGCTGGACGATTCAGATTCAGGTGGCCGAGGGTAAGATGATCGCGGCGCTGGAGCGCATTGCGCCCAGCTGGGGCGGCGTCGACGGCCAACCGTTTGTCGAAGGGTTCTTTATCTTTGACGTGAGCGAGCCGACTCAGCCCCGCCGGATCGGCCATTTCCAAACCGGCAGCACCGGAACGCATCGAAACTTCTATGATGGGGGCAACCTCGTGCACGCCGCCGCCGGCGCGCCGGGGCTGACCGGGAAAATCTACCGCATCGTCGATATCTCGGACCCGACCAAGCCACGAGAGGTCGGCCGCTTTTCGTTACCCGAGCAAGCCGCTCCGACACCCGGATTGAAATTCTCCAGTCATGGCCCGGCGCATATCGAAGGCAACCGCGCCTATCTCTCCTATGGCGACGGTGGCGGCACCATTCTTGATATCTCGGACCTGTCGCAACCACGGATGGTGAGCCAGCTTTTCTTTCGCGGCATCACGGCGACCCAGGGTATCCATACCTTTCTGCCCCTGCACCGGCGCAAGATCGCGCTCATCAACGACGAAGCGATCCGCGAAGACGGCGATGAAAATCTCAATCTGGCGGGCATCGTTGACATCAGCGATGAAAAACAGCCGCGCATGATTTCGCTTTTCCCATTGCCCGAACCGCCGCCGGAAAGCGGCCTGAAGAATTTCTATGAGAAAGGCGGCCGCTTCGGTCCCCATAACCATCATCATCCGAATCATCAGGCCTGCTTGGAGGACCGCGACGATATCGCCTACCTCACCTACTTCAATGCCGGTTTAAGAGTTTACGACATCCGCGACCCGCGCCAGCCGAAGGAAATCGCTTACTTCGTGCCTGGCGATCCGAAGGTGCGAGTCGGCGCCAAGCCGAGCAAGCTGGTCGCGCAATCCGAGGATGTAATAGTCGACCGGCGCGGCTGCATTTATCTAAGCGATAAAAACCACGGCATTCACATTGTCCGGCTGAAATCGATTTGGCCCTACGAATGAAATTGAGACAAAGAAGGCGCGGCCCCATGGCCGCGCCTTCTAAGAAACCGATTCGGCGATCTTGACGCTAAAAGTCCTTTACTTGCCGTCCGGCCGCATCGACTCGGGGAAATATTTTGACGGCGCCCAGACGTTGACGGTAAAGTTCCGGCTCCCGAGAATTCTCAGCTCACGCATGATGCGGACATAGTCTTGAGAATCCAGAAAATCGCGCCAATCGTCCAGAGTTTCAAAATCGATGGTAATGGCGACCTGTGGCGTCACTTCGAGGGGATTGCGATAATTGCGTATCTCCAGCACGCCCCGGTGCGACAGAGTCGTGGGCAACCAGTCGTTCTTGGCCTTGTTGGCGTAAATGGTTAGATTGGCTTTCTGATCGGGCAGGTCCCATTGGATGACAAAGTGAATCATTATTGAATCCCCCGTACTAAACCGCCGTCGATTTGAATCGTCGTGCCGGTGATATAACTGGCCCGCTCCGATGCGAGAAAAACGATCAGGTCCGCGGTCTCCCCGGCTGTGCCGTAGCGACCCAACGGGACTTCAGCGGCCATCTCCCGATTGACTTCTTCCACGGAACGTTTCAATCGGTCGGCGCGCGCTTTATTCAACTTCTGCGCGCGTTCGGTGTCGATACGCCCCGGGCAAACATTGTTGATCAAAATATTATCCTTGGCGAGCTCCCGAGACAAAGTCTTGGCCAATCCGATTACCCCGCTGCGGATCGCATTGGATAGGACCAGGCCGGCGATGGGCTCCTTGACCGAATAAGACGTGATATTGATCACGCGCCCGCCGCCGACTTTGCGCATATGCGGCACCGCCTCGCGCGTCATACGCATCGTACTCATGAAACTCAAGTTAAAAGCCGCGCTCCAATCTTCATCGGAAAATTTCATGAACTCACCGGGAGGAGGACCGCCTGCGTTGTTCACAATGATGTCGAGGCGTCCATAATGCTCTGCGGTCCGGTTTACGAACCTCTGAATATCTTCCGCCTTGGTCATATCGGCGACCATAGCCAACACTTCACCGCCACTCTCTCTGCGGATCATCTGCGCGGCTTCGTTGAGCGCCGCCTCCCCCCTCGCGCACATGCCGACCCTCGCACCCTCGCGCGCGAAAAGCAATGCAGTCGCCCGCCCCATCCCTTGGCTCGCGCCGGCCACCAGCGCGACTTTTCCCTTTAAACAAAGATCCATCTCTTCACCTTTACTATTCTAGCTTTTCGTTTCGGATTGTAGATTCAATCGAAAATCGGCAATCCAAAATCCAAAATGGAATCACTTCTGCGTCCAGTAGATGTTCTCGCGGAATTCGGGTTGAAGGCGTTTGATATAGAGGCAGAGCATCCCGTGCACGCCCAGCTGGCGCAACTTGCGCGGATCACCCGATTTGAGCGCGTCTCTTTCCTCCGTGGTGAGATCGTATCCGTTCATCACGGCTTCGAAGTCTTGAACGGACTTCTCGACACAAGCTTCGTCCATTTTAAGATTAAAAAGTAAACGGCTGAGATGATAGCAGCTCATACCCGCCTCGTTAAAATCGCCAACTGACAAAGCCCCAACCCGTCGCGACGAAATCCGGCATATAACAGGTGTAGGTCGCCTTGGCGTCACCGACGGCGCCGACAACGACCATCCAGTTAAGAAACTCCGTGTCGCCGGCTTGCAATAAATCCTGCACGGAATAATCGACGAGGCTCTTGCCCTTGCCGTCGCGCATCACCGCGAGAAGCTCGTGATCGAAGGCCTCGTCGATCTCGCCGATGCGCGGCGAGCCGGGGAAATGAGATAAACCGCCCGTGGCCAGGATCGCGACCCGCTCTTTCGAATTGTCAGCGACCGCGCGAATCAGCTCGCCTACTTGATAACAGCGGCCCGGCGCCGGCGCCGGGTCGACCCAGGTGTTGACGTAAATCGGCAAGATCGGAATCTTCGGCTCGGGCAGGAGAAAGTAGAGCGGAACGGTCTGCGTGTGTTGCAACTCAATATGTTCCCCGTATGAAAAATCGATCCCCTGGTCCATGCCGGCGCGCACGATCGTCTTACCGAGATCTTTGTGATTGCGATAGTGGAATTTGTGGCGCGTGAACTGTCCCTTCACCTCATCGGCGGTGGCGACAAAAAAAGTAGGGATATTGTTGCAAAAAAAATTAACGAACTGATCGTTGGCGACGACGATCAGTACCTCCGGCTGCGCTTGCTCCAGGTCGGCCCGCAGCACGCCGAACGCGGCTTCGGCATCCGCTCGAAGTTTCTTTTGTTGCGCGAGGGTAGGTCGGTTTCCCGAGCCCTGCGGCGCCATGCTGTAGTGCAGGTTCATAAAATCTTCCCACTCGGCGCCGGGTTCGAGGAGAATGTTGGGCGCGTGGCTCGCCGCCAACGCAGCTACTAGGGGCATGGCTCAAGTTCCTTGATAAGCAGTGGCAGAATCCTAGTATCCGCTCTGCAAAAAAGCAACTCGATCGCGCTCAGTGCGCCGCATGAAGCGGCGTCAAATCATATACTTTCGTCTTGGAGGGCAGAGAGAAAGGCAACAGCGCGTCGGCGAAGATTCCGGCAAGCGCAAGGTCAGTGGAGGTAACCCGCAGTCAAATCATTCGGTAACCCCGCACCGACCAATAGACGAGCCCCACCACGGCAACCACCGCGATTACGGGGTGATCGATGACCCAGTTTAACCCGGGCTCGAAAACGTAACGCAGGGAAAGATCGAAAAACTTCTCAATGGAACGCATAGGCCGAAACCCCTTCACTAGAAACTGACTCATTTTATACCAACGGAGACGGCGCCAAAAGGGATATCGTGAGCCGCGGCCTAAATTACTCAGGCCACCATCGCCATTTACGATCACCCACACTTAGATGGGCACCGAATATGACGCGACCGCAGCCGCTGGCCACGAGCCGGCGAACCTCCCCTAGTCGCTCGGTACAAACTTGGCCAATACGGCACAAAATTGGTACTTTAAAGCAGTTTTGCACGCTTCTAGGTCAACCGGGCGCACAGCGGATCTAGGCGAAACATAAGAACTAATTGTCATTCGCAGAGCAATTGCGCAGTTGGCACCACCGTTGCTCCTTACTGGAAACATAAAAGCAATCGAAGGAGCAAATCATGAAGCTGTTAATCGCAACAATGTTCAAGAAGGTGCCGGTGCGCAAGACCCATCAGCGGGCATCGATCTGCAAGCGCTGCGGTACACGGATTTACTCGTTGAGTTATTTGAAAGCTCATCTCGAGGCCCACGATAGGAAAGCCCATTAACCTCGCCTAACGTTTAGGGAACAACACGATGGAATTCACACTCATCCCTTGGCAAGCATTTCTCGACGCACTCAAGAAGCAGAAACCCACCACGCGGGAAACTTGGCTTCGTCGTTGGCTCTTCACCGACGAAGGCGTTATCATTGCCATGCTGGAAAAATATTCGGCGCCATCCCACTCGCGATCGGCCGCCGTTGCTGTGGCTCGATAGCTTAAATCGGCTCGCTGCAAAACAAATTTTCCTGGTAGGTCAAATAAGCGAATATGGCCAGGCGCGGAATCAAATCGCCGACACGAGGCCAAAACCGCACCATCAAGAAGTGATACGGAAGTCTGCGCGGCGTCCGTTGCCTCGGCAGAGAGTTCGTTGAGATTTCCAGGATGCCGCGGCCAGCGGCGCCCCATGCGCCGGTAGAAATTAGGTCCTGGGGATGAGCAGCCTCGTTCCCACTCTAAGCAGGCTGGTTCGGCGCAGGCCGTTGGCCTGAAGAATGCGCTCCAACGAGGCGCCGTAGCGCTGTGCGATGTGCATGAGCGTCTCGCCGCGTTTCACCCGGTGGTGCACGACCTGGGGCTTAGTCTGCGCTTGCGAGCGACTCGGGATCGCTGCTTGCGGGCGACTCGGGATCGCTGCTTGCGAGCGACTCGGGGTCGCTGCTTGCGGGCGACTCGGGGTCGCTGCTTGCGCGACGACGACCTCCGTTTTGCCGCCAGCGAGCAGCTTGATTCGATAGCCCGCGGGCACGGTAACACCGGCGTGGCTCAGCGCCGGGTTCCACTCCAGCAACTGCTGGCGTGTAAGCCCTCTCGAACTGGCCAGTGCGGCAACGGATGTGCTCTTTGTCACTTCGACCTCTTCGATCGCAAGCGGAGGATCAATCTCGAGCCCGGGATAGTACTGGGTGGCGTTCTTGCCGATCTCCACTGCCGCTAAAAACTCCGCGTAGAAGTTCTTCGGGGCAAAACCCCAATAACGGTGATTGTACTTCTGGATCAACGTTACCAGGTCGTTGGAGCCGATCTCGGAAACCGCGCGCGCCATACCTGCCGGGCCATAATTATACGAAGTGATGGCCAGCGGCCAACTACCCAGAGATTGATAGGCTTGCTTTAAATAAGCGGCGGCGGCGCGGGTCGCTTCAAGGGGGTCTCTCCGTTCATCGACGTTGCGGTCGACGCGCATGTTGAATTGTTTCCCGGTGACGGGCATGAACTGCCACATGCCCACGGCGCCGACGTTCGAGCGCGCGTTGATGTCATACGACGACTCGACTATCGGCAAATAAGCGATTTCGGCCGGCAATCCTCGCTCCCGGAAAATCCGTTGCATCTGCGCGAGGTATTTTCCCGATCGCTTGATCCCCTCGGCGGTGCGTTCTTTGATGCCGCGTTGGGCTTTGACTCTGTCCGAATCGACGCCGTGGGCCGCAGCGATGCGGGCGATCTCCCCGCTAATATACTGCTTTGGACGGCTGTCCTCGCCGACGTCCTGAACTTCGTAAATCCGGCTCATGTCGAGAGGATCGAAAAAAATCATCTGGGCCGAGCTGTACTCGGTAAAAATTCGTTTCCAAAACTCGACCGCATTTTCCAAGCCCGGCAGAAGCGGGAGCTGGTTTTCACCAGCGGGTTTGCCCTGGGCATGCAAGTCAGCGGGCGAACAAAGCAGAAGACTCAGCAGGAAGACCACTAACCATCGTGCAGCTTGTTTCATTGTCACCACCGTTGAGCAGATTTACCGAGCAACTAATGTGCCACGCCCGTGAGGTTCATAAGGTGCTTATTCTAAGTATTTTCGTGGCTAAAAACAAACAAAAAATCGTCTGGCGAAGACAAAATTGACCGAATCGGGCGATGCGGCGAGTCGGCCTGTCGTTGACGACCGTCCGCGTCCTGACTATATTCGCGTCAATTCTTTGACCCTTCGACGGGAGCCCTGGCCTTGGACGGGGCTCTTGCTCAGGATTCCGCCCCACGGGCTTACTCGAAGGTGCCACGGTCTTGCCCGTGGGGCTACACTTGTTTTCCCGGAGGACTGCGTTGGACACCCCCACTTGGCTGACAATCGCGGAACTGTTATTCAGGATCATTCTGGGTTGGCGTTTCTTGATTAGCGGCCTGAGCAATATTCGCCGTTGGCCCAATCCGGTGCATACCGCGAGCATTCTGTTCCCTAAGGGAGCGAAGTTCTTCGGCTTCGGCGCAACCTTTTTGATGGTCGTGGGCGGGCTCGGCGTAGCGGCGGGATGCCAAACTCCTCTCTGCGCGGCGATGCTGATCATTTTCTTGATTCCAACTTTCGCTTTGCATTCCTATTGGCTCAAGGTCTTACCGACGATGGCGCCAGTTGTGAAAAAAGCGATTGGTAACGATCAGGCTGAAAAATATTTTCGCATTTTTGACCGCCAGTCCTATCACGCTCACGAAGTCGGCATCCACGACAATCTCGTCTTATTGGCGGCGGCGTTTTATTTCACGGTGCGCGGCAGCGGCGCCTTCGGGTTGGATAATCTGTTCAGCGATTGGGTAGTTCGGCTCTTCTAACAGAAGTCGAGGATCGACGATGGAGGATCGAGGATCGCTAGCTTCTATCTTGGTTCTTCGATCTTCGATTTTCTATCCTCCATCTTCGATCTTCCATCTTCGATTACTTCGGGAGCGCTGGCGCGCAGATTAAATGCCGGCTATAAACCGGCCTGGATTCAGCAGTCCCTTGGGATCGAATTGATTCTTGATCGCACGCATGAGCGCGAGCGTGGGCGGCGGCGAGCCCCAGACGTCGATATTTTCTTTCGCCTCAGCCGGGGCGGTGAACATAATGGCATGGCCGCCACAACGCTGCGCCAGCGAGAGCAATTTAGAAAACTGCTGCGCCGATCTCTGGCTCACTGGTTCACCGATCCATAAGGTTCCCATCGGGGCATCGCTCAGGATCGCCGGCTGAAACTCCGGCGTGTTCCAGTCCTCAATTGCCTGCGCGCATTCCGCGAGCGACGCCCTGGGCACGGTAACCCGATAAACCACCCGGCTCGTCGATAGAGGAAAATCGCGGACGCGGTCCCAGAGTTGGCCGTCGGCGTTATCGCCCAAGATATCGGCGCCGAGACCGACGCGCCGCGCCAGCGCCACGGCGTCACTGGTATGGCGCGCAACGGTTTCTGCGAACCCTTCACATCGGATTGCCGCCTGCCAATCGTTTTGCCCAGCGCCAAGCGCGCCGGAATTCATCAGCGCTACCGCCGCCGGCAAGAGTGGCGAGCGCGACAATTCGTCGACGAACTGTAATGCCTTGGGCAGCGCGCCCACTGCGATCACCGTCGCGGCTGTTTCCGGAATCGGCGCCATCCGCAATGTGACTTCCGTAAGGATTCCCAGCGTGCCCAGGGAGCCGACGAACAGTTTGCACATATCGTAGCCGGCGACGTTTTTGACGACTTTGCCGCCGGCCTTGATCAGCTCGCCGGAAGCGAGCGCCACTTTCATGCCGATGACCAGATCCCGCACGCTGCCGTAACAGCTCCGCCGTGGTCCGTTCAGATTCGCGGCGACGACGCCGCCGACGGTCGCGCGCGCCGGATCGGGGGGATCGAAAGGGAGAAATTGATTCTGTCCTCTAACGATATCCTGCAGCGCCGTCAAAGCGATGCCGCTTTGCACGGTGGCGGTCAAGTTGGCGGCGTCATGTTCGATGACGCGGTCGAGCCGACTCGTTTGCATGACGACATCGAGGGCGCGTGGTCGATTACCTATAGCCATCGCCGTGCCCCCGCCCCAGGGAACCACCGCCGCTTCCGCTTCGACACAGACGCGCAGCGCCGCGGCAATTTGTTCCGCTGCGGCCGGAGAACAGACAAGCGCCGGCCGCATGCCGTCGACGATGTGGGCTGCCAGCACGCTTTGTTCAGTAACAACCGCAGCGGCGCCGAGTTCCGCTTCCAGCCTTTGAGCCAGTTGATCGACAGTTGATTTCATTTCGGCGCTTCCGCTTCGGCGTAGGCGCGATCGAGCAGATCCATGAGGTGATAGACGCTAACCGCGGGCCCATAGCGCTGCGCGCCATAGCGCAGCTGAAGCATGCAGCCGGGGTTGGGCGCGACGATGGCCTCGGCTTGAGTCGCCGAAACCGACTCCATCTTCTCTTTGAGCAGATGCTGTGACATGCCGGAATGGGTAATGTTGTAGATGCCGGCGCTGCCGCAGCAGCGGTCGGAAGCCTCCATTTCCACCAGTTTGAGTCCCGGTATCGATTCCAGCAATTTGCGCGGCTGAGCGCGCACGCGCTGCCCGTGGGCGAGGTGGCAGGGGTCCTGGTAGGTCACGGTCATTTCCAATCTGGCCAGTTTGCCGACCAGGCCGAGGCCAGCGAGGAATTCACCGGCATCCCTGACCAGGGCGCTGAAGCGCGTTGCCTTGTCTGCATAGGCCGCATCGTCGCGCAGTAGATGGCCATATTCTTTCATCGCCGCGCCGCAACCGGCGGCGTTGACGACGACCGCGTCAACGCCCGCTTCGAGGAAGGCGTCGATGTTTTGCCGGGCCATCATCTTCGCCGCGACGCTTTCCCCGTTGTGAGTATTTAACGCGCCGCAGCAGATCTGGTCTTTGGGAAATACGACCTCGCAGCCGTTGCGCCGCAGCACCCGCACCGTCGCTTCATTGACATCGCCGAACAGGAACGGCATGACGCAGCCGTTCAGCATCGCGACCCTGGCGCGGCGCGCGCCGATCGCCGGCAGAGCACCGACATTGGGCTCGAAGAAACGGCTTGGGATAACGGGCAACATCGAATCCATTTCTCTTAGCTTGGCCGGCAGAAGGAGCCGCATGAATCGTTGCAGGCCCGTGCGCTGATAGAGGCGCAAGAATCCAGCGGCTGTTCTGAGACGTCTGGGATAGGGGAGCAACCGAGTAAAGACAAATTTCAACACGGCGCGCGCGATCTTCGACCCCGGCGGGCCGATCATCTCCCGCGCCTTTTCGGCGATGTGACCATATTGGACGCCGGAAGGGCAGGCTGTCTCGCAGGCGCGGCAGAGCAGGCAAAGATAGAGGTGCTCTTTGAATCGCTCGTTAAGCTCGATCCGCCCATCGGCCGCGGCTTTGACCAGGTGGATCCGGCCGCGCGGCGATTCCGGCTCGAGGCGCAGGACGCGGTACGTCGGGCACTGGTTCAAACATAACCCGCAATGAACGCAGCGGTAGAGCTCGGCGAGGTCCAGCGCGGCGATCTTCGGTAAGCTGTGGTCAAGTTGATTGTCCTGAGCGTGTTCCACGGATTAGCTCCAGTGTGGAGTTTCGGGGTCAAAGTCTCCTAAAAGAACTTTGAACTTGGAACTTTGAACCCGGAACATCTTGAAGTCATATCCACATCCCCGCCGGAATATTCGCCGGCTGGCGGCGTATTTCGCCGCAGCTAATTGGCGTGGGGAATAATTTCGCCGGATTGAAACGGCCATCGGGATCGAAGGCTTTACGCACGCGCGCCATCGCTTCGAGATCGGCTTCGTTGAACAAAAGACCGATGTAGGCTTTTTTCTCCAGGCCGACGCCATGCTCGCCGGTGATGCTGCCGCCCAGCTCGATGCAGGCGCGCAGCGTAGCGGCACCCGCCTCGACCACGCGATCCAGCTCACCGGGGGTGCGCATGTCGAACAGGATATTCGGATGAAGATTGCCGTCGCCGGCATGAAAAACGTTGGCGATGCGCAGATTGAATTGTTTGCTGATCGCGGCGATGCGGCGCATCATCTCCGGCAGTTGGCTGCGCGGCACCACGCCGTCCTGGACATAGTAATTCGGCGCCAGGGCGCCCATGGCGCCAAAGGCTCCCTTGCGCCCTTTCCAAAGAAGTTGGCGTTCGGTTTCGTCGCGCGCCACCCGGGCTTCGCGCGCGCCGTCGCGCAGGCAAATTCCACGCGCCATCTCGACCGCCCTCTCGGTCTGTTCGCGAACTCCTTCCACTTCAACGATGAGAACCGCCTCGGCATCGCGTGGCAACCCCACCGGCGCGCCCCGCTCGATCGCTTCGATGGTCGTGCGATCCATGATTTCCAGAGCGGCGGGGATAATTCCCGCGCCCGTGATGTCTACAACGGTCTGCGTGGCATGATCCATTTGATCAAAGACCGCCAGCAGCGTGCGCACGGACTCGCGCGTT
>JAUYJC010000108.1 GCA_030688735.1 Deltaproteobacteria bacterium
TTTTCCTTGAGCAGCACCATCTGCGCCCACTGATGGCTGCGGTACATCTTGGGGACTCTAACCTTGGGAATCTCTCCGTAGGGAAGCATTCTCGCAGGCTTGGGACGGGTACCCAAGTCGATGGGGACCGATCCTCCAGCCACGCCCCAGTTGCCCGTGATGGCCTGGAGAGCACAGGCCGCTCGCACGACATTCTCTCCGCGGCTCTTGCGCGGCGGACCCCAGCCCAGCCAGAGCCAGGTGGGCTTGGTTTGGGCATAGAGATCGGTAAACGCGCTGATGGTCTCCGCGGGAACGCCGCATATTTTTTCCGCCCATTCCGGAGTCTTGGCGACGCCATCCTTCTCGCCCAGAAGGTAGCTTTTCCATTCCTCAACGCCGCGCGGGTCGACAAACTTTGCCACATATTCCTTGTCGTACAGATTTTTTGTGAAAAGGAGGTAACCCATGGCGAGCATCATCGCCGCGTCGGTTCCGGGTTTGATCGGAATCCACTGATCGGCTATCACCTCGGCGGCGACGGTGTATCTAGGTTCGATGCAGATCACCGGCGTGCCGCGCTCGCGCGCCATCTTCAAATAGTAGGCGATTTGATGGCCGGGACCGAAATGGTTGATGGTCGGCTCGAAGCCCCAGAGAACGATCAGTTTGCTGTTCAACAGGATGTCCGCAGCATCATTCGAGCTTTCGTTATAGGACCATCCCGGGACTCCCCCCATGAGGTGCATGGCGAGCCTGCCGGGATCCTTGGAGCACCAGCCCCAACCTTCAATTCCGGCACCCCACAGCGCGAAGAGACGCTCGACGTGAGGGCTCGGCTGGTAGGCGGTCGTGACGGAGTAAGGACCGTAGTTGTCCACCGTTTCTTCCATCTTTTTCGCCACCAGATCCAGAGCCTCGTCCCAGGAAATGCGCTCGTACTTTCCCTCCATGCGCTTGCTGCCCGCGACACGCTTGAGCGGGTAAAGAATCCGGTCCGGCGTGTCCAAGAGCTTATGAAACACCCAGCCCATGGGGCAGCCTCTAGGCTGCAAACGGTTCTTCATGAAGTCGGTGTCATTGAGACCGACGTCTTCCCGCCCCACGCCGCGGTTATAGTGGTCATCCGGCTCGATGGCGGTAATCTTGCCGTTCTTGCGCCTGATCTTATGGACGCAGTGGCCCGCGCCGCAATTGATGACGCAGCCTGAATAGACGGTTTCCTCGTCAGTGTGCAGCGCTTTGAGCTTGCCGACGACGGCTTCCCGCGAGTTCGTGGTTTGGGTTTGTCCGGTTGCCATGGGTCACTCCTTTATATGAATACAGTTCAATGTTCGCGCAGCTTGCGCAAATTTTCTCGCCTAAGAAGGGGGACAGTCCCCTTTCCGGAAAGGGGACTGTCCCCTTTCGATTGCGGCTTCGCCACGCTGGGCTACTCGTCGTCGCGAGTTGCGATCATCAGTTCTTCAGCGGTTTTAGCCTTGAGCACCAGCTGCTCTCTTCCTCTCGTCCCCGACGCCGGATTCATCACCGCCTGCTTATCGGTAAAAGTCGGCGGGAGATCGCCGGGAGCGTAGGGACCGCGCTGCTGCCACAGATCGAGCGCTTTGTTGCCGTCCCAAGGGATGAGCTGCTTTTTCTCGTCGCGCGGCTTAAAGACGGCCGATGGCTGCGTTAAACTTCCATCCGGCAGATCGTCGAGGGAGTTGCGATCGCCGTATCGCTTCCTCAATTCGTCGATCGGGCCGAAGTCGAGAGCGCGCAAAGAACAGGAGTGAACGCAGATGGGAATTTCTCCCGTCTCTATGCGGTCGACGCACATGGTGCACTTGTGGGCCTTCTCGCCCTTATTGTCACTGGCGTAGACGATCGCTCCGTATGGGCAGGCTTCCCAACAATCCCGCTCGCCCTCGCAGCGCTCCTCGTCGATCAGCACGGCGCCATACTTGTCTTCCTTGAAAATAGCTTGGTGCGGGCAGGCATCGACGCATGCGGGTTTCTCGCAGTGATAACAGTTCACCGCGAGGAGACCGAGACGGACGTTGGGGAACGTCCCCTGCTCCCATTGGTACACTCGCATGTATTTGAGCGGGCCGGGGGCGATGTCATACCACGCCTTGCAAGAGATGCTACACGCTCTACAGCCCGTGCACCGGCTCTGATCGAAGAAAAATCCGTACTGGGTCATCTTACTCCCTCCTCTTTTGATTAGGGCCGAGTGCCGAGTCGTGAGTGCTGAGTTCTCACTCAGCACTCACAACTCGTTACTTAGCGCTGTTTTACATATCACCGATGAACATGCGCGGATCGTATCCTGGTTCCTTCTCAGCGTCTTCCTTGGAGACGAACTTTTGCGGATCGCGCTGAAAGGTCGCGCGGCATTTCTTGTCGCAGAAAAAGAACACCTTGCCCCAGAAGCGAGCTTTGCCTCCGAGCGCGGTTTTCTCATCTACTTCCTTCTTGCATACAGGGTCTACAACCATAGGAGCCTCCTTTCTGACCATCGGCTTGCGCAGAAAATTGGGGTTACGCGTAAGAGATGGCAAACATCGTGCCATCAAAACAAATCCGAGATATCACGTCAATACCGCCGTCCTCATTACTAAAAACCGGAAAAGGCCGCGAAATTTTCTCAAAATCAATTACCACCGCCGCGGAATTATTCATTGCTGCGACCTTCAAAAAGCCAGCGCCACTTTTTATAGACTTCGTCGCTGTAAGCCGGCGTGGCGCCGGTCGCTCTGGGGAAACTCGCCTTCTCCTCGTAGGGAATGCAGGCGTCCACCAGCGCGAGCGAGGTGTAATAGTTCTTGTTCTTATCGAAGCATAGGGGATCGAGCGGCGTGCTGCGCGAACGATTGATGAACTCGATGTCGGTGGCCGGTTGGCAGCGCGTCCCCATGGCCCATAACACCTCGTCGATATTGGCCGGATCGATGTCGTCGTCCACAACCACGACCCACCGCCCGGCGTAAGCGCCCGCCGCGGTTTGGGCCGCCACATGGAGCACCTGCCGCGCGTGGCCGTAATATCGTTGATTGATCGCAATGACGTTGAAAAATCTCGAACCCGCCTGTTCGTAGCGCCAGACCCCCTTGATTTCGGGAATGCCGGCGCGCTCCAGCTCCTTCCAGAGCAGCGCCGAGCGCATCAGCGATCTGAAATCAAAAGACTTGCTGCGCAGCTCATGGCGCGCCGTCAGTATCGGGTCGTTGCGGTGCATCAAAGTCTTGACCCTGAATACCGGCTCCTCTCGGCTCGAGCTACCGTAATAGCCGGTCCATTCGGGAAAAGGCCCCTCGGCCCTGAGATCTCCCGGCGTACAGTAGCCTTCGATGACGATCTCCGCCCGCGCGGGTATCGGCAAGCCGGTCTCGGGCGCGTCGATAACTTCGATGGGCGCGCCCCGCACCCCTCCGGCGAGATCGTACTCGCCCGTTCCGTGGGGAACTTCGTTGCCGGCGAACAGAGAAAGCAGCGGGTCCTGCCCGAGGCAGACCGCAACCGGGCAAGGCAACCCCCGTTCGAAATATTTCTGGCGGATGAGATAGCCATGTTTTCCCGGAGAAATGTAAAGCCCGGTGGACTGTTCGTCGTGGAGCTGCATCCGGTAGGAGCCCAGATTGACCCAGCCGCTGTCGGGGTCTTTCATGATGACGCAATCGGAGGTGCCGATGTAGCGGCCGCCGTCGAACTCGGAAAAAAGCGGCACGGGCAATTTAAGAAGATTGATATCCTTGCCCCGCAGGACGTTTTCCATGACGGGTCCGGTGGCAACCTTTCGCGGCGGTAAAGCTTGAAGCGTCTCGAATTTTCGATGCACCGCCTTCACTAGATCCATCAACGAATCGTACTCCAGGGGAAAATTCATGGTCATGGCGACCGCCCACGGCGTGATCAGTTCGTGGAAGAAAATTCGATATCCCTTGGCATGCCCCGGAATCTCGTCGAACAGCAGCGCCGGCGTCTCGAATTTCTTCTTGTAACAGAACAGCTCCGCCAGAGCCGCGATCTCCTTGTCCCAATGGGCGCCGCGGATGCGGACCAACTTCCCTAAGCCCTCAGCCTTCTCGATCCATTCTCTCAGATCATTGTGCACGGCTTTCACCTTTCTGATTCTTCTGCGTTTCCTGTCAGGAAATCTTCACCACAGAGGCACAGAGTTCGCAGAGTTCGGAGCATTTTCTTAATCAAGAACTTTTTGCTCTGCGTCCTCTGCGTCTCGGCGGTGCAAACTCCGATCCCTGCTTCACACGTGAGCCTCACGAACCGCCTTTCTGATCTCGACGCGGGTGTCGCGGTCGCTAAAGCCGGGATAGTTGGCCATGGTGATGGGCCGGATGTGGAAATAGTCCCCCGCCAGCTCCACCGGATTCATCGGCGAGGCCATCACGGTCTTGAAATGGTCCCAGCCGGAGAACTGATAGTTCTCCCAGGAGTGGTAGATGATCACCTGGCCGGGTCTGACCGCCGGCGACACGGCGACTTGAATGCGAAAACTGCCCACGTCATTGGCCACTTCCACTATGTTTCCGTCGGTGATCCCTCTCGCGACGGCGTCCCGCTGGCTAACGAACATCAGCGGCACGCCGCGCTGCAACTGGAGCATCAAGGTATCGTCGACCTGGTCGCTGTGAATGCTCCAGCGCGCATGCCCGCCGGTGATCATCAGCGGATAGTTGCCGCCGGCCGTCGGCGGGTCTTTATGGACCGGCAAATCCTCGCCCAACTCGCGAAACAGCTCGTGGTCGATCAAAAACTGAATGCGCCGGGTCAGCGTCGGATAGGGATCTTTGCGCTCGGTGTGCCAGGTGAGCGGCACCATCGGCTCGCCGGGAATGACGTCGCAGGCGTTGCCGATGGAGCGCATGCCGGTGCCCACGCCCGTGTACTGGGCGATGCCGCGCTCCTTGAATTCTTCCCAGTCGATCGCTTCCACATTGCTGGCGTTGAGAAAAGCGTCTCGGGCGATGCCTTCCTCGTCGTCCTCGTGGTAAAGGCCGCCGAAGGTGACCTTGCCCTCTAAGCCTGCGAAGCGGCGCTCGACGCCGGCGGCGTCCTTGAAGCTTTCCACGCCGCGCGCCTGGGCGCGCTCCTCGATCTTGCGCGCCAACAGACAAAACATCTTCCACTCGCCCATGGAGTCGTAGAGCGGCGGCGCCGCCTGATTGACGACGTGGACGAAGGGCTGGACCGGCGAGCCGACCATGAAGGTCGAGGTTTTCTCATACCAGGTGCAGGCGGGCAAGACGACGTCGGAGTAGAGCGCGGTGGTGTTCCAGCGCCAGTCGATGCAAACCAAAAAACGCAGCTTGGGCAAAAAGTTCGCCATCAAAGTCTCTGTGCAGCGGGCGCGCCGGAGAAAATTCCCCCCCAGGGCGAACATCACTCGCGGCTCCTTATCCGGCGCCGGCGCCATGAACTGCCATTTCTTTTCGAACGCCTCGCGCACGTACTCCTTGATCGGCCGCTTCAAATAGGGATCCCATTCGGGATGTTTTTCGCACAGGTCGAGAATACCGCCGTGGATGAAGTACATCAGCGAGGTCGGCGTCACCCGCCCCGAGGCGAAAGCTTCATGC
The DNA here is from genome assembly GCA_030688735.1 of Deltaproteobacteria bacterium. Taxonomy (GTDB): domain Bacteria; phylum Desulfobacterota; class Binatia; order UBA9968; family UBA9968; genus JACPFE01. Next base: position 5,562 of record JAUYJC010000108.1, read on the forward strand.
ACGTATTCATAGAGAATCATCTCATCCGTATAGCCCTCTTCGCGCCACTGGGCGAAGCGCGGATCGGCGCCGGCGGCGGAAAGAATAATTTGATCGCCGCGCCGCTCCAGGCCGCCGATGGAGGTATCGAGCCCCATCATCGAAAAGGCGCTGTAAGTCGCGCCGCGATGGCCGATGTGACCGCAGAGGGCGAAGACCAGCAGCATCGCCCGCTCGATCAAATCGCCGTGATAAAACTTCCCCCAGTTGTAGGTGCTCATGTTGACCACGCCCTTGGCGGCGGCGATCTCACGGGCCAATTGCTCGATCACGCGCGGCGAGGTGCCGGTGATGCGGCGCGCCTGCTCGGGCGTATAGTCGCGCTCCAGGTGAGCGCCGAGCGTTTCCATGAGCGGCTTTACCGAGACGGCGCCGTGGATCGTTTCAACTTTGTGGCTCCCCGCCAAAGCCGGCACCAGGCCGTTGAGGGCGAGGCTCTTGCGCGGCGCTTCGGTGAGGCTCCCGGATGCCTGGTCCCAGAAATAAAAAACATCGTCGCGTCCCCCAGCCTTCATATCCTTCTCTCGCAAAAACTTGCCCGTCGATTCCACCACCAAAAGCGGCAGATCGGTCTGCTCGCGGACGAAATTTTCCCGGTAGAGCTTGTCGCGCATGATCACCTGGCAGATCGACAGGGCCAGAGCGGCGTCGCTGCCGACGTTCACCGGCACCCACTGATCGGCATGAATCGCCGAGGCACTGTAGTCGGGCGCGATGGTGACGATCTTGGTGCCGTTGTAACGGGCTTCGCTGACGAAGTGAAAATTCGGAATGTTGGTGTAAGCCGGATTGCCGCCCCAGATTAAAATCATGTTCGAGTAAAACCAGTTGTCGGCGGAGTCGGCGATGATGATTTTCCCCATCGTCACCGCCACGCCCTGATGATCGTCGCCGTTGTCGGCGGTGACGTTGGAAAGCGGCGCGCCCAGACCGAGAAAGAAAGTCGTCGGTGCCGAGCCTTCGCTGCCCGCGTTCATCACCCGCGTGCCGCCGCCCTGAACGATCGCTTCCGGGCCATCAGTGGTGGCGGTGTCGATGATCGCATCGGCGACTTCGCTCAGCGCCTCATCCCAACTGATGCGCTTCCATTTGCCGCTGCCCCGCTCGCCGACCCGCTTCATCGGATATTTGACGCGCGTCGGATCGTAGACCCGGTGCGTGTAGCACGCGCCCTTCTGGCACCCTCGGGGATTGAAATCGGGAACCGACGGATCGTTGCGCGGGGGATAATTTGCCGCCTGCTCTTCTCTCAATATGACGCCGTCCTTGACGTAGATATTGAAGTTGCACGCCTGCTGGTAGGCGCAGTTGGTCAGGTGAGAGCTTTTCACCACTTTGTCCCATTGCCAGGGAGCACGCCGGATCGCGTCGTGGGAATAACCGGCAGCCGAGAGAGGGCCATCGCCGCTCGGCTGGAAACTTTCCATGCTCAGAATTAATTCAGCCATTCGCGATCTCCCGTTACCTTCTCCCGCAAGGATCTACCCCTCGGTTTCTGCGAAAAACACGGGGGGTTACTTCCGTTAGATATTCAGGCTTCTGTGTGGCTAACCTGGCCAATGTTATTTCAGTGCAAGGACTCGGAATTTGCACCGCGGAGGCGCTGAGGTCGCAGAGAAAAGAGTTTTTGAAATAAAAAATACTCCGAACTCTGCGTACTCCGTGTCTCTGTGGTGAATACTCTTTCACAGTAATCCTGGAAGACCTCTTCCGTTCACGCCAGATCTCTCCCGACTTTCTTGATTTCCACCCGGGTATCCCGGTCGCTCTGGCCCGGCATGGCGATCAACGGGTCGGGCCGGATATGACCGTAGTCACCGACCAGTTCGATGGGATTCAGCGGCGCCGCCATCACGCTCTTGAAGTGGCCCCAACCTTCGAATTGATAGTTCTCCCAGGCGTGGTAAATAATCGCCTGGCCGGGCCTGACTCCCGGCGAAACAACCGCGCGCGCCTGAAAAGATGCAACGTCATTGAACGCCTCGACAACGTCATCGTCCGAAATCCCCCGCGACGCCGCATCTCTTAAATTCATGAACAGCACGGGCTCCCCCCGCTGCAGGGCGAGCATGAGAGCATCGTCGACCCAGTCGCTGTGGATGCTCCAGCGCGCATGGCCGCCGGTCACTTGCAGCGGATAATCCCCGCCGGACGTGGGGCAATCTTTGTGCGTCGGCAAATGCTCTTCCAGCTCGAAATACCAGTCATGATCGATGTAAAACTGCATGCGCCGCGTCAGCGTCGGATAGGGCTGCTTTTTTGCCGTGTGCCAGGTGAGCGGCACTAGCGGCTCGCCCACTTCGATGTCGCAGGCGTTGCCGATCGAACGCATCGCCGTCCCCAGGCCCGTGTAGGCGGCAAAGCCTCTTTCCCTGACCTCGTCCCAGCCGATCTGCTCGACGTTGCCGGTGTTGAGAAAGGCGTCCCGGGCCACCCCCTCCTCGTCGTCCTCGGCGTAAAGACCGCCGCAGGTGACGCTCTCCTCCAGCCGATCGAATCTTCTCTCCTTGCCGTCCTTATCCTTATATACCTCCGCGCCCCGCGCCCGCGCCCGCTCGGCGAACTTCCGCGCCATCAGCACAAACAGCGTCCACTCGCTGAGCGAATCGTAGAGCGGCTCGGTGGCCTTGTTGTTGATATGCATGAAGGGCGATTGCGTGCAGGCCCACAGGTTGGTCGAGGTCCGTTCATACCAGCCGCAGGCCGGCAAGATGTAATCCGAGTAAAGCCCGGTTGCGCTCATGCGCCAGTCCACGGTCACGATCAATTTCAATTTCGGCAGCAGCGTGTTGATCAGTTGCTTGGTCGCCCGGCCGCGCCGAAACACATTGCCGCCGACCTGAAAGAGCACACGGGGCGTTTTCCCCACGGCCGGAGTTATCTTTTGCCAACCCTTCGCCAAAGCCTCCTTGAAGTAGTCGCCGACGGGCCGCTTTAAATAGCGGTCCCAACTGTTGTACCGCTCGCTCAATTCCAGGAGACCGCCGTGGACCAGGTGCGTCAGGCTGGTGCCGCAAATCCCGCCGGAAGCGACTATCTGCTTGGCGTACTCGTAGAGAATCATTTCGGTGGTATAGCCGTCCTCTTTCCAGGCGGAATAACGCGGGTCGTTCGACGCCGCCGATTGCAGCATTTGATGGCCGCGGCGCTCCAGGGCGCCGAGCGCGGTGTCGGGATGAAGCGCCGGGAAGGCGCTGAACGACGCCCCTTTTCTGCCGATATGGCCGCACAGGGCGAACAGCAAGAGAATCGCCCGCTCGATCAGGTCACCGTGGTAGAATTTTCCCCAGTTGCCCGCCGAGACATTGACCACGCCGCGCGCCGTGGCGATCTCGCGGGCCAGCTGTTCGATGAGAGCGGGCGGCACTCCGGTAATCGCCGATGCCTTTTCGGGGGTGAATTTGTCATCCAGCGATTGGCGCAGGAGCGCGAAGACCGGACGCACTTTGATGGTCCCGGAAAGCGCGCGCACCTCATAGATACCCTCAAGAGCCGGGACCTGGCCGTTGAGAGCTAAGCTTTTGCGCGGCGCTTCCACCACCCGCCCGGAACTCTCGTCGTAAAAATAAAAAATATCCTCCCGGCCGCCGGACTTGAGATCTTTTTCGCGCAGGAACTTGCCGTTGTCTTCCCGCGCCAAAAGCGGCAGGTCGGTTTGCTCGCGGACGAAATCTGCCCGGTAGAGTTTTTCCCTGACGATGATCTGCGCCGCCGCCAATGCCAGAGCAGCATCCGTGCCGATATTCACCGGCACCCAGAGATCGGCATGGACCGCCGAAGCGTTGTAGTCCGGCGAGATCGAGATGACGCGCCGGCCGTTGTAGCGCGCCTCGGCGAGATAATGAAAATTGGGGATATTCGTGTAAGCGGGATTCGCGCCCCAGACGAGAATCGTATCGGCGTGAAACCAGTTGTCGGCCGAGTCGGCGAACATGATTTTGCCGAGCGTGATCCCGACTCCCTGATGGTCGTCGCCGATCTCCCCGTTCACGCTCGGATGAGCCATGCCGAGCGCCTCGAAGAAGCCATTGGGCCCCATGCCTTCGCTCCCCTGGCTATGGACCCGAGTGCCGCCGGCGTTCAAAACGACCTCGGGGCCGTCGGTCATCAGAACGTCGATCACGCCGTCGGCGATCTCGGCGAGCGCCTGATCCCAACTCACCCGCTGCCAGCGCCCCTGGCCGCGCTCGCCCACGCGCTTGAGCGGATACTTGATCCGCGTGGGATCGTACATCCGCTGGGCGTAGCAGACACCCTTCTGGCAACCGCGTGGATTGGGGTCCGGCACCGATGCGTCGTTCGGCGGCGGGTAGTTGCCGACCTGCTCCTCGCGCAAGACGATGCCATCTTTGACGTAGAGGTTAAAATTACAAGCGCGCTGATACCAGCAGTTGGTCGGGTGGGAGGATTTTACGATTTTGTCCCATCGCCAAGGAGCGCGGCGGATCTCGTCAAGCGAATAATCGGCAGCCGAGAGACGGCCATCGCCGCTCGGCTCAAAGCGTTCCAGGTTCAGCCCTAATTCCGTCATAGGTGCTCCCGTTGTTGGCTTAGGTGGAGCCCCACGGGCAAGCCCGTGGGGCGGAATCCTGAGCCGCAGTTGGTCGGATGCGATCCCTTGACCACTCGATCCCAAGCCCACGAGCTGCGGTGGAAATTCTCCCTAGAGTATCGATCCGCGTCGTTTTGCCGCGCCGGCTTTTGTGTCAGCGCGTCCAGAGCCAATTGCAGAGTGGTCATTGCGCTTCACTTCGCCTAAATTAAACATCCGCTCCGCGAACTCTGAAGTGAAAAGGGATTAGGATATCTCACCGCGGACCAGCCTAAGGCTGATCAGCCACAATTTTCAAGGCTGAGGCGCGGAGGGCGCGGAGTAAAGAGTTTTCGATTATGGAATACTCCGAACTCTGCGATCTCCGTGCCTCTGTGGTGAAAACTATCTTTTCTTCTTTGGTTGCGTCTTCGCCGCGCCGGCCTTTACTTACTCAACAGATTCCTTAGCCGCTCAACGATTTCAGGCGGCTGAGCGATGATCTCCTTCGCTAGGGTTTCCAGCTCCTCTCCCGGCGTCGGGTCCAATTCGTATTTTACCTTCTTAACCTCCGCAAGAAATTCCGGATCGGTCATGGTTTTGGCAAAGGCCGCACGGAGAACTTTGACACGATCGGGCGGAATCCCCGGGCTGGCCAACAGCGGGCGCCCGAGCGCGTCGCCGCCGAGCACCACCGTAGCCAACCGCCTGCCGCTCTCCGGCGTCTTGTATTGATCCATCAGCTCATGGATCGTCGGCACATTGGGCAATTTTTCATCCCGCTTACGGCCGGTCTGCATCAGATTGCGAACGAATCCCGTCTTGCGCCAGGTATGGAACGGCTCGCGGGCAAAGAACGCTTCAATGGTAAAGGCGCGGCACACCACTTCTCCCCGCTCCACTGCCAGGTCGATGTCTTGACCGCCCTGGTAACCGGTGACGACGTTGAATTTTGCGCCGAGAACCTCCTCCATCAGCCGAGGAAGATAGTAAGAGGGCGAACCGGTGCCGGTAGAGCCGCACTTGGGCGGCGTGGACGCCTTGCGAACATCTTCGACGGTCTTATAGGGCGAGTCCGCGCGCATATACATCTGCTGCTCCCCCTTCACGGTCGATCCGATCCAGGTGAACTTCGAGTAATCGAACTGGACCTCTTTGCGCGACAGAAGCTGATCGAAGTAGATCGAAGGGATAATCATTCCGAAAGTCAAACCGTCCGGCTTGCCGACGGTGTAAACATGGTTGGCGGTGATCATGGTCGCCGCGCCGGTCATGTTCTGGACGATGATGTTGGGTTTGCCCGGGATATGTCTTCCCATGTGATTGGCGAGAATACGCGCCCAGATATCGTAAACATCGCCCGCCGGCAGCCCCACGACGATCCTTATGGTCTTGCCCTGGTAGAAAGGCTCCTGCGCCTGAGATCGCGCGGCGACCGGGAAATCCAACGCGAAGCAAAGCGCGATCAAGAGAATCGCCGGCGGCCGTCCGTTTTCACGCTTCCTTTGTTTGAACATAAAATGTTCCTTTCTATTTTACCTTCCTTCCGCTCCGGCGCCTTCGCGTTCTACCTGGACAAGATTTGTCACCGACGGCGCGGTCACGGGACTCTTCGAATCACCGAGAAAGACATTCGGCGTGCAACCCCGGTCAACCCCCTTGTCATCGGGCTCATACCAGCCGCCATGGTGAATGACCACCAACCCCGGTAACAGGCGCGCGGTAACGTATGCGGGAATCACCGCCACTCCCTTGTCGTTAAAAATGCGAACTTGATCGCCGTCCTTGATGCCGCGGTTCTGGGCGTCGGTCGCGTTCATCCAGATCGCGTGGCGGTAGCAATCCCCCTTGAGCCAGGGCACGTTCCAAAACGTGCTGTGGATGCGATAGCGCGGGTAAGAGGTCAACATCATGAGTGGAAATTGCTGGACGTCGGCGTGATCCATACCCCGGTGGATCGGTTGATAGGTAGCGTAGGGAGCGAGATCGCGCCAGTCGTTGGGCAGATTGTCGATCAGTTGCCCATGAGCATCGAAATGGAGCTTACCCTTTTGCGACTCATCGGCGACGATATGGCTGTAAAGCTCGATCTTGCCGCTCTTGGTCTTAAGCGGCTTGCCGCCTTCGATAAAATCTCTGTACCCGTGATACGGCTCGTCGAAAGCCTCATCGACATTGATCAGGCAG
>JAUYJC010000123.1 GCA_030688735.1 Deltaproteobacteria bacterium
CGATTACGAAACAATCGTCAATCTCATCGCCAGGACGACCACGGCGAAGGGATTGAAAGTCACCTGCCGACTGGATCGGCGCAAATACCCAACCGGGCGCGAAGTGAGCGATGAAGAGATGCAGCGCGTCAACCTGGAACGTAACAAGTTTCATGGCGAGTGGAACTACCTCATCAAGCCAAACGTGAAGAAAGGTTGATACCTTTATTTATTTACAGCGCCTAAAGGAATTTATACGTGCCGGCCGTCTGAAACCGGGAGATCAAATCCCGCCTGAGCAAAAACTCTGTGCTGACCTCAGCGTAAGTCGTGGAACTGTGCGGACGGCCATCTCGAACCTGGTTAGAGAAGGGCTCCTCCAAAGATACCAAGGATGCGGCACGTTCGTCGCGAGTCCCAAGTTTGAACGAAGTCTTCTCCATTACTTCAGGTTTGTCGAGCGGGATTCGTCCGAGGCGATCATCCCTGAGTCGCGAATAGTCAAGGCTCGCGTCGTCCCGCCTCCAAAAACGGTAGCCGACGCGCTCGGAATCTCCGCAGGGCGGCGCGTCATCGAGCTGACGAGGGTTCGACTGATAAAGGAAGTGCCCTGCATCTACCAGACCTCGTTCTTTCCGGAGAGGCTCTTTCCAGGACTTGATGAAGTCGATCCCAACGTTCCATCGATTTATGACCACATCAGGGATCGATACGGGGTGCATGTCATGCAGGTTGAGGAATACCTGACCGCGGGATTGCCCGACCCGCAAGCGCAGCAGTTTCTCGGACTTGAGAAGTTTTTCCCGGTAATCATCATCGAGCGGAAGACATTTACGGTTCGGGAAGTTCCCATGGAATTCCGGAGGAGCGTTGGCAGGGCCGACCGGTACTATTATCGAGTGCGCCTCTGATCCAACGCCGCAGTAAGTGCTCCACAACAACCGGAAAACATGAAGGAGTCGAATGCGCATATGAAATTCTGCGTGCAGTTGAATCCGCAAGTCTCGCTGGAAAAACCCGGAGAATCTCTGATGACGACGCTCATAGAGCAGGCGAGAGTCGCTAACCAATCCGGGTTTGATGCGGTTTCCATGGGTGAACACTACAACATTCCGGGCTTGCAGCGGCTCCATCAGATTGTCGCATTGGCAAGGTTATGCGGTGAGGTAAAGAACTGCGGGGTAGGAACGGCTGTGACACTGTTGGGGCTGCGGCATCCGACCACCATTGCAAGCGAATTGGCGAGCCTCGACGTGATAAACGGCGGCAAGTCTTTTATTGCGTTCGGTCTCGGCTACCGGCAGGAGGAACTGAACGCCTACAATCTGACGAGAACGCAAAGGTTCAGGCGCTTTGTCGAAGGCGTAGAAATCGTGAAGCGGCTGCTGACGGAGGACCATGTTTCTTTCAGCGGGAAGGAATTCCACCTTAAGGACGTCACGGTGGATCCAAAGCCCCTTCAGAAACCGCGTCCGCCGATTTGGATCGCGGCAAATAGCGACAAGGCAGTCGAGCGTGCGGCACGCATCGGAGACGGCTGGCTCATCGGCCCGCACTCTGCGATTGAGGAACTGGAGGGGCAGGTTCGGCTTTTCACCCGGACATGGAGGAGTGCTGGGAGATCCCAGAAGCCAGCGCTTCCGATCATTCGGGAGACGTTCGTTGCCAAAACCAGAGAGGAGGCCATTGCGAAGGCCCGCCCATGCTTGGAACAACTGTACCGAACGATCTACATCAAATGGAAGCAGCACGAGGCGATGAACAACCCCGACGAGCTGAAATGGGACTTTGAGAGGCTCGCCAAAAACCGGTTTATCCTGGGCACCCCGACTGACTGCATTCAACAAATCGAAGAGTATCGCAGCCGGCTCGGAACAGATTTCATTTTGGTTCGATTTGACTGGACGCCGGGCCTTCCCCAAGAGGACATCCTTCAGTCAATGGAGCTTTTCGGCCGAGAGGTTATTCCTCACTTCAACAACAGAAGCAAATCCACTTAAAGGTGCGGAGCCTTACACAGGGGAACTCATGAACGGAAAAGAGATCATTCAAAGATCCGTTGTGGTCGAGGGCCATCGGGACATCTATGAGGCGCTTTATCATCAGGGTCTTGGCGAGCAGAACCCGATTCGCGAAGTGGTGGCCCGCCGCCTGATTCAGTGCGGCGTTGACGTCTGCGTATATGCGGTGTGCGGGGATTCCTATTCCCATACGAACAACACGGGGCGCTACGTCGAGACGGCCTATGAAAATCTGGATCTAGTCCGGTCCGAAGTCGAGCGAGCAAACGATACGTTAAAGCTGATTCTCACGGCAGATGATGTTCCCAGTGCGCCTGAACCAGGGATTACCCGGTTGCTTCTGCATTTCGAGGGTGCACTGCCGCTCGGCGGAGACCTCTCCCACCTGAGAAATTTCCATCGGCTTGGGCTTCGATCCCTTCAGCTCACCTGGAATCTCCGTAACGAAATCGGGGACGGAATCTGGGAGGAAAGAACCAAAGGCAGACTTACCAATTTCGGCCTCGCCGTGATCAAGGATCTAAACCGTTTGCACATGGTGATCGACCTGTCCCACCTCACACCGGAAGGTTTCTACGACGCTCTCGAGGCAACTGAAGGGCCGCTTATCATCAGTCATTCGAATGCCAGCGCGGTATACAAGAGCCCGCGCACGATTCAAGATGAACAGATTAAAGCGATCGCGTCGAGGAACGGCTTGGTCGGAATTTTGGCGATTGCAAGAAATGTCAAGGCAAACGGCGCCACCCTGAAAGATCTCGTTGACCACCTCGAGCATATGGCGAATCTGGTCGGAGTCGACTACATCGGTCTGGGACTCGACTTCACGAAATACGATGGACCCCGGACGCTGAAAGACCGCCATCATCCGAATAAACAACTTGTCCCGATCAAGGATTTCGAAGAAATCGAGGATCTCCCTCACCTTGCGGAAGAGTTACAACGGCGCGGGTTTAAGAATACCGAGATAACAAAAATTCTCGGTGGTAACTATGTCAGAGTGCTGAGGAACGTATTGTAATTCGGGGGTCCGTCAGCCGATGAGTTTTTTAGACCACGATCCTTACCCGACGATAAACGGGCTCATGCGGGCAATGGGCGTTGAGCCGGTGCTCCGCGCCGGGTGCGTGACGCCCGTCCTTCCCTATGCGCGGCCGGCCAAATTCGGAATTTCGCAGCCCGAGGTCGCTGAAGCGCTCGAGCGCATGAAGGACTTCGACGATTGGCCCTCCTCATGGGAGGCATCGGCCATGCGCTATGAAGCGTTCGCCAAAGCCTGCGCTACCCAAAACCAGCGCATTACCGCAAAAGCCGCATATGTACACACCTCTTATCTCTACCACCTCGCACAGCTTTATGCCCGCGACCCCGAAGCCAAGGCGCGCCTGCAGGGAAAATCGGTTGAGACCTACCGAGCGGGAGGACAGTTTTTTGAGCCGCCGCTGGAGTGCGTGAAAGTCAAGTATGAAGAATTCCACATTCCCGGCTACTTGCGATTGCCCGCGGCGCAGTCACGAACGCCGTGGGTCCTCCTCACAGACGGCGCCGACTCAACCAAAGAAGAGGCCCACTTCCAAGCGGAGGCTTTTTTGGAGAGAGGCTTGGGCGTGTTCTATTTCGACGGCCCTGGTCAAGGCGAATTGAGGCGCGAGACCCGGCTTGTCCTGGGGGATTACGAGAAGGCCGTATCACAGGTGATCACCACGCTTACTCAAATATACTCGCTTTTGGATCCGGACCGAATCGGGGTGTATGGGATAAGCACGGGGGGCTACCTTGCGCTCCGTTCTGCCGCCCATGATGCGCGTCTCAAGGCCATTGCGTCCGTGGGAGGGTTTTACGATGCGAGAGGATTCTTCGAGAGCCCTGTCTCCACCCAGAAATCAATGGCATCGATGTTCGGGATCAAAAATGCTTCCGAAATGGCGCGATTCATCAAAGAGAAAATTGACCTTAAAGATGTCGTCCCGACACTCCGAAGGCCGCTCCTCGTGATACACGGCGGGAGGGATCACCTCGTCCCTGACGCGGAAATCGATGATCTGGCAAAGGCTGCCGGAGATTTGGCGCAGGTCAGGGTGTTCAGACAAGGCACGCACGCCCTCCAAAACGTTGATCATGTGGTCTGTCCTGTCGTCGCGGACTGGATGGCGACCGCGCTTATCGAGAATAGGCAGATGGATCTCAATTTTTTGGACGAACAATGGTGACATTTTAGCATTGGGGTTGAGACAACGGCTCTCAGCCCAAAGGATCAATACCTTATGGCAAGCCGAGAGGCAGAAGCGATTCACAATCGGTCAGTTATTGTCGAAGCCCACCGGGACGTTTTCGAAATGGTGAGACTGAAAAACAGCGGCGAGAAGTTCCCATTGCTCAACGCAACGCTCCCGAGGCTTAAAAAAGGGGGAGTGACGATCAGCATCTTTGCGGTATGCGGTGATTCGGTCACGCACTCGAAGGGAACCTACCGCTACCTCCACGCTGCTCTAGAAAACATCGATTGGCTGCGCCAAGAAGCAGAGGCGTCCGCAGGAAAAATTAAAATAATTTTGAGCGCCGACGACGTACCGTCGGAACCGTCTCGAGATGCGGTTTACTTCCTCCTCAGCTTTGAAGGCGGGAAGCCGCTCGAAGGGAGGCTCGAGCACCTGCGAAATTTCTACTGGCTGGGGCTCCGGGCCATGCAGATTACATGGAACCTCAGAAACGAGCTGGCTGACGGGATACGAGAAGAAGAAACCAAGGGCGGATTGACGCGTTTCGGCGTGTCGGTCGTAAGGGAAATGAACCGTCTGGGAATGCTCATCGACCTTGCCCATATCTCCCGGACCGGTTTTTTCCACGTCTTGGATATCGCGACCGGGCCAGTGGTGTGCAGCCATTCAAATTGCAGGAAGCTGAATCTTCACCCGCGCACAATCGACGACGACCAGATAAAGGCGCTTGCCGGTACCGGGGGTGTGATGGGAATCAACGCGATCGCAACCCAGGTAGCGGCAAAGGAGCCCACGCTGGACAAACTGCTCGATCACATCAGCTATATCGCGGAGATTGTCGGAGTTGATCACGTTGGACTGGGGCTCGATTTCGTCAAAGACGACGGGCCGCTCCATCCCGAAGACGAGCTCTTCAATACTGGCGAGAACAAGCTCCTTCCCGAACTTGAGAACGAGGAGGATTTGCTGAACTTAACCGACCGGTTGGTCAAAAGAGGATTCAAGGCGGATGAGATCACCAAGATTCTGGGCGGAAATTTCTTGCGAGTGCTGAAAGAAGTCCTAAAATCTCGAGGTCAGTAGTTCGGTTTAGGCTCCGTTGACGACGGAAAAAGAGAGGAGGACACAAAATGAAGCGCATACATTTCGCGAGGCTGGTCTTTTCGTGCCTCTTTGGTCTGCTGCTAGTTTTTGTTGGGGATTCCAATGCCTCATTGGATCAACTATATCAAGCCGCAAAAAAAGACGGCCGGGTGGTGTTTTGGGGACCGACGGATCCGGACCAAATCGCACCGGTGATTGCGGCGTTTAGGAAGCAGTTTCCGGGCATCGAAGTCACGCACTTTGAGATTCAACCCGCTGAATACACACAGCGCTTCGCCGCCGAAGCTCGCGCAGGACGGGCGCCGGAAGCTGACATCTTTGAGCTTGGGCCGCGTGAAATCGCGGTCCTGCGAGAACGCGGGCTGCTGCAGCGGCACAATGACTGGGCGGCCCTGTTCGGACTTTCGGCCTCCGAAGTCTATGGCGACGGGATAGGCGTAAGCTATCACGATCTCCCTCATATTGTAGCGGCAAATACAAACCTGTTGAAAAAAGAGGCCTATCCAAAAACCTGGGATGATCTGACGGATCCAAAGTGGAAGGGCAAACTGATTGTCGAGCAACGGGTACAAGCCATCGGCGGACTGGGTCTGTCGAAAGGCGAAGAGTGGCTGAAACAATTTGCCGCCGGGCTCAAATCCCAGCAGCCGATTTACGTCCGGGGAGGCACCACCTCGTTTAACCAGTTGCTGAGCGGACAGGCTCCTTTATCTATCGGACCGTATCTTCATCACGTGATCGGCGCTAGAAAGAAAGGCGCTCCGGCAGATTTGGTGCCGCTATCTCCGATGCTTGTGAGCCCGCGCTTGATCGGCATACACGCGAAGGCCCAACATCCCAATGCCGGAAAATTATTTACGGGGTGGCTGGCAACCCCGTCTGCGCAGAAGGTCGTAGAAGACGCGAGTTCCCGCTCGATCGTTTCCCCGAATTCCGGTACCGAGGGTGCAGAACTCCTTAAAAGACATAGAATAGAGCTGATCATCGACAACGACAAAATCGCGCGAAAGCGGGTAGAACTCGAACAACTTGTCCAGGAAATCCTGGGCGTTAGGAGATGAGAATCCCTCGAGCTACTGAACGGATGATCAGTCGGGCTCGAGTCACTCTGTCAGCTATTCCCTACGCTGGCCTCTGGCTCGCAATTCTCCTCTTGGTCGCCGCTCCTATTGGACTTCTGGCTCTGGCGAGCTTCAAGGGGAGCCCTGACGCTTTGCCTCTCGAGCCAGGTCCTCTCACGTTCGCCAACTATCAGCGGGCCTTTAGCGATCCTCAAACCGGCGAAGTGATTCTGAACACCCTCGCGGTGGGCGTGTTCTCAGTTGCTATTGCCATTACCATTGCGGTCACGATGGCATGGATCACTGAACGAACGAACACGCCCCTACGCGGCCTTATTTACATCGGCATGATTCTTCCTATTGGCATCCCTGGCATGCTCCTCGCGATCGCCTGGGTACTATTGTTCAATCCCCAAAACGGGATGATCAATTTAGTGCTGAGGGGTCTCTTAGGTCTAGAAGGTCTTGGGCCCATTAATATCTACAGCTTAGCCGGAATCTGTGTCCTGCAAGGGATCAGCATGGTTCCTTCTTGCTTCCTTATGATGAGCGGCGCTTTCCGGCAAATGGATCCGACGTTGGAAGACGCTGCGCTCGCGTGTGGCGCGACATGGCGCCAGATTGCCTTCCGGATCACCCTCCCTCTCATGTTTCCCGCGATTTTGGCTGCAGCCATTTATTTCTTTGTCTTCGCCATTGAGGCCTTCGAAATCCCAGGCATTATCGGGCTCTCAGGCGGGATATCGGTTTTAAGCTCTCGGATCTACTGGGCCACACATCCTGGCGGCGGCCTGCCTGAATATGGTTATGTGGCAGCTCTCGCAACTCCGCTCGTGTTCGCGTCGATATGCCTTATGCATTTTTACAGTCGTGTGACCCGCGCGAGCGAAAAGTTTGCGACCGTGACGCCGCGAGGCTACAGGCCGCGCCTCATTGATCTGGGTCGGATCCGTTGGGTCTCGACTGTCATGGCACTTCTGTACCTTACGATCACCATCATGCTACCCTTGGGCATCTTGTTTTGGGGAAGTCTGTTTCCATACTGGACAAATCCTTCTATCAGCGCGATTTCCAAAGTCTCGTTTGACGCTTACAAGGGAACGATAGATTATCCCGGAGTCACGCGTGCGCTTTTCAATACGGTGCTCGTTACGGTCGTATCGGCCACCGTAACCATGTTTCTCGCCGGTATGTTGTCGTGGATCATCATCCGGACCCGCTGGCAAGGCCGCCGCCTTTTGGACGTGCTCGCCTTTCTCCCGCACAGCATACCAGGGATCGTAATCGGCCTGGCGTTGATTTTCACCTATCTTACGATTCCGATACCTGTTTACGGGACCGTATGGATTATTGTCATCGCCTGTATCACCAAGTACTTGGCTTATGCGAACCGGACGATGAACGCGGCTCAAATCCAGATATCAAAGGAACTCGAAGAAGCCGCCACCGCAAGCGGTGCATCTACCCCACGCATGCTTTGGACGATCGTGCTGCCGCTCTTGGCTGTCTCATTTCGAAACAGTTGGCTGTGGGTTGGCATGCATGCAGCGCGGGAACTGTCTGCATCAGTGATGCTCTACGGCCCAGGTTCAGTCGTCCTATCAACGATCTTGTGGTCCATGTGGCAAAATGGAAAGCTCCCAGAAACATGTGTTTTGGGAGTGACACTGGTGCTCATAACTATGGCCCTCGGCGCAGCAGGCGGACTCCTGGGCCAACGGCAGACAGCGCGCTAACCAATCACGCTGAGATTCTTTCCTTCCTTGCACACCTGACAGCTCTAATCGAGCGAGCCATTCTCACCAGCGTCTCTCAATCTGGCCGCAAGCACAAATTTTCCGATTATGTGGCTAAACGACCGGATGGATCGCCCGTAATCAGAGTCACCCATTAGCCGGCAGGTCAAGTAGGCACAGACGTTCGCGTGGAAAGAATTTTCTTCTTCCCCTTATTGCCCTTCTCGCACAGGCGGTGATCTTTCGGTAACGCGCCCCTGTTTTCTTTGCATTCGGTGTCGGATCCTAGTCCGCACCAGTCACCCATCAGGATCAAGGCCGTGGGAGATTTCTAAAAGAGAATTCTTCCCACCCCTGGCAAGTTCTCTTGCCCCAGAAAACTGTCGGTACCACGCCGCCTCCAACGGTAGCGGATTCACAAATCCTGTGGCTCCCTTTCGGGTCCAACCCCTTTATGGCTCACGGCGTGGGCGTACCAGCCGATCACAACCCCTGCGAGTTGTATTTAAGGGACGGGACAGCAGCTAATCAAATCTTGTGGTTCTGAGCCAACCCCATTTCAAGCTCACTGCCCCATCCCAACCGTAAAGACTTACTTCGGACCGAACGCTTGGGTCACATTAAAAGCAACCCGATCCCTTATAACATAGTAACAAGCCCGGCACAGCTTGTGTGCCACCGCTTTGAGGGCCACCACTCCCTTAGTCTTGGCCTTCTTTCTCTGGTAGAAACTCTTAATCCTGGAGTTGTACCGGATGGCGAAGTTGGCCGCCTCCACAAAGGCCCAGGCCAGATACTTGTTCCCGTTCTTGGTGTTGCCCTTGCCTTTTTTCTTGCCGTTGCTGATCTTCTGACTCCCGACACACCGACAGTACGAAGCATAATTCCCCACGCTGGCAAATCTCCGGATGTCCCCGGTCTCAAGCATGATCGTGAGCGACAGAATCTTTCCGATCCCAGGTACGGTTTTAAGAAAGCAGAACTGAGGTCTCAGTTGAACTCGTTCGATAACGGTTCGTTCTAAGATCTCCGTCTGTTCATCGGCGCTGCACAGGACCGACAGGTTAGCCTTGACCGCCAGGGCGAGATCCGGGTTGGGCAACAGTTCGTCGACCTGTTGGACATCGAGTCCTTTGACGTGCTTGGCGCTCAGCGAACTCCCTGTATTGCGGGTCATCAGATTTTGAATGCTCAATAGATTTGTCGTTCTCTGGCGCACCAGCTGGCTTCGCTTGCGTAGTAGATCGCGCACGGGCCGCTCTGCTCTGGGATAGATATAGCCCTCGGGCAACACTCCCAAGCGCAGCAGGTGCGCCAGCCAACGCGCGTCCGAATTATCGTCGGTGTATTTCAGCCCGTTGTATTGTTGGATCGCTGCGGTGTTGGCCAAGTGAACCTTGTACCCTTGCTCCATCAGTCCATCGACCAGCCAGTACCAGTTGTAGGTCGACTCCACCACGATGCCTTGAAGCTCGGATTGATAGACCGAGAATTCCTTGAGGATCAATGCCAGATCGTTGGGCAAGCATTTCTGATAGACCACTCGATCTTGTTCATCAATCACCACCGTCACGTTATTGGTCGAGTGCAAATCGATCGCTCCGTACAGTTTCATCTTCGTCTCCTCCTTTGGGTTGTGGGGTTGGCTTATCACCAACCTTAGCGCCTCTCGGAGAAGCCGGCTAGATGATTATCAAGATTCGCGGCCATGCTTTCCGATCCATCAGGGTATCCTATCCCGCAGTTCGCGGCACTGCGCGTGCGGGGGGGCGGAAGCGGTTGTCGAGCAGGCTCACCGGCGTCCTGTCAAAGTTATCCGAATGGTCTTCTTCATGCTCACCTTTAACCAGAGAGGCGTCCTCGACACGGACGCACTTATGCGGCAAGCTGCAGCGGCACTCGACACCGTCCAGCCGCAGACGCGATCGAACGGATCTACGGTTCTAGCGCCCAAGAAACGGAGAATCGGATTTCTCGTGAGCGAACGAGCAGCCCGCTACGGGAGTAGATAGCCGCCTACGATTTGACATGACGCCACCTTCTCGGATACTGTCCGCCCTAGAGATGGGGGTACGGGGCAAGTCTATTTTCTGAGCTAGCCACTTGAGGCTCTGGAACGCGGTCTCGCACCGGGTCGTCGGAGTAATGTTGAGTGCTCAGTGGCCAACCCCCCAAAGCAAATTTCTATCATTAATGGCAATCACAACTGGAGGAGTCATGTGCAACTTTAGGACCCTGTGGTTTGTCGCCAACGTCATAGCCTTCTTCGCGGGTTGCTTCGGTGTCGCCGCGGCGATTACGTTGCCTGATTTAACAAGCCGCGTTCAGAACATGGGCCG
>JAUYJC010000168.1 GCA_030688735.1 Deltaproteobacteria bacterium
CCGAATTCTCAAGGGCGCCAAGCCCCAGGACCTGCCCATTGAGACGCCGATGTATTTTGAGCTGGTGATCAGCCTTAAAACCGCGAAGCAGATCGGCGTGGCGATCCCGCCGAATGTCTTGGCGAGGGCGGTCAAGGTGATCAAGTGACAGAGGTCAGAGGTCAGAGGTCAGAGGTCAGAGGTCAGAGGTCAGAGGTCAGAGGTCAGAGGTCAGAGGTCAGAGGTCAGATTCTGCTGAAAAACCCTAAGAATGCTTCGACAGGCTCAGCATGAACGGAAAAATCTCCAATGATTTCGATCACTCCTCCGTTCGTTCCTTCGTCAGGCTCAGGACGGGCTCTGAGGCTCTCGAAGGATGAACGGAAGGTTTTTCAGCAGAATCAGAGATCAGAGGTCAGCAAAAGCGAGGAGAAAAAAATCATGAGTAAAAAAATTATTTGCCTTGCGCTTAACGCTATGCTCTTTGCGCTTTGCTTGTCCGCCGAGGCGCAGCAGCCGGCCAAGGTATGGAAGATCGGCGTGCTGGTTTCCAGCACCCAGGCGCTCAACGCGTCGCGGGATGAAGCCTTGCGTCAGGGGCTACGCGACCTTGGCCACCAAGAGGGCAAAAACATCGTCCTGGAGTACCGCTACGCCGAGGGCAAGACGGACCGGCTGAATCAACTCGCCAAGGAGCTGGTCGAGCAACAGGTCGACGTCATTGTGGTCGGCGGCACGCGCGTTGCGGTCGCCGCCAAGAATGCGACCAAGACGATTCCCATCGTGGTGGCCGGCGCCGGCGACCTCGTCGAAGCCGGGCTCGTCAAGAGTTTCATGTTTCCCGGAGGCAACGTCACCGGCGTGGCGCGTATGTCGGCGGATTTTTTCGGCGCGCGCCTAAAACTGATCAAGGAAACCCTGCCCAAGGCGACCCAGGTGACCGCGCTGGCGAATCCGAAGAATCCCGGCCACGGTCGAAGCGTCAAGGATGCCGAGCTCGGCGCACGCTCCCTGGGCCTGAATTTTCAAACCGTCAATGCCCAGAGCGCCAATGAGCTGGACGGCGCCATCGCAAACGCGGCCAAAGGGGGTGCCAACGCCCTCTTCTTGATGACCGACGCGCTGTTCAACAGCCAGATCGCGCGGATCGCTCAAGCCGGAATCAAAAACAAACTCCCGGCGGTCTACGACCGCGCCGATTTCGTCGAGGCCGGCGGGCTGATGAGCTACGGCGTAAACCTGCCGGACCTATCCCGGCGCGCGGCGGAATATATCGACCAGATTTTCAAAGGCGCCAAGCCCGGCGAGCTGACGCTGGTGCAGCCGACAAAGTTCGATCTGTCCGTCAATCTCAAGACCGCCAGTCAGATCGGCGTCACGATCCCGCCCGAGGTGCTCAACCGAGCGGTGAAGGTGATTAAATAGCAGGGAGCAAGGAGCAAGGGGCAACAAAAACGCTAGGAGAAAACTCATGAGAAAAAAAAGCCTTGGCTTTGCGCTTAGCACTTTGCTCTTGGCGCTTAGCTTCCCCGCCCAGGCGCAGCAGCAAAAACTCCATCGCATCGGCGTCATTTATCCCGGCGGGCCGTTGCGCGAAACCATCGACGGCCTGCGGGCAGGTCTAAAGGAATTGGGACTCGCCGAAGGAAAACAATTCACTCTCACAATCGAAGATACCAAGGGCGATACCAAGGCGGCGGAGGCGGCAGCAAAGAACTTTGAACGGGAAAAAGTCGACTTGATCTTCGCCATCGCCGGTAGCGTCATCGCCGCGGCCAAGCAGGCGACCACCAGCGTGCCGATCGTTTTCTGCACCGGCAGCGATCCGGTGGCCGCCAAATTGGTGGACGGTTTTGCCAGGCCCGGCGGCCGGCTCACGGGCGTGCACTATCTCGCTCGCGACCTGACGGCGAAGCGGCTTGAGATCCTAAAGGAAATCTTGCCCAAGCTAAGCCGTGTCGTCACGTTTTACAATCCCGCTACCCGCGTCGCCGTCGAGGCAGCCGCAATGGCGCGCGCGGAGGCGACGCGACTCGGCGTCAAGCTCCTCGAACGCCACGTCAAATCCAGCGACGAACTGCGCAACGGGCTGCAGGCGCTCAAGGCCGGCGAGGCCGACGCGCTGATTTATATCCCGGATGCGACAGTGATCAGCCAGGCGCAACTGATCATCGACACGGCCAAGGCGAAAAAATTACCCACCATGTTCCAGGACGAGAGTCTGGTCGCCCAGGGTGGGCTGGCGAGCTATGGACAAAATTTTCAAGAGATCGGCCGGCTCGCGGCGAAATACGTCCAGCGCGTCCTCGCCGGGACTTCACCCAAGGACCTCAGGATCGAGACCGTCGAAAACGCCGATCTGACGATCAACCTCAAGACCGCCAAAGAGCTTGGCGTCACCGTTCCTCCGCAGGTGCTGGCGCGGGCCAAGAGGGTGATCAAGTGATTTTAGATTTTCGATTGCCGATTTTCGATTGGGGGAGAAAACACATGGACGAAAACTTATTCAAGAAGCGCACTAAGAAGTTAGCTTTAGACGTCATCAAAGTCGTCGACGCATTGCCGAGGAACCGGACCGCGGATGTGCTCGGTAGACAGTTGATCCGATCTGGCACTTCGATTGGCGCTAACTATCGAGCAGCGTGTCGCGGGAAGTCCACCGCTGATGTAATCGCCAAGCTGCGGATCGTTGAAGAAGAGGCAGACGAGTCAGCGTACTGGATGGAACTGCTGATTGAATCGGGGCTTGTCCCTGAGACGCGGCTGTCGGAATTGTTGCAGGAAACCAACGAGATCATCGCGATGACGGTAGCGTCGATTAGGACTCTTCAGAAGCGCGATAGAGGTTCTCCGGTCAATCGGCAATCGAAAATCGAAAATCTAAAATAGGCGGGGGGTATGAAACACATCATCGGACTACTTGTAATCTTTGGGACTCTGGCAGCTTGTGGGGCGGTGGCTCAAGCGCAGCAGCCAAAGAAGCTCCCAACGATCGGGTATCTATCGCCATCCAATCCAGCCACTGAGTCCACCCGTTTCGAGGGAATTCGGCTGGCGCTGCGCGAGCGTGGCCATATAGAAGGTCAGAACATCGCTAGCGAGTACCGATATGCGGAGGGGAAGCGCGATCGGCTCCCTGAGCTTGCGGCCGAGCTGGTCCGTCTCAAGGTCGATATCATCGTGGTAGCAGGAGGGGGCCCCGATGACCCGGGCGGCCATGAGTGCGACCAAGACGATCCCCATCGTTATGATGGGCGGTGGGTCCGATCCTGTCGAGGCAGGCCTGGTTGAAAGCCTTGCCAGTCCCGGCGGCAGCGTCACCGGCATTACTCTCCTTAACCACGAACTAGGCGGGAAGCGGCTGGAGCTGCTCAAACAAGCCGTTTCCAAACTTGCCCGCGTCGCGGTTCTCCACGAAACGGCCAGTCCGGCCACCGCACTCGAGCTGAAAGAGGTCCAGGCCGGGGCGCGCGCTGGGGTTGACTATTCAACCTTGGGAGGTACGAGCTGCGGACGGTTTCGAGAAGGTATTCGCTGCACTAAACAAGCAGCGCCCGGATGGTCTCTATGTGCTCGATAGCCCACTGCTGAATGTTAACCGAAAACGGACCGTTGGCTTTGCGTTAAAGAGCCGGTTGCCGTCGATGTACCAGAGCAGAGAAGCTGTCGAAGCTGGTGGGCTCATGTACTACGGGGCGGACCAAGCGGAGAGCTACCGGCGCGTCGCATATTTCGTGGACAGAATCCTGAAAGGCGCCAAGCCTGCGGACTTACCCGTCGAGCAACCGATGAGGTTCGAGTTTATCGTCAATTTGAGAACAGCCAAGCAGGTCGGCGTGACCATTGACCCGAACGTCTTGGCACGGGCGAATAGGTTGATCAAGTGAATAGAAGCAACGGGCGGCAGGCTCCGCCCAAGGCGGATCAGTCCTTCGGCTGAGGATCAGCCTCCGACTGAAACGGCCAATAGTCAAAAGCCACAAGATATTATACTTTGCGGTCATTCGGCGGAGTCGAGGGGTTCGGGACGGGATTTGGAATTTGGCGCGAGGGTATCGCATGGTGAAACATGAAGCTTCGTGACTTGCCATTGTTGAAATACTTCGGCGGGCGCCGGCGCGGGCGGCTGATGCGCGACTACTTCCTTATTTCGGTGGCGCTGGTCGGCGGCGGGTTGATTCTCAGCGGCGCTGTCGAGATCTATTATCGCTACTACGAGACCCAGGAGCAAATGGCGCTCTTCCAGAAGGAAGTAGCCACCGGCGCCGCCTTCAAGATCGATCTCTTCGTTCAAGAGATTCATAACATTTTGAAAAGCGCCACGCGCAGCCGGGAAATCGCGCCGCGGGGGCTCACGGACGAATTCCGCTTCGAATTGGAAAAACTGCTGTTGATCGCACCGTCGATCACCGAGGCGGTGGCGTTGGATCGCAACGGCGCGGTCCAGGTGCAGGCTTCGCGCTTGCGCACCGTTCTTCCTGAAGCCAAGAAGGAACAACCCCCCACGCTCCCCTTCGAGGAAGCGAAAAAGGGAAAATCTTTCTTCGGCCAGGTGTACTTCGTGCGCGGCTCGGAGCCCTACATGACCATCGCCGTGCCCATCGAGCGGTTCGCCGGCGACGTCATCGGCGTGCTCCAGGCCGAGGTCAATCTCAAATACATCGGCGAAGTTGTATCGGCCATCAGGGTCGGCAAGGCCGGTCACGCCTACGCCATCACCCGCACCGGCGAATTGATCGCCCACCCCGACATCAGCCTGGTCTTGCAGCGAAAAAAGGTGTCGGGGCTCGAACAAACCAAGGCGGCGTTCGCCGACCCCGCCAACCAACCCAAGACCAACGTGATCGTCGCGCGAAACCTCCAGGGGGTAAAGGTCTTCAGCTCCTTCGCGGTGGCCTCCAGCCTGGGTTGGGCCGTGATCATCGACCGGCCGGTGGCGGAAGCCTACGAGACGCTCTACGCCTCCATGTTCAGGACTGCGACGTTATTTCTCATCGGCCTCGGCCTCGCGCTTCTGGCAAGCCTCTTCCTGGCGCGCCGGGTGGTGCGCCCCGTATCCATCCTGCGCGAAGGCGTGGAGCGCATCGGGACCGGCGACCTGAGCTACCGGCTCGACCTCAAGACCGGCGACGAGATCGAAGTGTTGGCCGACGAGTTCAACAAGATGACCTCCCAACTGCAGGAGTCCTACGCCGGCCTGGAGCAAAAGGTCGAAGACCGCACGCGCGAGCTGACAGAATCTCTGGAGCAGCAGACCGCCACCAGTGAAATCTTGGGGGTGATCGCCGGCTCGCCTACGGACATTCAGCCGGTGTTGAACGTCGTCGCGGAAAGGGCCGCGCGACTGTGCGAGGCGGAAGACGCGATCATTTTTCGCGTGGTCGGCGACCATCATGAGAGAGTAGCCAAATATGGGTCTATACCTGCCCCGGAATTCCCGGTCCCAATCACGCGCGGGTTCCCTGGCGGCCGGGCGATTATCGACAGGCAAACCATCCACATCCACGACATCGAAGCCGTGCTCGATACGGAGTATGCGGACGTCAAAGCAATCCAAAAAGAGATCGGTCAACGTACCGTGCTGGCCACGCCGTTGCTGCGCGAGGGTGTGGCGATCGGGGCCATCGTGATCCGCCGACTAGACGTCAGGCCCTTCAGCGACAAACAGATCTCTCTACTCAAGACCTTTGCCGACCAGGCGGTGATCGCGATTGAGAACGTCCGGCTGTTCCAAGAAATTCAGGAAAAGAACGAGCAGCTTGAGACCGCCAACCGCCACAAGTCGCAGTTTCTCGCCAACGTCAGCCACGAGCTGCGCACGCCGCTCAACTCGATCATCGGCTTTACCCGCATCGTCCAGCGCAAGACCGAGGGGCAGATCGAAAAGCTGCAAAAGGACAATCTGCAAAAGGTGCTGATCAGCTCGGAGCATCTATTGAGCCTGATCAATCAGTTGCTCGATCTCGCCAAGATCGAGGCCGGGCGCATGGAGGCTTACACCGAGACCTTCAAGCTCGACGAAATCATCCGGGTGGCCACAACCACGGTGGAGCCGCTGTTGAAAACCGGCCAGGTCAAACTCGTCACCGAGATCGCGCCGGACATCCCGCCGCTCAAAACCGACCGCGACAAGCTCAAGCAGGCGATGCTCAATCTGTTGAGCAACGCCGCCAAGTTCACCGAGCAGGGCGAGATCAAGGTGGCGGCCTGGCGCGACGACGGCATGCTCAAGCTCACCGTTTCGGATACCGGCATCGGCATGAAACAGGAAGCGCTGGCCATGATCTTCGAGGAGTTCCGCCAAGCGGACATGTCCAGCACGCGCAGGTACGGCGGCACCGGCCTCGGCCTGGCGATCGTGAAAAAGTTCATCAACTTGATGGGTGGCGAGATCGTCGTCGAGAGCGAAGTCGGCAAAGGCTCGACGTTCACGATCACGATGCCGATGGAGCTGAAGAAGTGAGGGGTAAGGGGACACATGTCAGATGATGTCGAACACTTTTATCCTGAATTGTGTACATGCCAGATGATGTCGAACATTCCGTTCTTGGCTACTAAAGCCGGAAGATCGAACCTTCATGACTCGCCGCGCCACGACGGAAACTGTCCG
>JAUYJC010000139.1 GCA_030688735.1 Deltaproteobacteria bacterium
AAGAACGGCTTGAACTGGCAGTGTACATCCAGGCCCCGCCCATCAATACTAAGGCGATTACCAGGCTGGCCACCCGCAAACCGCGTCGTTTTCCACCGGCGTGTTCTTTGCTCTTGTTTCCTTTTCTGTTTTTTCCCATGACGAAATCTCCTTTCTAAGTTTCATTCCTATACCCTGTCCTCATGACCCTTGAATCGGCCGTTCATCGTTGTTTCTGTTGCATGGACTTTGCTCTTTGTCATCGCAATGAGAAGCGTCCCGGTCTCGGAATCAAGAATTAAAGAATGGAGATGGTTGGGCTCTTGACCAAGAACGTTATTTGCTCCGAACCCCAGCCACAGCATGAACAGAGAAAGAAAAACTCTTTTCTTCATTTGATATAATACGGGGAGCGAGGAACATGCACGGTCCGCTTTCTTCCTTGCACATGACAGAACCCGCAATGCCGCTGAACATTTCATTTTCAACCACCTCCTTGCCCTAGAAAGCTATTTCAGACTCCAGTCTCCTGAGGCTTTACCGATCTCACCGCGTTGGGAAGCTAACCTTCTCATCCCCCAACCTCTCCACAGCGCGTAGATGGCGGGGATCACAGCCAACGTGAGAACAGTAGAAGTCACCATGCCGCCGATCATCGGGGCGGCGATTCTCTTCATCAAATCAGCTCCACTCCCGTGGGACCACATAATCGGCAGGAGCCCTGCGATGATCGCTGTAACCGTCATCATCTTGGGGCGGACACGCTGGGCAGCGCCTTCGATGATCGCCTCATAGAGGTCCTGGAGCGTGGACATCGAACCCTCCCGCAGTTTCCGGTCGTAGACCTCATCCAGATAGACGATCATGACCACGCCGGTTTCCGCCGCGACGCCGGCCAGGGCGATAATTCCCACCCAGACCGCCACGCTCATGTTGTAACCCAGCAGGTAAAGAAACCAGACGGCGCCGACGATGGCGAAGGGAACCGAGAGCAACACGATGAAGCTCTTCGCCACCGACTGAAAGTTCATGTAGAGAAGGACGAAAA
The DNA here is from genome assembly GCA_030688735.1 of Deltaproteobacteria bacterium. Classification (GTDB taxonomy): domain Bacteria; phylum Desulfobacterota; class Binatia; order UBA9968; family UBA9968; genus JACPFE01. Next base: position 1,028 of record JAUYJC010000139.1, read on the forward strand.
TGATCAGCAGGGTCAGGGGCACGACATAGATCAGCCTCTCTTTCGCCCGCTGCATGTATTCGTATTGACCGCTCCATACCAGGCTATACCCGGTGGGTATCTGAACCTGCGCAGCGACCTTTTTTTGGGCCTCTTCGACGTAGCTGCCGATGTCTCTGCCCGTCATATCGACGAAAACATAACCGGACAGTTGACCGTCTTCATCCCGAATCATCGCGGGCCCCGTAGTGAGTCGAACCTCTGCCAACTGGCCCAATGGAACCTGGGCGCCATTCATGGCGGGAACCAGAACGCGTTTGAGTCTATCCACATCATCGCGAAGCTCTCTCGCGTATCGGACGCTGACAGGATAACGTTCTCTTCCTTCAACGGTCGTGGTGATACTCTCTCCGCCGATGGCCGACTCGATGATCATCTGAACGTCGTCAATGGCAAGCCCGTAGCGGGCGATTTCCTCGCGCTTCAGGTCAAAGTCGAGGTAGTAGCCGCCGGTGACGCGCTCCGCAAAAACCGTGCGCGTGCCAGGAACCGATTGGACAACCATTTCAATTTGTTTGCCGATTTCCTCGATTTTCTGCAGATCAGGACCGAAGATCTTGATTCCGACGGGCGTACGGATACCGGTGGAAAGCATGTCGGTGCGATTTTTGATCGGCATCGTCCACGCATTCGCCACGCCGGGAAGGCGTGTCGCTTTGTCCATTTCAGCAACCAGCTCGTCCCATGTCATCGGACGAGTGGGGCTCAAAATGAGTTCGCCAAGGTAGCGAAACGGCTGGGGCCAGTGAGAGCGGTCGATGCGCAGTTTGCGCCACTCGGACTCAGGTTTCAGCATCACCGTTGTTTCGCCCATGCTGAACGGTGCCGGGTCCGTCGAGGTTTCCGCCCTGCCCGCCTTGCCGAAGACCCACTGTACCTCCGGGAAGCTTTTCAGAATCCTGTCCTGAATCTGAAGGACTCGGCTTGCCTGCGTGATCGAAATACCAGGTAGGGTGGTGGGCATATAAAAGATCATTCCCTCGTTAAGCGGCGGCATGAACTCGGAGCCTAGCCGTGTAAATGCCGGCAACGTCAAGACGAGTGCTGCGACCGCTAGAATGACGGTGGTCATTTTGAAGCGCAGCACCAGCCGAACAACGGGCATATAGAGAGCGATCAAAAAACGATTCACGGGATTTCTCGCCTCAGGGTGGATGCGACCCCGAATCAATAACAGCATCAAGACCGGCGCGAGAGTTACGGAAAGAAGCGCCGCGAAGAACATGGCGAAGGTCTTGGTATAAGCGAGGGGCTTGAAGAGTCTTCCTTCCTGCGCTTCGAGCGTGAAGACCGGCAGAAACGAAACGGTAATGATAAGGAGAGAATAAAAGAGCGGCTTCCCGACTTCTTTGGCGGCCTCGATAATCACATGGCTTCGGTCTCCCGGCCTACCCGTCGCTTCCCAGTGCTCCAGCTTTTTATGCGCGTTCTCCACCATAACGATGGCAGCATCCACCATGGCGCCAATGGCGATGGCAATGCCGCCTAACGACATGATGTTGGAGGTAAGATTGAGGTAATGCATCGCGATGAAAGAAATGATGATCGCGATGGGGAGAGTTAAAATGGCCACCAGGGCACTACGAAAATGGAAAAGAAAAATCAGACACACAATGCTGACAATTATGCTTTCCTCAATGAGTTTTTCCGTGAGAGTGGCTATCGATCGCAAGATGAGATCGGAGCGGTCGTAGCTGGTGACAATTTTCACTCCCGGTGGAAGCGACGGTTCAATTTCCTTTAGTTTTTTCTTTACGCGATCAATGACGTTGAGAGCATTCTCACCGTAACGCATGACGACGATCCCGCCCACCACCTCCCCTTTGCCGTCCAGTTCGGCAATTCCCCGCCGCATATCCGAACCCAGAGTCACTGAGCCGATATCGCGCACGAGAATCGGTGTGCCGCGCTCGCCTCCCACAGCAATCATCTCGATGTCTTTCAGTGATTTGATGTAGCCGCGGCCGCGCACCATGTATTCCGCCCCGCTAAGTTCTACGGACCGGCCGCCGACGTCGTTGTTGCTCATGCGAATCGCGTCCATGACGCCCTTCACCGAGACACGATATGCCGACAGCTTGTTCGGATCTAAGTTGACCTGATACTGGCGCACGAAACCTCCCAGACTCGCCACTTCGGCTACGCCATCGACGCTGCCGATCTGGTAGCGCAAGTACCAGTCCTGAAGGCTGCGCAACTGGGCCAGATCGTACTTTTTGTTATCGTCCACCAGAGCATATTGAAAAACCCAGCCGACTCCGGTCGCATCCGGTCCCAAGGTGGGAGTTACACCCTTGGGAAGCCTGCCGCTAACCTGATTCAGATATTCCAGGACACGGCTTCTGGCCCAGTAGATGTCGGTACCGTCTTCGAAGATGATATACACGTAGGAAAAACCAAAATCAGAGAAGCCGCGAACGAACTTTACGCGCGGAGCCGAGATCATCGTCGTGACGATGGGATACGTGACCTGATCTTCCATGATAGTCGGATTCCGCCCCATCCAAGTCGTATAGACAATGACCTGAACATCGGAGAGATCGGGAATGGCGTCCAGGGGAGTGTTCCTGAGCGCCCATATTCCCCCGGCGCTGAGGAAAAGAACCATGAGAAAGATGAGGAATTTATTCTTCGCGCTTCCCTCGATGATTTTTTCGATCATACCTTAGCTCCCTTCGCTTTATGGCTTATGGCTCGCTTCGCTTTCTAGCCTATGGCAGATAGCATATGGCTTATGGCGTATGGCAAAGAGCGTGCGCCACCATGCGCCATAGAGCGAAGCGAGCCATAAGCCATAAAGTGAAGGGAGCTAAGGTATGATCGAAAAAATTATCGAGGGAAGCGCGAAGAATA
>JAUYJC010000172.1 GCA_030688735.1 Deltaproteobacteria bacterium
GATGCAGCGGCACATCCCTTGGTCGATCGCCACTACACGCTTTCGTCTGGCAAGGGCCATCGCCCGACGCCTGTGTCAGTGCCCGTGTTGCGGAAAACCGTACGTGCGAGTATCCAGATGTTAATAACACAGTACAGTTAGCCAGGTTTCAATAATGATTTGATCAAAATGCCGGGGTAAGGCTGACTTATCGTCTGTGTGAATTGTTGTCAAAGTGCCATCAGCTTTTCGACGGGTTATTAATTTTGGATACCGTGGGTCGGTTCTCGCTATTAGCCGTTGCTGCGTGGGTTGGTATCGAGGATAGTAGATGTTGAGCCAGTAGTATTCCGCGTAGACCCCAGCGTTGTCCGAGCGTGCTCCAGTCTTTGATGCATATAGCCGGATGTCATGACATCCAAGAAACGGCGTGGAATAAGTACGCCAGGTAGCGGTTCTACGCGGGTCGCAGCAGGGAAACCAAACGACCGACATTTTCGACTGCTTCCAGATTGCGCACCGTCGCGATCAACTCCTCTGATTGTTTCTCCGAGATGACAGATTTCGCGTTGCCGCGGAACTTGTCCAAGACTTCGTCTTCGCTCATCGGATTGCGCGGATCGCCTTTGGCGATGCGCGCGGTGTAGCTGTGGCGCGTGCCGTTTTTCAGTTCCACGCTCACCGGGCAGTAGGGTCCCGGTTCAGGGATCGATTCGTCAACGATGACGCTCACTTTGCTGAGCGCGTCCTGAACTTGTCGCTGGTTGGCTTTCTCGTCGGTGAAAGTGGCGATCTCCAGTTTGCCATCGAGCAGCGCGAGGGCGACGACGTAGTTGATGGCGAACTTGCCGCGCAGGCCGGTTTTGACTTCGGCGTGGTAGTGGCGCTGGTAGCGCTCTGGCGGGATGCGGACTTCGATTTTTGCGAGCTCTGCGAAGTCGATCTTGTGCTCGCGCTTCAAATGGAGCGCGGCGTCGGCGGCGAGGAATTGCGGCGCGCTGCAAGGGTGCATTTTTAAGCCGAGGCCGGGCGATTCGAGAAAGAATGGCTTGCCGATGTTCGTGATCATTTTTTCGTAGTCGCAGGCGCCCTTGCCGAAGAAAGTGTCGCAAAAGCCACGTGGCGCCTCGAAGATGGCCGCATCGGCGGTGAACCCCTTTTCGGCGAGCAGCGCGGCTTCGACGCCATTGCGCGCCGCGTTGGCGGCGTGAAACGGCTTGACCATCGAGCCTTGCTGGCGGTGGATGCCGCCAACGGCCGATGCGGTGATGCCCAATGCGGCTTTGATCTTGCCCGGATCGAGCCGGAGCAGGCTGGCGCAGGCGACGGCGGCGCCGAAGCTGCCCAAGACCGGCGTGCTGTGAAAGCCGCGATCTTGTAGATTGGGACTGGCGGCGGAAATCTTGGTGAGCACTTCGATACCCGACACGTAGGCCTTTAGCAAATCTTTCCCCGAGGAGCCGATGACTTCGCCAAGACTCAGCGCCGCGCCGACGACCATGCATGTCGGGTGGCCGGCGTGGATAAAGGCGTCCCAATCGTCGAAGTCGATGGCGTGACCGAGAAGTCCGTTGGCAAAGGCGGCCATGGGCGCCGAGGATTTAACGCGCGTTCCCCAAATCGATGCCTCATCACTCCGGCCGGTGCACCGGCAATAATCGAGGGCGATGGACGCGGTGTCCGTGGCGACCCCCGCCAGCGCGACGCCGAAGGTGTCGAGAATATGCATCTTGGCGTTGGCGAGGGTTGTCTCGGAGATCGTCGAGTAATCAGTGTCGCTCACAAAGCGCGCGAGCGTGTCGGTTACGGGTGGTGGGGTCGCCATCTTGTTCTCCTGTTAATTGCGAGGTATGAAAATTCATTATCCGAACAAGCAGGCGGTAGGCAAGAGGCGACAAGAAGGCAATAGGCTCCGCCAGAGGCGGATCAGCCTCAGGCTGAAACAGGCAATAGTCGGAAAACACTCGAATTAGGAGAGAAAGAATGAACGGCAGTTTAGACGGCATCAGAGTTTTGGAGCTGGGCAACTTTATTTCCGGTCCCTACGGCGCGATGTTGCTCGCGGACATGGGCGCGGAGGTCATCAAAGTAGAAAATCCGAAGGGCGGCGACCCGTTTCGCGGCTGGGATTTCGGCGGCGATCAGCCGAACTTTTGGGCCTATAACCGTGGCAAGAAGAGCGTCACGCTCAATTTACAAACTGCCGAGGGCAAGGAAATTTTTTACGGCCTGGTTAAATCCGCCGACGTGGTGATGGACAACTTCCGTCCCGGCGTGACGAAGAAACTCGCCATCGATTACGCCACGCTCAGCAAGATCAACCAAGGGATTATCTGCGTCTCGATCACCGGCACGGGCCCGACGGGTCCGTACGTCAACCGGCCGGCCTACGATACGGTGGGACAAGGCATGGGCGGGATGATGAGCGTGCTGATGGATCCCAAAGATCCCAAGCCCATCGGTCCGGCTTACTCCGACTGCTTGAGCGGCATGTTTTCAGCGCTTGGGGTTTTGAGCGCATTGATGGCGCGAACTAAAACCGGCAAAGGACAGCAGATCGACGCCACCATGGTCGGTTCTATCTTAGCTTTCTTAAACGCGCCGGCGACCGAAACGCTTTCGCATGGGCGCGTGCCGGGCCCGTACACGCGGCCGCGCCAGTCGCAGACCTATGCCTTCGCCTGCTCGGACGGGGCGATGCTGGCGATTCATCTTTCCTCGCCCCAGAAGTTCTGGGAAGGATTGTGCAACGCCGTGGAGCATCCCGAGCTGATCGAAGATCCGCGGTTTAAGACGCGGCCGGACCGGCGCAACAATTACGAAGAGTTGAACAAAACCTTCGCGCCGATATTTCGGCAAAAACCGCGCGCTCACTGGTTAGAGCGCCTGGAAGCCCACGATGTACCGCATACGCCGGTCTACAACTTGAAAGAAGTCTTCGACGACCCCCAAGTGCAACATATGGGAATGCAAATCCAGATCGAGCGCAAAAACAAACCGACCATCCGCACGGTCAAATTTCCGCTGGACTACAGCGACACCAAAGCGCCCCATCCCTTGCCGCCGCCGGAGCTGGGCGAGCATAACGGCGAGTTTTTGAAAGCGCTGGGATACGACGACAAAGCGATGGGGGAGTTCAAAGAGAAAGGCATTATCTAGGGCGCCGTGGTGGGATTTCGGAAATTCATTCGCCGCGGAGGCACAGCGAGGCAAAGCCGCAACCAAAGAAGAAAAATCGGAGTTCACCACGAAGGCACGAAGGACACGAAGGAAGAATTTTCGCGCAAAGACGCAAAGGCGCAAAAGTAAGAAAACAAATCCGAACTTGGCGACTTGGCGCGATTAAATCTTGGCCGTAGGGGATTAGGGGCGATGGGAAAATTTGCGCAAGCCGCGCGAATGTTCAGCCATAGTCGTACAGAGTTCGCAGAGGGTTACTTCCTTAATCCTTTCTCTGCGTCCTCCGCGTCTCCGCGGGCAAAATTCTTCAGGAGGGAAAGATGCGAGGCTGTTTAGAAGGCATCCGAGTTTTGGAGCTGGGTAATTTTATTTCCGGGCCGTACGGCGCGATGTTGCTCGCGGACATGGGCGCGGAAGTAATCAAGGTTGAAAATCCCAAGGGCGGCGATCCCTTTCGCGGCTGGGATCTCGGCGGCGACCAGCCGAATTTTTGGGCCTACAATCGCGGCAAAAAGAGCGTCACTTTGAATTTGCCGACTCCCGAGGGAAAAGAAATCTTTCTGGCGCTCGCCAAAAAGGCCGACGTGGTACTCGACAACTACCGGCCGGGGGTCATGAAGAAACTCGGCATCGACTATGACACGGTGAGCAAGACCAACCCCGGGGTTATCTACTGTTCGATCACGGGCACCGGTCCGACGGGTCCGTACGTCAAGCGGCCTGCCTACGACACCGTCGGCCAGGGGCTCGGCGGCATGTTGAGCGTGCTCATGGATGCGAAAAACCCGCGGCCCATCGGGCCCAACTACGCCGACAGCTTGAGCGGCATGTTTGCCGCCATCGGCGTTCTCGGCGCCATCGCCGCCCGGGCGAAAACCGGTAAGGGCCAGCAGATCGACACGACGATGGCGGGTTCGATCCTGGCGTTCTTGATCGCGCCGGCTACCGATGCCCTCGCCACGGGAAAGATTCCGGGGCCATATAGCCGGCCGATGCAGTCGCAGACTTACGCGTTCAGCGCCTCCGACGGTTTGCCCTTCGCGATTCATCTCTCTTCGCCGCAAAAATTCTGGGAAGGCTTGTGCAAGGCAGCGGGCCATCCCGAAGTGATCGATGACCCGCGCTTCAACACGCGGCCCAACCGCCGGAAGAATTATAACGAGCTTAATCGGGTGTTCGCTGAATTCTTCAAAGATAAACCGCGCGCCTATTGGATGGAGCAACTGGAGGCTAACGACGTGCCGCATACGCCGGTTTACAACCTGCTGGAAGTGTTCGAAGACCCCCAGATCAAACATATGGGTTTGGAGATCAAGATCGAGCGCAAAGACAAGCCTACGATCCGCACGGTGAAGTATCCCAACGAGTATAGCGATACCAAGATCCCCCACCCGCTGGCGCCGCCGGAACTAGGCGAGCACAACGCGGAGTTTTTGAAGCCGCTCGGCTACGACGACAACGCCTTGGCTGAGTTGAAAGAGAAAGGCGTGATCTGAAAACGTTAAGGCCGAATTGTTGTGTCTCCCTTTGTGTGTAGTAGCGATTGGAGAATGATCCTCGTGAACCGGTTAGCGACCCGGATGAGGTCGTGCTATATTTAAGTTCCTAAATCGGACGATAAAATGCCTCTTCCCGAGCCATTAATCACGGCGTCTGCCGAACGTCTAAGCGGTACTCCCGTATTTGCCGGAACTAGGGTTCCGGTACAAACGCTCATTGAGTACCTTGAGGCCGGGGACCCTTTGGACGACTTTCTGAAAGACTTTCCCAGTGTCACCCGCGAGCATGCGATCGCCGTTCTCGAGCTTGCCAAGTCTGCTCTGCTAGCAAAAGCCGCTGCTGCTTAGACTGGCAGGGTTATCGGCGTGCGAGTTCTCCTCGACTCTTGCGTACCAAGACAGCTAGGCAACCGGTTGGTGGGCCGTGAGGTTCGAACAGCGCCCGAATTGGGTTGGGGTGACCTCGACGACGGACCACTGCTTGACGTAATGGCGGATCAGTTCGATGCCTTGGTCACGGTCGATAAGAGTTTACCCAAGCAGCAAAACTTGAGCATGCGCCTTTTCGGTGTCGTCGTGCTGCGAGCAAAGTCGAATAGATTGGAAGATCTCCTTCCGCTTGTCCCGGAGTTGATTGAAACACTGGACAAGCTGGGTCCTGGCGAGGTTCGCGATCTGGGGGGCTGAGCCGCTGAATAAATCGACGATCCGCACTGTGAAATATCCCAACGAGTACAGCGATACCAAGATTCCCCATCCGCTGGCGCCGCCGGACCTGGGCGAGCACAACGCCGAGTTTTTGAAGCCGCTCGGCTACGACGACGCCAAGCTTGCCGAGTTCAAGGAAAGGGGTATCATCTGAATAGTTGGAGGCGATGCAAATGAAACTCTACTACCACCCTATTTCTTCATACTCGCAGAAAACGCTGATGGCTCTCTTCGAGAAAGGCTGCGCGTTCGAGCCGGTGCTCGTCAACTTGATGGATGAGAAGGCGAAGGAAGATTACAAAAAAATCTATCCGATGGGCAAGGTGCCGTTCCTTCGCATCGAAGAGAAAAATTGGAGCGTACCCGAGTCGAGCATCATCATCGAATACACCGACCGCCACTTCCCCGGCGGCACCAAGCTGATTCCCGACGATCCCGATCTGGCGCGGCAGGTGCGCATGCGCGACCGCTTTTTCGATCTCTACGTGAACGATCCCATGGTCAAAATCTTTTTCGACGGCTTTCGACCTGAAGGGCAGAGAGATCCCTACGGCGTCCAGCAGGCCAAAGACCGGCTCGACACGGCGTTCGCGATGATCGATCAGGAGATGGCTGAAAAGAGCTGGGCGATGGGCGAGCTATTTTCGATGGCCGATTGCGCGGTGGCCCCCGCGCTCGGCTACTGTCGGATGATTTATCCCTTTACGAAGCACAAGCACATCGTGGCCTACATGAACCGGCTCGCCGAGCGGCCGTCCTTTCAGAGGGTGCTCAAAGAGGCCGAGCCCTATTTAACGGCGTTCAAGAAATAAGCGGCCTACCGCCCGCCGCCGCCCACCCGAACAGCATTCTTCTCGTGCGCTGAAGCACACCCGGTCAGAAATCCGCAGCGGTATCCTACCGGGATGGCGCAGCAGCCGCGCCCCAGCGCCACTGGGAAATTTCAGGCATGTCTTCGCCGTATCTATGGATGTACTGTTTATGCTCGATCAGTTTGTCGCGAATCGACTGCTTGACGTAAGCGGCTGGGGCGCCGAGTCGGGGCACCCGATCGATGACGTCTTCCACCAGGTGAAAGCGGTCCAGATCGTTCAGCACCGCCATGTCAAAGGGCGTAGTGGTCGTTCCTTCCTCCTTGTAGCCGCGGACGTGAAGATTCTTGTGATTGGTGCGCCGGTAAGTCAGCCGGTGGCTCAGCCAGGGATAGCCGTGAAAGGCGAAAATGATCGGCTTGTCGGTTGTGAAAAGCATGTCGAATTCCTTGTGCGACAATCCGTGGGGGTGCTCCTCGGCCGGCTGCAACTTCATCAGATTGACGACGTTGATGACGCGCACTCTAAGCTCCGGTAAAAGCGTGCGGAGCATCTCGACCGCGGCAAGCGTTTCCAACGTGGGAACATCGCCGCAGCAGGCCATCACCACGTCGGGTTCGTTACCTTGATCGTTGCTCGCCCAGTCCCAGATGCCGATGCCGGCGGTGCAGTGTTTGACCGCCTGGTCCATGGTGAGCCACTGAGGCGCGGACTGCTTGCCGGCGACGATGACATTGACAAAGTTGCGGCTGCGCAAGCAGTGGTCGGTAACGGAGAGCAAACAGTTCGCGTCCGGCGGCAAATAAACTCTTACGACTTCAGCTTTCTTGTTGACGACATGATCGATGAAGCCGGGGTCCTGGTGCGAGAAACCGTTGTGATCCTGGCGCCAGACATGGGAAGAGAGGAGATAGTTGAGCGAGGCGATGGGCCGGCGCCACGGGATGTCGTTGCAAACTTTCAACCACTTGGCGTGCTGATTGAGCATGGAGTCGATAATGTGAATGAAAGCCTCGTAACAAGAAAAGAAACCATGGCGACCAGTGAGCAAGTAACCCTCCAGCCAACCCTGGCATTGGTGCTCGCTGAGCATTTCCATCACGCGGCCATCGGGCGCGAGGTGGTCATCGGAAGGCAGGATTTCCGCGTTCCAGGCGCGGTTGGTAACTTCGAGGACATCCCCCCAACGGTTCGAGTTGTTTTCGTCCGGGCTAAAAATCCGGAAGTTCCGGCTATCCAGGTTGAGCTTCATCACGTCGCGGAGAAATTTGCCCATCACGCGGGTCGATTCGGCAGAGGCTGCGCCGGGGCTGGGAACCGCCACGGCGTATTCGGCAAAATCCGGCAGGCGCAGATCTCTTAGCAGCAGCCCGCCGTTTCCGTGCGGATTGCTGCCCATGCGCCGCCCACCCTTGGGGGCAACCTCGGCCAGATCCGCTTTTAACCGCCCGTTGGACTCGAAAAGTTCTTCGGGCCGGTAGCCTTTCAGCCACTCTTCGAGAAGCCGGATATGCTCCGGATTCTCGTGCATCTCACCCATCGGCACTTGGTGGGAGCGCCAGCTGCCTTCGGTCCGATGGCCGTCGACCTCTTTGGGACCGGTCCATCCTTTCGGCGTGCGCAGGACGATCATCGGCCAGCGCGGCCGCTCTTGGCGGCCCTGGCCGCGGGCTGCCTTCTTGATCCGGTGAATTTCTTCGACGATGGCCTCGAGTGTTCCGGCCATGAGCTGGTGCATCAGCTGTGGGTTGTCACCCTCGACGAAATAGGGCTGGTAGCCGTAGCCGCGCAAGAGCTGCTCCAATTCCTCATGGCTAATTCGCGCTAAGACGCAAGGGTTCGCGATCTTGTGGCCGTTTAGATGCAGGACCGGCAAAACGACGCCATCGGTGGCCGGGTTCAAAAATTTATTAGAGTGCCAACTCGTCGCCAGGGGCCCGGTTTCCGCCTCGCCATCGCCGATCACGCAGGCGACGATGAGATCGGGATTGTCGAAGGCGGCGCCGTAGGCATGAGACAATGCGTAGCCGAGCTCGCCGCCTTCGTGGATCGAGCCCGGGGTCTCGGGCGCGACGTGGCTGGGAATGCCGCCGGGAAAGGAAAACTGCTTGAACAGCTTTTTCATTCCCTCTTCGTCTTGCGAGATATTGGGATAAATCTCGCTGTAGGTCCCTTCGAGGTAGGTGTTGGCCACCAATCCCGGTCCTCCATGCCCCGGCCCGGTGATGTAGATCATGTCTAGATCATATTTCTTGATTACGCGATTGAGGTGAACATAGATGAAGTTGAGTCCCGGTGTGGTACCCCAATGTCCCAGCAACCGCGGTTTGATGTGATCCTTGGTCAAGGGTTGTTTGAGAAGCGGATTGTCGTAGAGGTAGATCTGGCCCACCGAGAGGTAATTCGCCGCCCGCCAGTAAGCGTCCATCCGGTTCAATTCTTCGACGGAAAGCCCGGCTACTTTTGGCGGCGTAGATTTCTCCATCCGGGGTCGTATCCTTGCGGTTTGTTTCCTTGCCATCGTCGCTCTCCTCCCGGTCAAATCGGCGATTTACGCTCCAGGTTAAGGCGCGCGCTGTCGCAGCTTAATGCTATCGCCTTGAACCGCGAGATCAAGGCGAGGCGCGAAGTTTGGGAGAAGCACCACGCTGCTTGGGAAACCTGAGCCGGCTGGTTAATTGAACGACGCCGGCAGGTCCTAGCCGTATCGATTGGTCCAGACGCGAACGGAGCTACTGATCGTCCAGTTCCCGACCGAGGAAATCCGCCGTGAGCTCCCACGATAGTTCCGCCAGCTTCGGGTCGTAAGACTCGCCGTCGGCGAGGGCGAAGCCGTGGCCGGCGCGATGGAAGAAGTGCCAGTCCAGTGGCTGGCCGTTGGCTTGAAAGCTCGCCATCAAGCGCTGCTGCACGGCGACGGGCGCGACGTGATCGTGAGCGCCGAAGAAAATCTGCGACGGACATTTAATATCGCGCACGGCGTCGTTGGGATGGCGCGGGCGCAGTGGGTTCGGCTCTTCGTCGCGCACCGACGGATAGTAGCCGACGAAGGCGCGCACGCTTGGCGTGGCGGCGACGAAATGGATGCCGACGCGCCCGCCCATGCAGTAGCCGACCACGGCGCAGCGCTTGGCGTCCACGTCGCTACGCTCCGTCAGATAGCGCCAGCTCCGGTTGACGACCTCGACGAACTGGCCGTCGGTGATCTTCTTCTGCCCTTCGTGGACGCCGTCGGCAATGCCCAAGAGTTTATAGAGGTCGGGCACGATGGTTGTGTAACCGAGCTTGGCAAAGTTGCAGACGTTCGCTTTCATATGGCCGGTGACGCCGAAATGGTGATGCACGATCAGCACGGCAGGCCCCGGTTCCTTGCGGTTGGGGTGAGCGATGTAACCCGGGATGCCGTCCTTGTCCGAATTCAAGTCACGATTGACGATCTGCATGGTTTTCTCCTCCGATTACTTTGGCAGCGGCCAGTCGAGCCATTCGGCGAGGCCGCGGCCCATGATCCATTCGAGTTCCGCCGACGACAATGATTTCATCTCTTCGGTGAACAGAGTCACGCATTGTTTGTACGGGCAAGTCAGATGAGAAAGGTCCGTGCCCCAGAAACAGCGCCGCGGGCCGAAGGCGTCGACCACGCGGCGGACGATCGGGTGCAGGGTTGGAAAAGGATAAGGCTCCTCGACGTAGCAGGGCAGCGCGGAAACTTTCACCGCCAGATTGGGCAAACGCGCGAGCTTGATCACCTCGTCAACCCCGGGTTCGAGGGTTTTTCCGCGCAGCGCCGAACTCAAGCCCAGGTGATCGATGATCAGGCGCAGACCGGGATGGCGTTCGGCAATCGCGCCAAGCTTCGCAACCGCGTGCGGCGCGAAAGCCATGACCGGGACGTCATAGCGCTCGGCGACGGCCCAAAACCAATCGGCGGTGCCATCCACGAGCCATTCCTTCGAGCGGCCAGAGTTAAAAACCAATCGTATCCCAAGCATGTGGGGCTGGCTTTTCCAGGTCGCCATCAACGCGCGGCTTTCGGGCGCGGTAAGTTTGATTTTACCCATCACCGCGAAACGGTCGGGATGCAAGCGCGCCGCTTCGAGCGAAGTGTCGTTGCGGTCTGCTTCCCAGGTCGGTGGCACGAGCACGCAACGCGCCACCCCGGCGCCGTCCATTTCCCTTAACAGCTCCTGGTGACCCAGCGGGACCGAACGATGGGGTTTGGCCGCGTTTTCGGTCGAGTAGGGTTTTTCAGGGGTCGGCGGCGCCCAGATATGAACTTGGGAATCGATGATCATCATGGCGTTGTTTCCTTGGCGACTGCCCGCGCGTACCACATGCGAACGATATTGGAGTGATAGTCCAGTTGTTGTTCACTCGTCAAGATGAAAGTAAGGGTCTCGCACGGCGATGTCAAAGTCAGTTTCACCTTAGTGAGCTGAAGTGAATTGATTTCACAAGTCCCGTTTGTCCAAAAATCCCCCCTTCCCCCCTTTTTCAAAGGGGGAACTTGAAAGTCTCCCTTTGTAAAGGGAGATTTAGAGGGATTTTTAATCTGCTCAACACGACTTTGACGAGACTCTGAGGGCTCGCGCGCGCGCCGTCAAGTCCGTGCCGGGTTAAGTTTCCAAGAAAGAGCGGTGCACCCAAGCACATACGCTCTTCACGTCTGCGCTCGTGGTGTAGGGACGGGTTTGAAACCCGCCCCCTACATTTGTTTGACGATCTTCTCCGCCGCCTCTTCGCCGGTGCGCACGCAGTCGGAGATGCCGACTCCATGATAAGCGCTGCCGACCAGAGCCAAGTTGGGGAATTTGGCGAGTTCCTTTTCGATCCGCTGGATGCGCGCTTCATGGCCGACATGATACTGGGGCATAGAACGGGGGTGGCGATAGATCTTTGAGAAAAGCGGTTGAGCCGTGACACCGAGCAGGCTCGCCAGTTCCTCGCGCACGTTTTTTTCCATTTGCGAATCGCCGTCCTGAAACAATTCCAGCTGCAAGCTGCCGCCGACGAAGGCGCGCAGCAAGACGTGATCTTGCGGCGCGCGGCCGGGATATTTCAGGCTGCTGAACGTGCCGGCCATGATTTTCCGCCGCTCCATCGCCGGCACGACGAAGCCAAAGCTGTCGAGGGTGCGGGGGAAATCGGCGAGGCGGTAGGCGAGGCTTACCGTGGCCGTGGACGCGTAGGAGATGCTTTTCAGCTCGGCCGCCGCGCTAGCCGCGAGCGAGGTGAGAATCGCGCCGGAGCTGAACGCCGGCGCAGCGAGGATGACGGCGTCGGCCTCGAGAGTCTGATTTTCGCCCGTCGTTACGCGCCAGCCCGTATCGCTGCCATCGCGCGCCAAGTTTTTAACCTCGGAGTTTAAACGAACGCTTCCTTCGGGAAGTCGCCGCGCCAGGGCATCGACGAACTCCTGCATGCCGCCCGCCAGCGCGACGAACAGACTCCAGCGCGCGCCGCTGCCGGTTTGGCGATGGCGCGCCCGCTTTCTCTGCTCCGACCACATCGCCCAAAGGATGCTGCGGTGCGCCCTTTCCATTTCTCTGAAACGCGGCATGGTCGCCGCGAGGCTGAGCTTGTCGGGGTCGGAGGCGTAGATGCCGCCGACCAACGGTTGCGCCACACGGTCCAATGCCTCGGCGCCGAAGCGCCGGCGCACGAAGGAGCCGAGGCTTTCGTCTTCGTCTTTACCACGGGGGAGAAAAATCTCGCACGCCATGCGCAGTTTGCCGCCCCAGGAAAAAAGCGGCGTTTGCACGAAGGGCCACAGACGCGTCGGCGCGAGCAAAAAAAAGCCTTCGGGGAGCGGCTCAAGCTTGCCGCGATAAACGATGTAAATTTTCTGGTAAGCCGCCTGGGTCGAGACCAGACGGGAAGTCAGGCCGAGCCGATCGCAGAGACGAAGCGCCCAGGGCTTTTCCGTGATGAAAGAGTCCGGGCCGGCCTCGACGATAAAATCGCCGACCCGCTCGGTGGCGATGGTGCCGCCGAGGCGCGGCCCGGCTTCGAGCAGCGTCACGTCGAGCGCGAGTCTCCTTTCATTCTTGATCTCGACGATGCGGTGGGCCGCCGCAAGACCAGCGATTCCTCCGCCTACAATGACGATGCGACGATTCATAATACAGGTCGAGGATCGAGGATCGCGATCTTCCATCTTCTATCCTCGATCCTCGGCCTTTCTTATGCGTTCTTCAATTACCAAAGCCATCATTCTAATAAACGTCGGGTGATCGTTGGGACATGAAGCGCGAACGAAGTTCATGCCGAAGTCTGCGGCCAGCTTTTTTGTTTCGATATCGAGATCGTAAAGCACCTCTACATGGTCGCAGACGAAACCAATGGGCGCTACGACGACATCCTTGACGCTGCGGGCGGCCAAGTCTCGAATCGTCTGACCGATATCCGGTTCGAGCCAAGGATCGCTCGGTCTGCCGCTGCGGCTCTGATAGGCGAGGGACCAACTTTCGTGATTCAGTGAATTGGCGATTAAGCGCGCCGTTGTTTGAACCTCGTCAACATAATGCGAGCGGGCCGCCATCGCGACCGGCAGGCTGTGCGCGGTGAAAATCAGCCGCGTCGAATTTCTTTGCTCGGACGCAATCCTCGCGAACGCCGAGCTAATAAGCTCCGCCCAGCATTGGATAAAGAGCGGATGATCATGCCACCCCTCGCAGTAGTCGACTTGCGGCGCCTTGGCGCCAAGCTCGGTGCGGGCGTCGGCGATGTTTTTCTGAGAGCGCTCCCAGCTCGCTTCGGTGCGGTGCGAAGAAAGGATGAAGCCGAGCGCTTCTCTTATGGCGTCATTCGACATTCGCCGCAGCGTCTCGGCAAAGAACGGACTGGAGTTGCGCATGCCGACGTAAACGGGCAGCCGCTGGTTGTGTTCGTTCAAGAGCTTCCCCAGAGCCTGAGCTTGACGCTCAGTGATTTCATTGAGCGGCGACTTGCCGCCGACGGCATCATAGTGGTGGGCGACTTCTTCGAGGCGCTGCGGCGGTATCGGCAGGCCTTCGGTCACGCGGGCGAGAAAAGGGCGGATCTCTTCGGGACAGGTCGGGCCGCCGAACGCGATAAGCAACACAGCGTCGTATAATAAAGTCATTGCTAGACAGTCTTAACCGTCATCCTACCCGCACAGCGGGCAAGGGACGCGGCAATCGAAAAATTATTTCTGATATTTGATCACTGACCTCTGCATTCTGGTCACCTTATCTGCTGGCACCCGCACCTCCGGCGGACTCGTCAGGCCGATCTGCCTGGTCGCTTTCAAACGGTGCCGGGCTCGCTGTTGAAGCAGCTTTTTCGTCCCTACGGCGTCGAAGAAAATATCTTCTCCAATTCAGCAATCAAAGGCGGCAGATCTTGGGTGACCGTGCTCCAGACGATGTCGTAGTCCACGATGTCATAGCCGTGAACAAGTCGATTGCGCATGCCAATAATTTGCGGCCACGGGATGTTTGGGTAACGCTGTTGAACATCAACAGGCACGCGGCTGGCGGCTTCACCGACAATTTCCACACAGCGTAGAATCGCCAGCCCCAGGGCGCGCTCGCTGTCCAGATCCGCTCGCTTGCGATCGCGCAAAAGCGCTACCGCTTCCCGCGAGTAATCCAGCATGTGACGCAGACGGACCTGAGGATCATCCCGTGACATACAGCGGCTCTGCCTCCGCTAACACCTCATCGCGGAAATATCGACTGAGGCACAGCGGCGTGTTTAGATCCACCTTGCGCCCGCCCACAAGCGCAGAGAACTCAAGCTCCATCCCCGCCAGTCCGATCAGCCCAGGGGTGTGCTCCGGATCGAACTCGACCAGCACGTCCAGGTCGCTGTCGGGGCGAAAATCTTTTCGCAACGCCGAGCCAAACAGCGCCAGCTTGCGAATGTGATGACGGCGGCAAAAGTCGGCGATTTTCTCCTTCGGCAGGTTGTCTTTGATGTGGTTGGTCTTCATCGTTCGTTCACCCCATGGCCACAAATCTTACTTCATTCTCGCGGTTCGACTCAACAGCTTCCTTATATCGCAACAAAGCGGCCCCGCAGACAAAAATCTAAAACTTGTCCCTTCGATCGACTCAGAGCAAGCTCTGAGCGAATGCGAAGGATGTCGATTCACTTGATCAACTTGTTCGCCCGCGCCAACAGATTCGGGTCGATGGTCACGCCGATCTGCTTGGCTGTTTTCAAATTGACGATAAGCTCGAACCTCATCGGCTGTTCCACCGGTAGGTCGGTGGGCTTGGCTCCCTTTAGAATCCTGTCCACGAAATATGCGACGCGCCGGTAGCTCTCCGCTTGGTCCGCCCCGTAGTACATGAGCCCACCGGCATCGACAAATTCTCTGTTGAAATACATCGACGCTAACCGGCTCTTTAACGCGAAGTCCGTGATCCGTTTTCTGTTAGCACCCATTAGCGGCCCCCCGGACACGTAGAGTCCATCCGGGCGCTGCTTGCCCATCGCAGCAAAAACCTTCTCGAAATCGTCCGCAGCTCGCACCTCCCAAGGTTGAAGAGTCAACTTCAGCGCGCGCGCCGCCAGGGGGAGAACCTCTTTTACCTCCTGTACATTGGGCGAATTGACCGGATCGTAGAGAACAGCGACACGAGCAATTTTGGGAACCGCTTCTTTGAGCAGCTCCAGCCGCTTGCCGCCCAGTTCTCTGTTGAGAAGGGTAATGCCGGTGACGTTGCCGCCGGGACGCGCAAGGCTTTCAACGAAGCCTGCCTCGACAGGATCAGGCCCTTGGCCCGACATAACGATGGGAATCGTCTTGGTCGCATTCTTGGCCGCCTGGATCGTCCCGCCTCCTCCTCCTACCACGATGATATCAACCTTGAGACGCACCAATTCGGCGGCAAGCTCAGAGAGCCGATCGCGCTTCCCCTCCGCATATCGGTACTCAGTGGCGATGTTCTGTCCTTCTACGTAGCCACGTTCGCGCAGCGCCAGCCGAATTCCTTCTGAACGGGCGGAGTCACTAGCTGGATTGCCCGACGATAGATACCCTAACCGCGGGATTTTCTTCGGCTGCTGCGCCCGAGCTGGAAAGGGAAGGGCCAAGAGCATCGAGCAAAAAGCTCGCCGAGTGATTTTTTTGTGCATGGAAGTTTTTCCCGCCCTCTCCCGCTTCTATAATCCAATATCTATTTCAGCCGTTCGCGATTTTATCCACGGTCCATCAGAAAGTATTTTCGTGTGGGATCTTGAGGACTCGTGCCGACTTCAGCGACGACACCGCGCGCGACCAATGTCAGCAAGCGGGTGCGGGTGGCGCGCGCTGATCGTTTGATCTTAACGGCGATTTCTTGAGTAGATAGTCCTTTGCCGTCCGCCAGCGCATCGAGTATCAGTTTTTCGATCTCATTCACGCTGGGCGCATGTTTGCGCGCCCGGTGCAACGTGACGCGAAAATGTGTGCCGATCTCCTCTAATCGCGGCGGCTCCAGTCCGGCATCTCGGCAGGCCGAAGTCATTCGCTTGATACCACTGCCCCACTGTTCGATCAGCCCAAGCAAGTGAAAGACCCGTCCCAGCACTCGGTTTCGCAACTTCGATATACCATGGTGGAGATCGTCTATGGTAAGGCCGAAGGGTAAAAGACCGGGATTTTCCACCTCCAAGCGGTCCTCAAAAATCGAAATCCGAATCGGCGTGCCACGCTGCGCATAATCCGCGTGAACCACAGCGTTGATCACCGCTTCTCGCACTGCAAGCGGCGGCAAACCCCATCGGTCGGTTCGTCTCACCGGACCGATTTCCGCTACGCGCGTGTCGTGCTTACGGATAAACTCTATTGCCTGTTCCACAGCGGGCGGCAAGTGGGCGCGGATTTCCACGGTGTCGACGATTTGACTCCGATCTCTTCCTTGGAATCGTCCGGCTTGTATCCACGCATCTGGAAAGTAACGCTCCCGCTCTTTGCCAAAGAGCAGCATGCCGCCGACCGTCGGCACTTTGCGGCCTTGGTGTCTCGCGATCAGTTTCAGCGTTTCCAGATCGTGGGTTTTCAGGCGGCGTATGGGAGCAAACAGCTCGGAAGCTACTCTGAAGTCGAGCGCTTCAGAGTCCAGTTCCGCCAACGGCTGTTCATCGAAACTTTCCCCCCGCGCAAACCGGCGCAGCTCGGCGATCATCTCGCTATCCGCACGCCGGTTAGTCGAGCCCACACGAATGTAGGCGCCATTCTCCAATCCGGCAGCTCTGAGATAATGCGGCCGCGACGGGATTGGAAACACCTGTACCGCAAGCACATGTGTGCGGCGCCAGGAAAGAATTTCCAACCCGGGCGCCAGCCGGGGCATGATGTTGTCTCTAACCAGATTCGCCAGTCGCTCCTCGGTCGCGAGCGGATCCTTTACGCCGCGTACATGCCTCGACTTGTCTTCCACGCCGATAAGCGACGTGCCTCCGGCGGTATTAGCGAACGCGACAATCGAGCGGAGAACGCCTTCCGGCGACGACAGATCCCGCTTGAACTCCAGCGTTTTTCCTTCCGGTTGTTTGAGCAGTTCGAGCAGTCTCAAGACTCTAAATCCTATTCTGAAGCTAAATACTTTGCGGACATTTGCTGCTGGCTCGCGTATTCAATCAAACCGTCACAAGCTCGAATTCTTCCGACTCACCTTACTCCTCACCCTTCACCCCTTACTTGATCAGCCTATTCGCGCGCGCCAACAGATTCGGATCGATGGTCACGCCGATCTGCTTGGCTGTTTTCAAATTAACGATTAACTCAAACCTCATCGGTTGCTCCACGGGCAGATCAGCGGGCTTGGCGCCTTTAAGAATTCTGTCCACGAAATATGCTACGCGCCGGTAGCTCTCTGCGGTGTCCGCTCCGTAGTACATGAGCCCGCCGGCCTCTATAGCTTCTCTGGTGGTGTACGTCGACGGTAAGCGGCTCTTTAACGCAAAGGTGACAATTCGTTTTTCGTTAAAACCCATTAGCCGACCCGGGGACATGTAGAGTCCATCCGGGCGCTGCTTGCCCATCGCAGCAAAAACCCTATCGAAATCGTCCGTGCCTCGTACCTCCCAAGGTTGAATAGTCAACTTCAGCGCACGCGCCACGGCTGGGAGAACCTCTTTCACCTCGAGTACACTGGACGTAGTGGTCGGATCGTAGAGAACCGCGACACGGACAACTTTGGGAACGGCTTCTTTGAGCAGCTCCAGCCGCTTCCCGCCTAGCTCTCTGGTAAGGTTTGTAATGCCGGTAACGTTGCCGCCGGGACGGGCAAGGCTGTCAATTAGACCTGCCTCGACAGGATCGCCCCCACCGCCCGTCATAACGATGGGAATCGTCTTGGTCGCATTCTTGGCCGCCCGGACCAATGTGGTCGCTCCTCCTATCACGATGATATCAACCTTGAGACGCACCAGCTCCGCGGCAAGCTCAGGGAGCCGATCGAGCTTCCCCTCCGAATATCGGTACTCCGTGGCGATGTTCTGTCCTTCTATGTAGCCACGCTCGCGCAGAGCCAGCCGAATTCCCTCGGCACGGGTGGATTCACTAGCTGGATTGCCCAACGATAGATACCCTATCCGAGGAACTTTCTTCGGCTGCTGCGCCCGCGCAGAAAAGGGCAGCGCCAAGAGCATCGAGCAAAAAGCTCGCCGAGTGATTTTTTTGTGCATGGGGTTTCCCTCACCCTGGCCCGCAGCCGCCAAAGGCGGATCAGCCTTCGGCTGAAGCGGGCGAGGGTTAAGAATCGGTCGGTTAGATGGTTGATGTCACCGCGCGCTCAGCTCATGCACGGCGTCGACCAGGGCGATAACGTGATCGACGGGGGTTTCCGGCAGGACGCCGTGGCCCAAATTGAAGATATGGCCGGGCCGCCCGCCGGCGCGGCGTAAGACATCGTCGGCGCGCTGCCTGATTTCTTTCGGCGAGGCGAAAAGCGCGACGGGATCGAGATTGCCTTGCACGGCGACATCATGCCCGACGGTCGCCCAGCCTTCGTCGAGATTGACGCGCCAGTCCAAACCGATCACGCTTCCACCGGCCGACCGTATTTGCTTGAGCAAACCGGCGGTGCCGGTGCTGAAATTAATCACCGGAACGCCGGGCGTGATCGCGTCGATAACCGCTTTGGTGTGGGGTAAGACGAACTGTTCGTAATCGGCGGGCGCGAGGCAGCCTGCCCAACTGTCGAAGATTTGCACCGCCTGGGCGCCGGCAGCGATCTGACAGTTGAGATATTTGGCGGTGCGCGCGGCAAGAAGTTCCATCAGGCGATGCCACGCTTGCGGCGCGGCGTAATAGAGCTTTTTCGTATGAATGTAATTGCGCGAGCCGCTGCCTTCGATCAGATAGGAGGCGAGGGTAAAGGGCGCTCCGGCGAAACCAATCAGCGGAACCTTATGATTAAGCGCGGCGCAAATTTTCCTTACCGCTTCGTACACGAAGGAAAGTTCCTTCTCGGGATCGAAATCTTTCAAACCGTCGATATCTTTGCCGCTGCGTACCGGGTGATGGATGACCGGGCCGTCGCCTTTGGAATATTCGAGGCCGACACCCAGCGGTTCCAAAATTAGCAGGATGTCGGCGAACAGAATCGCCGCATCGACGCCTAGGCGCTCCACCGGCGTCACGGTGATCTCGGCGGCGAGGTCGGGCTTCTTGCACAGCTCCAGAAAGCCGTACTGCGCGCGCAGCTTGCGGTACTCTTCCATGTAGCGCCCGGCCTGGCGCATGATCCATATGGGCGTGTAAGGGGTTTTTTCCCGGCGGCAGGCGGCCAGGAACGGATAGTTATTGGTAGTCGTGTTCGTCATGGCGAATTTTAGAAACAGTACGGAGCTTCGACGGGAAAATCAACTTGTGCGGTTTCGGGGCGTAGCGGCGCCGACGGCGTCTTCGCCGTACTTAAGACGCAGGTCGTCGATGCCTTGATATAGTTTTTCGAAAGACTTTCGTTTCTCCTGATTCAGCAGCGGCTCCTGCCAGCCCGTGCTCTGAAGCGCGCTGGCGCTCACGCCCAAGAGGCGCACGGCGCGGCCCGCAGCGACGTTCTGCCTCAAAAGATCGCTGACGACCTCGAAGATCTCCTTATCGAAGCAAGTCGGTGAGGATAGCGTGCGCGAGCGCGCGAAGGTGTGAAAATCGGTGTAGCGAATCTTTACCGTCAGGCAGCGGGCGTAGAGGCTTTCCTTGCGCAGCCGGCCGCCGACTTCTTCGACCAGCTCCCAGAGAACCCCTTCCATCTCTGTGGTTTCTTTGAGCGGCTTGTCGAGCGTGGTCTCGTTGCCGATGGAGTGGTCGTGGCGGCGCTTGGGCTCATCGTGTTCGGACAGGTCCAGATAACGCTCGGCCAACTCCGGTTTCTGCAACAAATCGCCGATGGTTTTGATGCCGTGTTGCAACAGGGTTTTGTGGGTTTTGGGTCCGACACCCGGAATCATCTCGACCGCCAATGGCGCGAGAAAGTCCGCCTCCGATCCGGACGGCACATAAACAAGCCCGCGAGGCTTCCCCAGCGTGGCGGCGATCTTGGCCGTCACGCGGCTGGTGGAGACGCCGCCGGAGGAGGGCAGGCCAAGCTCGCTCTCTATGCGCCGAATGATTTGCTCGGCTGTTTTAAGAGGCGGGCCGAAGAGCCTCTCGGTGCCGGTGAGATCCACGATCCCTTCGTCGATGGACAGGGCGCGCACCTCCGGCGAGTATTGTCCCAAGATCGCGAACACTTTGGCGGAGAATTCCGCGTAGACACGACGCCGATTGGGCAGAAAGATTCCATGCGGGCAAAGTTTTTTGGCTTGAAAGCCCGGCATCGCGGAGTGGATGCCGAACTTGCGCGCCGCGTAGGACGCCGAAGTGACCACGCCGCGGCCGTTGCGGCCGCCCACGATGACCGGCTTGCCTTTTAAGCTCGGATCGAGCACCTGCTCCACAGACGCGAAAAACGCGTCCATGTCGATATGAAGGTACCAACTCATGCATCACCTGATGGCATCGTATAGTCGGTCCATTTCGGACGCAACCTAGCCGCAATACTGTTCACTTGACGATTCTGATATGATTCTCGACCATGATCCTTTTTGTGCGCGACCGCTTGCGTGGTCGGAGAGGATAGTTGCTCATCTTTCGCTTGACTCCTCTGGGATTGCAGCGCGATCGACTCGATGCCACGCGTTCCTCGAGAATC
>JAUYJC010000178.1 GCA_030688735.1 Deltaproteobacteria bacterium
GGTGAAAATCCGCGGCGCGATGATCTGTTACAATCATTGCATCGAAGCTCCAAGCTTCGTCCCAAAATGAACAGTGATTATCTACCGTCAGAGAATCTCCCTTGAACAATCAATGCGACATCTATCTTGAAATTTTCCGGATTCCCGTCCTCAGGAACACTCTTGTTCCTGCTTGGGCCTCAGATAACCGGAAGTTTTCTCAACGATGGGGGGAGGCTTTTAAGGTGCTCACGCATATCATATGGCAAGTGTCTGTCAAGCCGAGTCTATTTTAAGTCAAGATCGAACTGAACGAATAGGTTTTAACCTGAATGCGAGCCAAGAGCGATCGGGCGACGGCAGTTGGAATCAGACGCATTCGGGATAAAGGGCGTTGGACTAAACCGCGGAGCCGCACGCACAGGGCAGCTATGTAAATTGTGGAGCACCGAAGCTGTAGCACACTCCAGGATTGAACTGAACACAAGGTGAAAAATCACGCTATATATTAGAGGAAGGATTCAAGCCGATTAGACGTTTAACCAGATACTACGACCCTAGAAATTCGCGCTATGCATGCAGGTTCGACGAGCGACGTGCCCTTAGTCGAGAAATTAGTGTTGTGTCCCCCGAATTCAATTCGGTTGCTGGACTCGGGGATGGCATCCATGCTCGCGTAAGTCCCACCTCTTGGGTTGCGCTGCGGAGACGAAGCCATGTGACGTCTCGACAGATCCGCTTCGATTAGAGATTGGCCGCCCAACGTAAAGGCTGCGCCGACGGGGCTCTTTCCCGGTCGGGCTCAAGCCGAGAGTTAGGCAACCTCGTTCAGCAACAGACTTGACAACACATACCAATACTTGCATATTGAGCCGTGCCGGACAAGCTTCTGTTTTGGCTCGGATCTTCTCGGAACGATCTCAAAGCTTTTCCTCCGGACGCACGCCGCGTCGCGGGGTTCCAACTACGGCGTGTCCAGCAGGGACTTGAACCGAACGACTGGAAGCCGATGCCCACTGTTGGACCCGGTGTTCGGGAGATTCGTATCCACACCGGACTCGACCATCGAGTCTTCTATGTTGCGAAGTTCACTGAGGGCGTCTACGT
Organism: Deltaproteobacteria bacterium; assembly: GCA_030688735.1. Taxonomy (GTDB): domain Bacteria; phylum Desulfobacterota; class Binatia; order UBA9968; family UBA9968; genus JACPFE01. The sequence continues at coordinate 1,087 of JAUYJC010000178.1, forward strand.
GGTTCACGCCTTCGAGAAGCGAACCAGGAAAACGCCGAAACCGTACCTGGAACTCGCCCGAGACCGGTTTCGTGCCCTGGTTATGAAGCGACGGACTGACAATTCTACGGAGAGGTAGGTTCAAAATGAAACTCAAAGTGACTCGATCAAGCGGCAACGTTTTTCGGGACCTGGAATTTCCTTCCGACGAGGCCGAGCACCTACTCGTCCGGTCGGACCTGATGATCAAGGTCCAGAAGCTAATCGCGTCCCAACGCCTCAAGCAGGCCGAGGTGGCCAAAATTCTCCGTGTAACGCAGCCCCGGGTAAGCGATCTGCTTCGGGGCCGGATTGACCTCTTCAGCACTGACGCGCTCATCGACATGCTCGCCCGCCTGGGTGTCCGTGTACGGTTCGTTCTCAAACCGTCCCGCCGTGGCCTCAAAGCTGCCTAATGCCAATATACCTGCATGGCATGGCGGTAGTCACGATCAGGACTGCGCCCATTGCTTGAGAACATCCGAGCTTCCAATCCCCAAGGGACGGGTCTTGAGAGACGGGAAAGTTCGACGAGGAACAATGGTTGGCTCAGCCTTCTGTGGGCGTCGCTGTTAAAGGTGTTTTTGAAAAAAACTTCTCACTCTGCTCTGGTAGTCCGCACCCAGCTCGCCATGGCCGAACCCGCGGTGGAACCAAAACTCGGCGTGGGGGTTTTCCCCCAGCGCTTGCTGCAACGACTGGGCGTGCGAGAAGGGGATCACCGCATCATCCGACGAATGGATCAAGAGAATAGGAACCCTGGTATGGCGGATTCGCTGCGCCGGTGAGACATCTCTTAAATCGATGCCGAGAAAAATCTTGGCCCACAAACCGACAAGATAGGCGACGGGATAATTGAGCAAGGGGATTCTAAGAAGAGACAATGCCATTCCCGCTAGACTGGCGTAGCTCGACTCCGAAACGACCGCTCGGATCTCGGGAGCGTTTTCGAGCGCCATCAAAGCCACGGCTCCGCCCATGGAAAATCCCCACACGCCCACTTCTTTGATCCCTCTCGCTTTGAGAAATCGAATGGCCGCCAGCAGATCCTCGACCTCTTTAGCGCCGGCGCTGGAATAGCTGCCCTCGCTCTCCCCCAAATAGCGGAAATCGAACAACAGGAGATTGAAATCTTCGTGCAGAAACGCCAGCGCAGGCAAAATATCTCCCTTGTCCGCAGGATAGCCGTGAAGCAGGATCAAGGTCTTCTCGGTGGGTCTAGCGGTTGGAATATACCAGCCGCGAAGCGTGAGGCCGTCCGCGGTTCTGAACGACGCGTCCTCATAGCCCATTTTTAGATCGCGCGGGGTGAGCGAGGAAAGTATTTTTGGCGGGCGGATGGAAGTATAAAACCCCCAGAGGCTGATCACGACCAGAAATCCAAAGACGACAAGGAAAACGCGGAGGATAATTGCGCTCACAGGGTTGGCGCATTGTCCCCGGCGGACCGAGGATTGTCAACTCCCGTGTCCCTATCGTTGCTTCCTCGATAGAGGTAACCGATCAGCCGCTTCGCTCAATCATTCATAACGAAGGGCTTCGATGGGATCGAGGGTCGAGGCTTTTTTGGCGGGATAAAAACCGAAGAAGACGCCGACGGCGCCGGAGAAGAGAAACGCGACGGCGACGATCGAAGGGCTGACCAGGGTCGGCCAGTTGGCCCAGAGTTTCAGAACTTCCGAGGTGCCGATCCCCAACAGAATCCCAATGCCGCCGCCGGTGGCGGCCATCACCACCGCTTCGACTAGAAACTGGAGCATGATGTCGCGGCCGCGCGCGCCCACGGCCATGCGGATGCCGATCTCCCGGGTGCGCTCAGTGACGGAGACGAGCATGATGTTCATGATGCCGATGCCGCCGACGAGCAGCGAAATTCCGGCGACGCTGCCCAATAGAACCGCCATCACCCGCGCGGTGCTCTGCGCCGCTTCGGCGATGTCCGAGAGATTGCGCACAGTGAAATCATCCTCGCGGCCTTCAGCAATGCGGTGGCGCTGGCGCAGCAGCAAAGTAATTTGCTCCTGCGCTTCCGGAACTTTTTCGGCGCTGATGGCTCTGACCACGATGCTCTGCACGTAGGTAATACGCATGAGCCGTTTTTGCATGGTCGTGTAGGGGATCATTACGGTATCGTCTTGATCCTGACCGTGTCCCGTCTGGCCCTTGCCCACTAACAGGCCGACGACGCGAAAGGGAATATTTCGGATGCGGATGACAGAATCGATGGGGTCGTCGTTGCCGAACAACTGGCGGGCAACGGTCTGGCCGATGACAGCGACTTTGGCGGCGGAATCCATATCGCCTTCGTGCAGAAAGCGCCCGGATTCGGTCTGCCAGTCGCGAATCTGCTCAAACTCCGGCGCGACTCCCTGCGCCAGGGTGCCCCAGTTGAGATTGCCAGCGATCACTTGCTCCTGCCGGCGCAGCACCGGCGATGCATAGGCGATGGAACGTAATTCCCGGGTCATGGCGCGCGCGTCGCTGTCGAGCAGCGTGTTTCTGCCGCCGGAACCGGTGCGCACCCCCCCCTGCGACAAGGTACCCGGCAGCACGACCAGTACATTGGTGCCGAGGCTCGCGATCTGCGACCGAATGGTCGCCTTGGCGCCTTCGCCGATGGCGACCATCGCGATCACTGCGCCGACACCGATGATGATTCCCAGCATGGTGAGGAACGCACGCAGCTTATTGCGCGCCAAGGCACGCAAAGCGATCCGAAATGTCATCAACCAGCGCATTTACGACTCCAAATGAACCGGCACTTGGTTATTGGACTTGTCGGAAATCACCTCGCCATCGCGGAAGATGATCTGCCGCTTGGCATGCTCGGCGATATCTCGCTCATGGGTGACAAGGATGATGGTAATACCCCGATCGGTGTTCAAGCGTTGAAACAATCCCATGATCTCGCTGCCGGTGGCGGAATCGAGATTGCCCGTGGGTTCGTCGGCCAGAATCAACGACGGTTGGTTCACCAAGGCACGGGCGATGGCGACGCGCTGCTGTTGGCCGCCGGATAAACGATTGGGAGTATGATCGAGACGCTGGCCCAAGCCAACCAGGTTTAAAACTTCCACCGCGCGGTGATGCCGCTCTTTGCCGGCATAACCGTTATACATCATCGGTAGCTCGACGTTTTCCAGCGCCGTGGTGCGTGACAGCAAATTGAAGCCCTGGAAGACAAAGCCGATGCGCTTGTTGCGGATATGCGCCCAGGCGTCGGCGCTGAGCGAGCCGACTTCTTCGCCCTCCAACCAATATTGGCCGCTGGTGGGGCGGTCGAGGCAGCCGAGAATATTCATGAACGTCGATTTGCCTGAACCCGAAGCGCCCATCACCGCGACGAATTCACCGCGCTCGATGGTCAGGTTGATGCCGCGCAAAGCGGGCACTTCAACGTCGCCCATGCGATAGATCTTGTGAACGTTTTCGACCCGGATTAGCTCGCTCATCAGTGTCCAAAAAATCGCCGCCCGCTCGGTTGGAACGGGTTGGCAACGCCGGTCTGACCCTGGGCGCCGCTCGGCATGCCGATAATCACCGGGTCGTTCTCATTGAGCGGGCCGCCGACGATCTCGGTTTTCGAGCCATCGGTGACGCCGACCTGAACCTCCACCGGCTGGGCTTGCCCGTCCTTGAGCACATAAACATTCACTTTCCGCACCCGGCGCCCTTCGCCGCCGCTGACACCGCTGCCGCCTCCCCGACTGGTACGCCGCTGGGTTATACGTCCGCCCACTCGTCCCTGCTCCTGGCGCAGCAACTCCTGCGCTTCATTCTTGTCCTCCGGCGAACGAAAACGCAGCGCTATATTGGGAATCGTCAAGGCGTCTTCTTTTTGCGCAACGAGAAATTGCACATTGGCGGTCATGCCGGGCTTGAGCAGCAGCTCTTTATTGTTGATGCGCACGACCGAGTTGTAAGTCACGACATTCTGAATGACCTGGGGCGCATTGCGCACCTGGTGCACCTGGCCGCGGAAGCGCCGCTGCGGATGGGCATCGACTGTGAAGGTGACATCCTGTCCTTCCGAAATATTACCGATATCCGCCTCGTCGACGTTGGTATGCACTTCCATCTTGGTCAGATCGTTGGCGACGGTAAACAAGGTCGGCGCCGACAGCGAAGCCGCCACGGTCTGGCCGACATCCACGCTGCGCGAGATCACGATGCCATCGACCGGCGAGCGAATGGTCGTGTACCCCAGGTCGATCTGTGCTTGATTCATCGACGCCTGGGCCTGGCCGACTTGGGCTTGGGCAACGTTCAACTGGGAGCGCGCCGAATCATACGCAGTCTGCGCCGCATCTAACTCGCTCTGCGACACCAGCTCTCGCTGTTTTAGCTCTTTGGTACGTCTTAGCGTCCGCTCGGCATCTTCGAGGGCAACCTTCGCCTTCGCCATGGTGGCTTGGGCTGCCAGCACATTGGCGCGGGCCTCCTCCACCCGCGCGGCAAAGCGCGACTGGTCGAGTTGAGCGACGATCTGTCCTTTGGTTACCTTGCTGTTGTAATCGACATTGAGCTTGGCGATGGTGCCGGACACCTGGCTGCCAACCAGTACCGTGGTCACAGCCTGCAGCGTACCGGTGGAAGACACCACTTGGCGAATGGTCGCCTTCGTCACCGGCGCGGTTAAGTAAGGCGGTTCGCTCGGCCCATTGCCCATGCGCCAATAGCCGAATCCAGCTCCGGCAATCAACAGCAGGGCGATAACACTGATAACGACGCGTTTTCTGTTCATGGCTCCCCGCGTAAGATGCGAAAAACTTTCACCGCGAAATCGTTGGCGTCGCGGTCGGTCATGCGGCGATAGGTCAAGCCCGTGGTGATCTCGGCGTTGGGCTCTTGATCTTCGATGACCTGCTCCAATGTAACCCGGAAGCACGAAACCGGCGGCGCGCCCGCCATTTCATGCTGCAGCTCGCACACGCTTCCTTTCAGGTAATAATTGACCGCCTGGTCGATGATCATCAGCGTAATCTTACCTGTCCGTCGGAGATTGTGCGCCGTCGAGCTGTCTTTCCACAGCGCCATGTCGAGCGTCGACTTGTTCTTCGCCACCACCTCGTAGTAGGACAGCAAAGCAGGATGCGCCCAGCCTTGCTCGTCGATGGTGAAGATCGGAATAATCTTGCCCTCATGGGACTCGATTTCCCGCCCGCTAAGCCGGTCGAACAACGCCTGCGTGAGTTCTTTTCCAACGATTTGCGACATCCTTTCCTCCCAACCCCTCAATCCTCTCCAATTTGCGATTTTAGATTTTGGATTTTAGATTAATCCAAATTTACGTCATCCTTAGCATCCCTGATTATAAGTTCCTGACGTTTGCCGAACCCCTGTTCGTTGTCGATATAAAACACTCTTTGCGGGGCCACGCAGTAAAATTTGACCTTTAGGAACGCTTTATAGAAACCCCCGCTCGCCGGATCGGTAAAGACTTTGATGATCCCTGGATATTTGCGCGCGTAGACCGCCATCGCTTTGGCTTTCTCTAAGACGCCATCCACAAGAGTGACGGCGCCTTCCAGCTGGATCCCCTTGATTTGCCGCCAGTCATGATAATCTTCCTGAATCGTGACTGCGACCCGCGGGTTGGCCGCCAGATTCTGACAATGGCGCGAATCCGGCGCGGAGAAAAAATAAAGATGCAGATCGTTGCTGGCGTAAAAAACCGTCGCCGCCCAAGGAACATCGCCGGATGAAGTTGCCAGCGTCATTGTATTATGCGCTTGCATGTATTCGAGAATTTGCCGTTTCAATTCGTCAGACATGGTGATCTAAAGATAGTTCTGAGTCCTGGGCAGCCGACGGGGTCAGGAGCCTTTCCGGAAGGGCTCCTGACCCCTTATCTCAGGACTCGTTACTCAGCACTAACCTGATCGGTGCGCTGCGCAACGCCGCCAGATCGCCCGCGCCGACACAGAGCATCGCTATCCTGAGTTCGTTAAGAATTCCACCGATAAAGTTTACCACCATCCCGGGTGACTCCAAAGCGGGCGCGAGCAAAGGCTGGCCCAGCGCGGCGATGTTCGCGCCGAGAGCAATCGCCTTGGCGATGTCCACCCCGGTGCGAATGCCGCCGGAAGCGACAAGCTCCATCTCCGGCAACGCCTTGCGCACGGTTACGAGCGCTTCTTCGGTTGGAATTCCCCAGTCGGCAAATGCCGCATCAGCGACCTTTCCCGCTTTCGCTGCCCGGGTCGCTTCCACTGCGTACCAGGAGGTGCCTCCCTTACCGGCGACGTCGATGGCGCGCACGCCGGCCCGAGCGAGACGCAAGGCGACATCAACAGAGATACCGCTGCCCACTTCCTTGGCGACCACCGGAACTTCAAGCTCCTGGCAAACCGCCGCGATCTTTTCCGTCAACCCTTTGAAGTTTCGGTTCCCCTCCGGCTGGACCGCTTCCTGAAGCACATTGAGGTGAAGAATCAGCCCATCGGCGCCGATCATTTCCACGGCGCGCCGGCATTGGTCGATGCCGTAGCCATAGTTGAGCTGGACCGCGCCAAGATTGGCCAACAAGAGAATATCCGGAGCCAGGTCCCGAACCTGGAAAGAATCGGCGACGGACGGCTCTTCGATCGCCACCCGCTGCGAGCCGACACCCATAGCGATCCCGAGCTCTTGCGCTGCGGCGGCGAGGTTGCGATTGACCTTGCGAGCCAAGTCGAAACCGCCGGTCATCGATGAGATCAGCAGCGGCGCTTTAAGCTTTTTACCGAGAAAAGAGGTTCCAAGGTCGATCTCGTCAATGTTCAACTCGGGCAATGCATTGTGCGTGAAACGATACCAGTCCAACCCCGTGCTCGACGGACCGGTGACACTCCCCGTGTCGAGGCAGAGTTCGAGATGCTCTTTCTTACGCTTTTGAGTTTTGCTGAGGACTTTTCTAACCCCGCGGCGTGACATGATGGGTCGGCAGCGGCGATGCTCAGCGCTGCTTTTTGGCTTCCCGGCGCGCTTTAACGGCCGCAAGCGGTGCCGTCTTGCCGGCATCGGGATGGCGGCTCATCCCTTCCTCGTCCCACCGGTGAAAAAGCTTCACGTCGATATCAAACTGATCGAGAATACGGGTGACGGTCTGATTGATGACGTCGTCAAGCGATTTGGGGCGATGATAAAAGGCCGGCACTGGAGGGAAAATCACCGTCCCCATCCGCGTGAGCGCAACCATGGCCTCCAGATGGCCGAGGTGAAGCGGCGTTTCTCGAACTACCAGGACGAGTTTTTTCCGCTCTTTGAGGATAACGTCGGCCGCGCGCACCAGAAGGTCGCCGCCCAGGGAGTTGGCGATCCCCCCCATGGACTTCATCGAACAAGGGGCGATCACCATTCCCGCGGTGCGAAAAGAACCGCTGGAAATGCTTGCGCCGACGTTGTTGATGTCGTGGACAACGTCCGCCAGCTCTTCGACGTCCTTGACCGAAAAGGGCGTCTCGACCCCAATGGTCATCTTGCCCGCCTTGGTCAAGACCAAATGAGTCTCGACGTCGTCGAGCTTGGCGAGAATTTCGAGAATCCTCACGCCGTAAATCGCGCCGGTGGCGCCGGAGATGCCAACGATCAATTTTTTCTTATCATTCAATGGACGAACTCCAATGTTAATGCATCGCCGTCTTGCACGCCAAGGACGTCTTTGAGACGGACCGGCGCAACGATTTCGATTTTGTCTTTGGGATAACCGCTCACGTCCGGGACCAGTACGGCGCCTTTGACCTTATCGTTGGGCCGGCCTTCGGGGCCTTGAATCACAACCCGGTAAAGCCGTGCGCTGCAGTGGCCGTCCGCCGTCGGGAGAGAAATCCCATCGGGCTCTTGCCGCAGCGCCTCCCAAAGCCGAGTGTCTTCCGGCGCTCTTGGCCGCAGGTTCAGGGTCGCCGGGAAGCAGTTAAATCCAAGCGCCGCGCGCAACGCTTCTTGCACCCAATTCAAAGCCATGAAGGAAGCCGCCTGGCCCAAGTCGGAAAATATCACCCCTGTCATCTTGCGCCTTGTTGCCACAAACCTAGTCTCATAGCCGTCGGTGCGAGAGCCAGCATTTCCGTTCAAGGTTCCACGTTCAAAGTTCAACGTATCGGATTGAGATTTTCGGTTCCCACGTTGAACCTTGAACTTTGAACCTTAAACGAAATAGACGACTGTTCACATCTCGACCTAACTTGGCCATATGTTCTCGATTTGCATCGTTGCACAAGCCAATTTTAACTAACGGCCCGACAGCGACGCCGCCTTGCCGCCGCGGCGCACCTTGATGACTTCGCCCAGGATCGCGAGCGCGATTTCCGCCGGCGTTTCCGTGCCGATATCGAGACCGATGGGGGCGTAGACTCTTTCGATTACTTCTTCGGCAATCTTGTCTTCGTCGCGGAAGCGCTGGAAGCAAGCCTTGATGCGCCGGCGGCTGCCGATCATGCCGATGTATTTGGCCCGGCTGTGAATGATCGCGCGCAGGCAGGGCTCATCGTAACTATGTCCGCGGGTGATCAGCACGATGTAGCACGCCGGCGTCAGCGTCATCTCCCTGAGCATCCGCGCCATGTCCCCCACCAAAACCTGGTCGGCGTCGGGAAAGCGCTCGCGATTCGCGAAGAGTAGTCGGTCATCGATTACAATAACGTGAAAATCCAAAACTTTGGCGATCTTCACCAGCGGCACTGCGATGTGACCGGCGCCGACGACGATCAGCTTGGGCGGCTCGGGCATGACCTCGAAGAATACTTCCAGCTTACCGCTCGGTAGATCGAGCGACACCAACTGCGATTTTTCGGCGCTCAAACGCGCCGCGCTCTCCTGAACGATGGCTTGGGCTACCGCGGCGTCACCGATGTTCTCGGCCGCGACCTTGCCGTCACGCACGAGACACTTGGCGCCGGGCTCAACGCGGCTCTCGCCAGCCACTTCGACGACTGTAGCGAGTACGGCCGCCGCCCCTTGTTCGCTGATGGCGACCAGTTCTTCGGAAAACGAAGTCATTCTGCCCCGGCCTGTGGTGAGCTTGTCGAACCACCGGCCCCCTGATCGCGCTCCTGCCACCAAGGGTCGATAAAAATGTTCATGATACCGCCACAGACCGCGGGGCTGTCCGAGGAGATGTCGTCAAGCAGATCGATGCGCACGGTTCTCGGTTTACGCGTGCGAATCACTTCGATGGCTTCCCGCTTGACATCCGCCTCGCCGCAGCCGCCGCCGACCGTGCCGAGAATTTCGCCCCAGGCGGTCACGACCATTTTGGCGCCGACTTCGCGCGGTGTCGAACCTTTCACCGACACGATCGTCGCCACCGCCACGGTCTCCCCCTTGTCGAGAAATTCTTTCACCTGGTGATAGATCGAGTCTTTCTTTTTGCCCTCGGCGTCGGGTCCTTCGTAACAAGAGCCTAGTCCGGCCATTTAGCACCTCCTGTGGTCGAGGATGGAAGATCGAGGATCGCCATCCTCCATCCTCGATCTTCTATCCTCGACGTTCCATCCTCTATCCTCGACGTTGTTTTCGCTACGCGACCATTTTCTGCAACGTGCGCCCCAGCGCAACCAGGCTATTCACGTTATGCACCGATAAAAATAAGTCCAGATACGGCAGCGCCGCTTGCATTCCTTTGCACAGCGGCTCGTAATTGTCGCTCGCCAATAGCGGGTTGAGCCAGATGATCTTCTTGCAGCGGCGCTTTAAGTCCTGCATCTCCCGTTCGAGCAAGCTGACGTCGCCGCGATCCCAGCCGTCGCTAATGATGACGACGACGGACCGATGGGTGACCATGCTCGGCGCGAAGTTGCGGTTGAAGGTATGCAGCGAGCGGCCAATGTTAGTGCCGCCGGACCAGCCGAGAATGCTGCCGGAAATTTTTTCCAGGGCGTTGCCGATGTCCTTAGTGCGGATCAAATGGGTGATACGGCTGAGGGACGTGCTAAAAACGAACGTTTCCACGCCCCAAAGCTCGTTCTGCAGCCCGTACATAAACTGGATCAGAAAGCGGCTGTAACAATCCATTGAGCCGCTGACGTCGCATAGGAGCACGACCTTGGTTTTCTTGATGCGCCGCTTGCGTTGCACCAATTCGACGATCTCGCCGCCGTACTTCATGCTCCGCCGCATGGTCCAGCGCGGATCGACGGTGCTCCCTTTGCGGCTAATTTTTTTGCGCCGGCTGATCTGCGTTGCGATCTTGGTGGCAATCAGCAGAATCGCCCGCGCGATGGCGCGGCTTTCCTCCACGCCCATCTCGCTGAAGTCCTTGCGGTTGAGCAGCTCCTGGGGGCTGTAGGTGGGAATCGAGAATTCTTCGAGATTGTCCAGCGGCATATTTTCCTGGGCGGCCGCCTCCGCCACCGCTTCCTCCAACCCTTCTTCGTCGCCACCTTCCTCCGCCCCGGACTCGGTAGGCGTTCCCTGGATTTCCAGCGTCTCCATCGGCACGCGCTCGTAGCTTTGCTCGCGCCAGAAACAATCGAAAACCATGTCGAAAACGGGAAAATCTTCCTTCTGCAAAACCATGTTGGACCGCAGTAGCGCGCGGAAGTCCTGTTTTTCGGCGATATCGACGAGATCCGCCGAGCGCGCGGCGTCGATCACCTGGCTCAGGCTCACTTTCACGCCCAACTGCTTGAGCGCCCGCGCGAAAGCCATCATGTTGGGCAGCGTGCCTCGGCCGCGCGCTGAAGCGACGCTATTGACCGCCGCCGCGACCGCTTCCTGGGTAATTTCCATGGCCCTCTAGCTTACCATCTCCGGCGATGCCCTTAAGAGCGCCTCCAAATTGAGCTGCTTGCCGTCAAGCTGTTCTTTCAAGTGATGCAAATCTTCGCGGTATTTGAACACGCAGCCCATGGTTTCGACCACTGTCTTGTCGTCCAGCTCCTTGCGGTTAAGCGCGATCAGCGCCGACGCCCAGTCCAGCGTCTCGGCGACGCCGGGGCGCTTGTAGAAATTCATCTCGCGCACCCGTTGCATGAAGGCGCAGATCTGCTTGGCCATGTTGGCTTCGGTCTGGGGAAACTTGGTAGTGATGATCTCATATTCCTTTTCAAAAGTCGGGTATTCGATCCAGTGGTACAGGCAGCGGCGCTTGAGCGCGTCGTGAATTTCCCGGGTGCGGTTCGAAGTCAAGAAAACATAAGGCCGGTGCTTGGCACTGATCGTGCCAATTTCGGGAATGGTGATCTGGAAATCCGACAACACTTCCAAGAGAAATGCTTCAAACTCCATGTCGGCGCGGTCGATCTCGTCGATCAATAGCACCGGCGGGTTGGCGCCGTCGCTTTGAATCGCTTCCAACAATGGGCGCTTGATCAGATATTCTTGGGTGAAGATCTCTGTCTCAACCTTTTGTCTATCGCCATGCTCGACCTCCTCGAGCTTGATCCTGAGCATCTGCTTCGGATAGTTCCACTCGTATAGCGCCGTGTTGGCGTCCAACCCCTCGTAACACTGGAGCCGGATGAGCTTGGCGCCTAATACTTTGGCGAGCACCTTGGCGATTTCGGTCTTGCCCACCCCCGCCTCGCCTTCCAAAAGCAGCGGCTTGCCCATGACCAGGGAAAGATAAACCACGGTCGCCAGCGCGCGGTCGCAGACGTACTGCTCCTTGCGCAGGATCTCCTGCACTTTTTCAATCGTAAGCTGTTTTGGATTCACTCGCGCCTCTCCAGTTAACCGGAAATCGATAAACCATACCCTCTTTCACCACGGCGATCAACGTGGATTGCGTTGAAATCCAAGGCAACGTCAAAGTCGCTTTCACCCTAGTGAGTTGATTTCACAAGTCCCGTTTGTGCAAAAAATCCCCCTCGCCCCCTTTTCCAAAGGGGGAACTTGAAAGTCTCCCTTTGTAAAGGGAGATTTAGAGGGATTTTTATTCTGCTCAACACGACTTTGACGAGCCCCTAGCGTTGAAACCCACGGCCATTACCGCGTCTTCCCCACCTTCAATTAGCATAACAGAGCGACACAGCGCCGCAAAATCTTTACCGCCCATTATTGTAGAACATCCGAGAATCTCGGTGCGGATCGAGAGCTGCTCGCCCTGTATAGCGCCTCTGAATTCGGGCTATTCGCGCCCGTCTCGCCGTGACCGGATATCACCAAAGGTAAGCGGAAAAAAAGTCGAAGACCGATTTATACGCTTGATCTCACGCGACGTCTGCGCGTCCGCTATCAGCGGCTCGCGACGAATGTCTGCTCTAGCTTCTCCGAGGATCTAAGGCTCTTTTGCAAATCGACAGCCTCTTGCTGGCTGGCGAACTCGCCCACCTGGACTCTGTGCCAAGTTTTGCCGCCGACATCGGCGACGATCACACGCACGTCGTAGCCCTTATCCCGCAGCCTTTTGGCGACAAGATCCGCCTCTTTCGCCTGAGCGTACGATCCCACCTGCACAACCCACACCCGGGTGATTTTAACTACCGGAGGTGTTGCGTCGTTTGTTCGTGCGATAGCGGCAGTCGCCATATCAAGTCTCTCAGTTGAACCTCCAGCGGCTGCCGCCGCACCAACCGGTTTTTCGCTCCTGGCGGTATCAACAGCGGATTCAAGCGCGGCCAGCACGGGTTCCGGGCCACCTTGAGTTTGGGCGGGTGGCGGCGGAAGATCGTCACGACCAACGGAACTTTCAATGAGCCGCGCAGCGGGCGCAACCGGGGGATTCAACGGGCCGAAATAGGTTCCTGGCCGGGCTGGATCCGTTACGGGCGGTGGCTGAGGCTCCACAGCCGGAGGCATCGGCAACGCGGGCGTGGGTTGCTCGCGCGTTTGACTCTTCAGCTTTTCGAGGTCTCTTTCCTGGTCCCGACGTATTCTTTCCAGCTCGTTTCTTATCGTCGAAAGTTTGTTTTTAAAATCTTCCGTCACGCTGCGGGATTCATCGCGGTTGCGAATGACCCGAGGGGTAATGAGCATGATGAGTTCGGTCCGTTTAGCATCATCTGTAGTCGATCCGAAGAAGCGGCCAACGACGGGTAAATCCATCAAGTAGGGTATCCCGGTGCGGTCTCTACTCCTCCGCTCGCCGATCAGCCCGCCGATAACGAGAGTTTCGCCGTCTTGAACCACCGCGGTGGTCTCGGCGTCCTGGGTGTCAAAGGAGGGAAACGTGCTGTCTCCGGACCCGAACGAAACATTTTGACCCCTTGCGCTGACCTCTGCCTTAACTTGCAAATTCACCAATCCTTGGGAATTGACCTGCGGTATGATCGTTAAAATTCGACCGGTGTTGCGATATTGCACAGTAGTGCTCGATGAGATGTTGTTCGTACCTGTGGCTGCATTAATCGTTCCCGTGGGTATCGGCTCTTCGGTGCCGACTTGAATGCGCGCCGGGCGATTGTCGGTCGCCAGAACGCTCGGAGCAGACAACACGCGCACCCTGGAATCGGTCAATAAAGTATTGACAAAGGCTCGGACGGCGTTTCCGGTACCGATGATCCCGCTTACACCCAGTCCAAAGGTAGACGGGACCTTAGTACCTAAAACCGCCGCTCGGGAGCCAAAAATTTGATCAAATATGGACGCACCGCCCGTCTTGTTGTCGGCCGCGTCCGTGGTAATCGCCTTGCGTAAGATCTCGTAAGCAACACCAAACGTCTCCGTGTTAGTCAAATCCACCTGCAGCACCAACGCCTCGATCAGCACCTGGCGGGGGACGATGTCTAATTCCTTGAGAATATTTTTGACGTTTTGAAACTCCTGTGCCGTACCGTAGATGATCAGCGAATTGGTCGAGGGGTCGGCCACGATGCGGAGTTGTTCTTCCGGTTTGGCTCCGGGAGCTTGAGGCGTGGGCGGTCTTGCCACACCCGGACTGGGCGGCGCTGTCGGGGCCACGGGAGCGGCGGGTTGGCGGGGAATTGGAACAGCGGCAAAAGCTCCGCCAGCGGGTGGATTTTGTGCGCTTGCTAAACCGGAAAGGGCTAACAAACTTAAAACAAAAAGGATAGCTCTTTTTTGCATTGCTAACGCGTTCCGCTTCCGCCAAATTGACCTGTTCCGCCGCTCTGACCTGTCCCACCGCTTTGACCCATCCCGCTAGATTGGCCAAGTCCCCCACTTTGGGTTTGTCCGCTGGAAGCGCCCCGATGAAGATTTTGCAAAGTTTGAGATGTTCCCCTGCTGCCGCCGCTCGAAGGTTGGCCGAGGGCCTGATTTAACACGTCCGCGAGCTCCGTCGCTTTGCCGTTCTCTACAGGATAAATAAAAATTCGTCGCCCGGGCCCTTCGGCGACAACGTCGATCCGTTCCAGCCAGCGTTTGGCGTACGTCCAAGCCGCTTCGCTGTAGCTGATGACCAATAATTGGTTAATCCTCGGAATGGGGATGAACTGAGCGGAAAAATTATCCGCCTGCGGCACCGAGGCGGCAAACGACTGCATGATCTTAGTCATTTCCTGCGATAGCTCTTCGGCGCTCGCCACCTTGGGCGAGTAGATCTCCATGCGCGTGCCCGCGAAAACCTGCACGTCGACTAGATCCGCGATTTCCACCAGG
>JAUYJC010000176.1 GCA_030688735.1 Deltaproteobacteria bacterium
TGCGCTTCCTCGCCTCGGTTTCCCGCGAGCCGTTTGATTACCAACAGTGGCGGACAGACTATTTTTCGCACTACGGCGTCGATGACTTGCTGGAGGAAGCCAGGAAACAATCGGGCGAGAAGCGTTCTTAGGCACCGGCTAGTTTCCCCATCCCAGCTCCTGGTCATTTCGACGTTTCGGGAATTGCCGAAACGTGGAAACGTCCCGCCGAGTTCGTGTTTCCTTGAATCTTGAACTGCTTTAGTCCGTAACGATTTGAACGGAGCTGGAAAAGTCCGTCGGTCCTGAGTAGGCCCAAGGGGCCGTATCGAAGGGCTGGAACGTTTGGAACGGACCTCAGCCTTTAGACCGTTGAACCTTGAACATTGAACCGGTTAGTCTGTAACGCTTTGAACGGAGGGAAACGGTTGAACGTTTTGAACGGCTGGAACTTTTGGAACGGGTTTCGGTATTATTTGATCGGTGCGGCCCTGCCGGAAAGCAACCGTTCGCTCACTTCCGCCGACGGTCTGGGTAGGTGGCAACCGGCTCCCCCGGGTCCGCCCCAAACCTCAAACTCTCCTGACCGGCCCCCAAATTCGCCCTTGGCATCCCTGCCCCATTTCGACTAGTATTATTTGAGCGCCGATCCGGGATGTGGGGACTTTGATCCCGTAGGTTTTCGGAGCGGAAACCCGATCGCGCGTAGATCTCGCAATTTAACTGACTGAAAAAGGGCCGAAGAAAGTCAAGACCTAAAAGTCTGACCCGAGAGACATAAATAAATACGCGCAAGACCTACCATCCTAGGGAACCACATGGCTGGGATTAATTGTGGGGAGCGCGAACCGTAATGTCCGAAACGAATTTGGTCCGTCCGAGCCGCGATGGTGATCAGTTCCACTATTTGTGGGCCGCTCGCCGTTGTCTGCTTCTCCTATCGCCCGACGCTAACTTGAGGGCGGTTACCATCGAAGGGGCATCTCCATCTGAGACAGCCGCGGCAGACCGCATTGCAACCGGCGAAGAGCTAATTGACGTCGGTGAATATTATGGGAGTGAAAATCTCGAACAAGCAACGCGGATCCGTTACATTCAGCTCAAGCATTCGACACTAAGAGCTGACGAGGCTTGGACGCCAAGCGGGCTGGAAAAGACGCTGACGGGATTCGCCGCACGGTACGAGCAACTTCAACAGCTCTTTGGCGCAGAAGACCTGAATGGCAAGCTGGAGTTCTGGTTCGTTTCAAACCGCCCCGTCAACTCCGACTTTCTCGAAGCCGTTCAAGACGCGGCTGAAGGTATTTCGGCACGGCACGCGGACGATCTCAAGAAGCTTGAGCGGTTCACGAGTCTGAGCGGTACAGCGCTCGCGGCCTTCTGCAAGCTGCTTCGGCTCGAAGGAGGTCAGGAAGGGCTGTGGGATCAACGGAACATATTAGCGCAAGACGTTAGTTACTATCTGGCTGATGCAGATGTTGACGCTCCCGTTCAACTGAAGGAGTTAGTCACCAAGAAGGGTCTCTCCGCGAGCGCGGAGAATCCACGGATCACCAGAATGGATGTGCTCCGGGCGCTGAAGACGGACGAGAGCCGCCTTTTTCCTGCTCCATGCCTCATCAAAGATGTTGATAACGTGGTTCCGCGTGAGCAAGAACCAGAGCTTCTCCAAGCACTTGTGCAAGCGAGTGGCATTCCAGTCATCGTTCATGCTGCCGCCGGACTGGGAAAGTCGGTTTTCGCAACGCGCATTAAAATGGGCCTGCCTGCAGGCTCATCGAGCGTTCTCTATGATTGTTTCGGCAATGGTCAGTACCGCAGCGCCAGCGCCTATCGGCATCGTCACAAGGATGCTTTGGTTCAGATTGCGAATGAACTGGCCGCCAAGGGGCTGTGCCATCCGCTTATCCCAACTCCTCACGCTGAACCATCGGCCTACGTGAGAGCTTTTCTTTATCGACTAAAGCAAAGCATCACGTCGCTTAGGACCAAGAACGCGCAAGCGGTTCTCTGCATTGTCGTCGACGCTGCGGATAATGCGCAGACGGCGGCAGAGGAAGTCGGCGACGCGCGATCTTTCGTGCGCGACTTGATCCGAGAACAATTGCCAGAAGGCGTCCGCTTGGTCGCGCTGTGCCGGACGCATCGGCAAGAATATCTCGATCCTCCACCTGATGCGTTGCGGCTTGAGCTACGTCCATTCAGCCGAGCCGAAACCGCGTCGTACTTGCGCCAAGTTTTCACCAACGCTACTGACCAAGATGTAGACGAATTCCATCGCTTGAGTTCACAGAATCCTGGCGCTCAGGCGCTGGCGCTCGCGCGTAAAGTCTCGTTGAGCGAGATTCTCCGCGCGCTCGGCCCAAATCCCACAACGGTCGAGGACACGATCGGAAACCTTCTCAATGACTCAGTCGCAAGATTGCGCGACGGCGTTGGCGCGATCGAGACGGCGCAGATCGACAGAATTTGCGCTGGGCTGGCGGCGCTCCGGCCGTTAATACCTTTGTCGGTTCTGGCGTCTATGTCGGGAGTCGATGAGGCTGCGATCAGGAGTTTCGCGTTCGATCTCGGGCGTCCGCTCCTTGTCACGGGCGACACGATTCAGTTCTTCGATGAGCCCGCTGAGACCTGGTTCAGAGATAGGTTCAAGCCAACGCCAGGCGATCTAGCGGCTTTCGTTACGAGTCTGAAGCCGCTTGCGGCGAGCAGCGCCTACGTAGCCTCCGCGTTGCCACAACTCATGCTAGAGGCGGGCCATGTTGTCGAGCTTGTAGCACTCGCTCTGTCTTCCGACGGACTACCGAGTACCAGTCCCGTCGAGAGGCGGGATGTTGAACTGCAGCGCCTTCAGTTTGCCCTCAAGGCCAGCCTGCGCGCAAAACGCTACACGGATGCAGTTAAGCTGGCGTTGAAGGCTGGCGGCGAAAGCGCTGGCGATGAACGGCAACGCTCCCTTCTGCAAGCGAATACCGACTTGGCTGCGGTCTTCATGGACAGCGATCGTATTCAGGAGCTCGTCTCCCGACGAACGTTCGGCTCGGGTTGGGTCGGGTCGCACCACGCTTATGAAGCCGGGCTACTGTCTGGCCGACGTGAGCTGTTGGGCGACGCACGCTCCAGGCTCCGGATGGCCGGCGAATGGCTGCGAAACTGGAGTCAGCTTCCACGTGAGGAAAGACAGCGGGAAAAAGTGGAGGATAACGACATCCTTGAGATGGCGACCGCTTTCTTCAACATTCACGGCGCCGCTAGCTGCGCACAGGATCTGCGTAGATGGCGGCCACGTGAGATCTCATTTCGCGTGGGGCGGAGCCTCGCGAGCCGGTTCGTTGATCACGGCCGCTATCGTGATCTCGATGATCTTTCATTAGTCGCCGAGAACGACCTGTGCCTGATACTCGCGATCACGTTGGAATTGCGCGAGGTCCACAGAACGCCGCCAAAGACTGTTGTGGAACGTGCCCTTCGCTTGGCTTTGAATCCTCGCATCAAGCTCAGCGACGGTGATCGTTGGGACAGTGAGGGCAACACAATCCGAGCAGTGACCGCGCTGGTGGAAGCTGCACACACGTTATCGGTTGGCCCGAACGACGCGTTGATTGCGCTCCTGACACGCTACTTGCCTACTTTGCCTCCACGAGGTCTCTCGTCCCGCTATGGCGGGCTGCGGTTTCCTTTGCTTCGAGCGTATGCCCTGCGGGCGGCCCTCGGCAATCAATCATTGGACTTGATTGATTTAGCGCATAACGAGCTACGAAAAGAGCTGGAAAACCCAAAGGCGTATTCCGGGTCTCAGGACGCGCGGGAATTCAAAGCAACTATCGGTGCCCTCTTACCTTGGCATCTCTTATGGGCAAAGACCTTGGTCAGTCGAACGCCGCCTGCTGACCTTGCAAACGCTATCACCGAAACGACAACCGAATCTTCGAAGGCCGAAAAGGGCAGTTACGGCGAGGAGTCAAACACCTCCGATGAAACTGCTCGGGTCTGGTTTGATACCTTGCTGACCGCAGGAAATGCTGATGCCGCATCGGTCGAATTGTTCAACCAGTGGGTCGCTAGCCTTAAGCGACCATTGTTCACAACGACGCTCACGCATCTTGCTCGATTGGCAGCCCGATCACCATCGCTAGAGAAACACGCACTCGAATACGCCGGCAAGGCCTTTGGGCTAATTCGAAACGCGCGGGAAGATGCGGAGTCGAAGTCAAACAGTTACGTCGAACTAGCACGAGCGGTCGTGATGGCTAGCCGCTCGGAAGCGGCCGCCTATTTCAACCAGGCCGTGGAGGTCGCTAGCAAGATTGGCGATGAGAATTTGGATCGATGGGGGGCGCTGCTGGACCTAGCCGACCGCGCCGCCTCTCCCCAAAGACGTAATCCGGTGATGGCTTATCGGCTCGCGCGCTGCGCGGAGCTGACCTATGACTATGTCGTCCGAGACAAGTATTTTGATTGGGCAGCCACTGTGGAGGCAATCGCCGGTCTATGTGCGAGCTCAGCCCTTGCGATCGTCAGCCGGTGGCGGGACCGCGATTTCGGGTCCGCGGAGCGGATATTGCCAATCGCAGTCAACTTCCTCGTAGCACGCGGCGACCTTGATCCAAAGGTTGCTCTAGCGTTGATCGGCTTTCGTGCCCAATGGAACGAGCCCCTCTTGCTCAAGGCCGTTGTGGCGGGCTGCGCAAAGAACGCTGATAAGGAGGCCGCGGCGGAGTTTGTCTATCGGTACATGACGCTGGACCGGCAGAGCCTTGGAACGTGGCGCGAGCTTAAGAACGTTCTGATCGGGCACAGCATAGCGGCGCCCGAACTCGATGAACGGATCGCCGTCAGCGAGCGCGAGGAGCAATCAAGCAACTCGGCGAAGAACAGTTACGGCGTGGATCGTGCCCGCGATCGAGAGGGCAAGGATGAGCGTGATTGGAACGCAATCTTCGAGAATATTGATCTAAGCGTCGCCAATGATATTTCGCAGGCGCACCGACGGTTCAAGGAGTGCGAGCCACCGTACAATCACGAGCGCTTCTTTGAAGAAGCCTGCCGGCGGGTGCATGTTGGCAAAGAGGCTGAATTTATCGCGGCCATCGCGGACGTAGTCGACTTCAACCTCTATCATCTGCGCAACTTTCTTGAACAGCTCCCGGAGAGTTGGAAAGGGCGGCTCGCAGTCAAGGCAGCTCTGGCCCAGACCCTGAGGGCGGTCTGCCGGCGATTCTGCATGGCAATTACGAAGAGTCGGTACTATGAGATGCTTCCTTTCAAGACCGCGTGCGAGCTTTCCGGAGTTCCAGAAGGCGACGTGGTCGATGTGGTTCTGACAGCCATTGGCGAAGCGACCGAAGTCGTTGGTGCAGCCCGCTTATTCACGCTGGTGGGACTCCTCGCGGCGAAGCTGACCGAGAACGAAGCACTGGAGGCGCTTTCGTTCGGCCTCGATCTATTTGACGCAGATCTAGAGGATAAGGATGGTGATGGTCCGTGGTTGCCCAAGCTCGCGCCGCCAGCTGAAATTGAAGGCTCCGTTGCCGGTTACATCTGGAGTTGCCTTGCAGCCCCACGAGCAAGTTTGCGTTGGGAAGCTGCACATGTAGTCCGCGCACTCTGCACGCTTGGACACGCAAAAGTTCTCGGGCATCTCGTCACTCTAGCGAACGGGGTATCAGCCGACGCCTTTTTTGACGCCCGCCTGCATTTCTATGCATTGCATGCACGCCAATGGTTGCTGATCGGGTTAGCCCGCGCTGCGAAAGATCGTCCGGACCTCATTGCCCCACATGGCAGTTTTCTGATCGACGTGGCGTTCGCCGGCGAGCCGCACATCCTCATTCGGGAATTCGCAAAGAGAACTATCCTTGCTCTGCTGGATGCCGGGCTTCTCGCATCGCAGGCCGATTTGCGGCAGCGCTTGGCGACTATCAACACGTCCACCTTTCCCTCTGTCGAATCGAGGTCTTATCAGCGGTTAGAAAACAAGAAGACTGATGCCGAAGACAAGGTCGGTGCTAAGGACGAAGAAGACCGGTTCTATTTTGGCATGGACATAGGGCCCTACTGGTTTTCTCCCCTTGGAAGGTGTTTTGCCAAGTCGCAAGCCCGCATTGAACGTGAAGC
Organism: Deltaproteobacteria bacterium; assembly: GCA_030688735.1. Lineage (GTDB taxonomy): Bacteria > Desulfobacterota > Binatia > UBA9968 > UBA9968 > JACPFE01. The sequence continues at coordinate 6,097 of JAUYJC010000176.1, forward strand.
GTTGCACGTGATTAGAACCGACTGGCAGTTGTCTGGAGGCAACCGATGGGACGAAGATGAGCGCCACCGCCGAAAGATTTTCAGAGATATGGAGACTTATCATTCTCACGCCTCATACCCGCGCGTGGACGAACTGCGCTTCTATCTTTCGTATCATGCGATGATGGTGGTGGCCGGGAAACTGCTGGCGACAACGCCTGTACATCGTGATCCCGATTATTCTGGGGATGATTTTCGCAATTGGCTAGGGGGCCATGATATTTCCCGCAAGGATGGTGATTGGCTAGCGGACCGACGTGATCCGATTCCCCTCGAAAGGCCGGAGTGGAAGGATGAAAAGGAAACGGACGCATGGCGATGGTCGATCACAAGAAGTGACTTTGATCGGATTCTCATAGACCCTAACTGCCGGATGAATCTTTGGGGCCATTGGACAAGGAGTTCGGGGCATCGGGAGGAGTCTATCAACGTTAGCAGCGCGCTTGTTTCTTCCGATCGGTCACTGGCGCTACTAAGGGCCCTGCAGAGCGCGGACAATCCGCACGATTATCGAATTCCGGATGCCGATGACGACCTGCAAATCGACTTTGATGGTTTTCAGCTCAAGGGCTGGATTGTCGATCGATCCCGCGACAGCGGGCTAGATGAACAAGACCCGTGGGCCGGCGCTATCAGGTACCCACCTCCGGGACCCGCCGCTTACGTAGCCGAGCTAATGAGCCTCAAGTCGGACGCCGAGCGTCGGCGATGGCACGCAGGGGCGGCTCTTGGCGATGTCGCGTGGTCGCAAGTATGGGGGCACTTCCGCGAAAAGGATGATCATGATGAAATGAACCACGAGAGCGGTTCTCGTTTTCAAACGTCACTTGCGTTCATTGTAGAACTTTTGCGTAAGCTCGGCATGGATTTAATCGTGAAAGTAGAAATTGAGCGCCGACATCGCTATTCTCGTTGGGAAAGGAGTAGGGACGATGACCTCGGATATATCCTGCCAAGCGCACGACTATTCCTCCTCAGATCTGACGGCAGTCTCAGCACGCTGTGAGGCAACGCTCGAACTCGGTAAAAAGCTTACGGGGGAACTGGGCCTCGATCAGTCAGTGGACACTCTCGGACGCTGGATGGCTCACTACATCGCAGACCTAATTCAGGACGCGGAGAAAGCCAACCCCCAAGAGCGACCGGCGAAGATGCGGGCCTGTAGCGAAGCAATCTTGAGCCTATGGAAACATCGGCACGAATTGCCAAACGGCAAGCGTCCATTTGAGGAACTCGAATCGATCCTGAAAGCGCTCGAAAGCCTTAATCCCGACTACGACACGCCAAGATATTTTCGTCCGGTAAGAGTCGCTGCCGACGAGGCAGACGAAGAGGCCGAGACGAAGGCCTGGCTGAAGCTTATCGATGGCTTGGACTATTCGGCAAGAATGCTCATTCGCTATTGCCTAACTCAGGCCGCGCAAACCGCGCTCGACAAATCGGTGAAATGGGTCGCGCTCGCCGAGGCGGCTGGCGCAGACGACGGCATTGAATCCCCCATAATTCGC
>JAUYJC010000184.1 GCA_030688735.1 Deltaproteobacteria bacterium
ATCTCGACGGACTCGTCAAGCCGCCTGAGTCGCGCCGCGCAGGACGCGCCCCCCGCCACGCCGCCAACGATGAGGACGCGACGGCGGGCACTCCTCTCAGTCAGAAAAGCGGATTTTGGGTTGGTTTCGTGATTCATATGAACTCCAAAGAAGACGGTTGTCGGCATCGTACCATATCGGCGCGACGAGCACAGATCTCCAGCCGCCCAGGGAGAACAACGGGGATATCCTACTCTTCCGCCCCTAATGAGAATTTTGTAAAGCACAATGATTTTCGCGCAGCTGGTGTCGAAGAAGCGAAAAAATACTTCAGGCGCAAAGGCTACGAGCTGAAGTTTTTGGGTTAAGCGATGCTTGCGGCCAGCCGATTATTGACAAGTCGGGGTAGCTGGCGGATATTGCAATCGATTCGAATTTAATGGGTTCACCCGTGCTAGGAGATAGGCCGACCGGCGTTTTTCGCCGCCTATTGCGGGTCACTTAATAGTTAGCAATCAAACATGAATACCCCCAGAAAACATCATTACTTGCCGCAGTTCTATTTGGGCGGCTTCAAATTACTACCCCAAAAAGGTAAGAAACCGCATATCTGGCAGATTGAGAAAGGTGGCCAACAGGCGCACTATAGCCCAGCAATCGAAGACACCGGATGTATTGGTGATTATCACTCCTTGGATTACGACGACCAAGAACCTGACCATAAGACAATTGAGGCACTGCTTTCAAAAATTGAGGCTGCGCACGCCGTAGTAGTCCGATCCGTCAACACTACAAAACGTCTAGAAGCCTCACAAGTCGGACTGATCGCAGAGTTTATTTCCGTAATGAGGTATCGCATTCCAGCGTTTGCGAAGCATATCGAAACTAATCTAAGAAGCGTGGTTTTGGACACGTTCAAGATAATGTATCAAGCGGGAGCCTTCGCTGACCCGCCTCAGGCATTGCGGCAACGGTTTGAAGACAATGGCATTGACGATAATTTAAAAATCAATATATCGAACTGGAAGGTCATCAGTCGCATGCTTGAGATCGGGCTTGCATCGGAAAGTATCAATCTGTTGGCACAACTCAACTTTCAAATTTATTGTACTAAAGAGGCAGATTCATTCGTAACCTCCGACAATCCAGTCGCGTTGTTTCACCCGCACTATGAAGAGATAAAGCCTTATGGTGTTGGGTTGGCGACTAAAGGCATTGAGCTTACGCTGCCTCTGAGCTCTAAAACATTGATTAGAGCCGGGAGCGAGCTACAAACCGGTTCCTTTATAGCGAGTGGTGAGGAGGTGGCCGAATTTAATCGTAGAACGATAATTATGGGTGAGAACTATGTATTCGCTAGCAGCATTAGCACTGAATTGAAAATGAAGATACGGGAGCTGGGCGACAGATTTGCAGGATTTACGTTTGATAATCTGTTTTATGGTGACGGCAGTGTCCATATTTCAAGATTTATACCTGTACAATGATTGCTGACAAACGCTTCGAGTTCGCGCGCCGCCGGCTCGCCGGCCCTCGCTATCACTCGGCCACTCAAGCGCGGCGTTAGACACAATAATGACCACAGCATACGAGGAGTCTGGAATTCTTGGCCTATTGTGGCTACTTATGTGGAGCGCAATTCCGTTCTACATCGTGTATCTTGGCCTGAAGGACACCAAGGCGCGTGAGGAAACGTGGCAAGAAATAAAAACGGATCCAGTACAAGCAGTTCTTACCGTCGGAATTCTTGTTGGTATGGCGGGCTGGTTTCTCTGGTTGCTTTCAGACGGTCGTCTCTCTCATGGCGGATATTCAGCTCTTATAGGTGTGGGTAGCCTTTTCCTTGCAGGAGTTTGGAAAAAACTGCGTGGTAAGAAGACTGCCTAACAATCGCTTCGAGACGGATTCCCTACGTCGGCGTTGCGCGCCATCTGCGCTCGTCGCTCAAGCTATTCGTTAGGCGGCTTCACTTAGAGTCATCACAATGGACGAAAGCCTTTCGAAACACAAACTTGAACTCGCAATAGACCTTCTTGCTGATATAGAGCTTTCTCGGCTCTCTCCAGAGCAGTTGCTCCTGAAGGCATCTCGGCTTGCCCGAATTGTCAATCGCGACGACATCTCCCAGTGGCTGCGGTTTGAGCTTCGCGGCTACCCTGGCGACGATGCCGTATCTTTGAAGTACATGAACCTCACCGGTAGGTGGACAAATCAAAGTGAAGGAAAGGGATACTGGATTCCCCTGGCTGAAATCGAAGGCCACATCACTACCGGCGAAGTGCAACTGGAGCAACTTCAAGTTCCGGATGTTCATTTCGCCCCATCGAGCTCAAATCCTCACGAGAGCGTCGTCGGCATCTATGGTCAGCACGTCATGACTGCAACACAGCCTGTCACTAGTGTCCTACAGAAAATGACAGCGCTTGCAAACATGGTCGCCGATCTGAAAGGCGTGCGGTCGCGAGTGCTCTCGGTTCTTCACGAATTTGTTGCAGACGCCTTCTACTTGTTGGCGTTTGGTGGTGTCGCCGAGTCGATCTTTGATCAGCACAAGGCTCTCGTCGACGAGGTGCTACAAGCGTCTGACTCGGAGTTGATTCAAAAGATCCCAGCGATTTATGACCGGCTCGCGGCTGGAGACCAAGAGGCTGTCAGCCAGGCGCTGAGTTCCTGTCGAAGGCTCATACAATCATTCGCCGACGCTAAACGGCCAGCAGTGCCCGATTCGGCTGCGGCGAATTCTCAGCTCGGTCCAGGGCAGTACCTCAACCGTATCGACGCTTACGTTCAGGACCACTGCCAAAGCGACTCGCGGCGTTATAGACTGCGGCGAGCCCTGCACGATGTGCATGAGCGGGCATCGGCTGGCGTGCACGCTGACGTTACAGCGATGGAGGCGCGTTCGCTCTTTCTGACCGTGTACCTTCTTCTGGGTGAAATCGCGCTGCTGGGCCTGGGAGCGCCTACCCAGTGAACACGCACCGCCTAACACGGTTTGCAGCCGGCGGCGGCTGGCGTGACAATGAGCCGCCGCGACTGAAACCTGGCCGTTATGTGGCAAAAGGAATGAATACTCGCCTAGTCTCAATGACATTTGCAGCCCTCTTGCTTTTATGGAGCGCGCTTTCTTTTGCTGGTGAATTTGAAGAGGGCGTAGCTGCACTCAACCGTGGTGATCATAAAACCGCACTTGCGATGTTTACAAAGGGGGCAAACAAAGGCGATGCGAGGGCGCAACACATTCTTGGCGTGATGTATGCCAGCGGGCGAGGTGTTTCGCAGGATTATAACCAAGCAGTGTCGTGGTATCGAAAAGCAGCGGAGCAAGGGTATGCGGACGCGTAATTCAGCCTTGGCGTAGCTTATGCCAAAGGGCAGGGTGTTCCGCAGGATTACAACCAAGCAGTGTCGTGGAGTCGAAAAGCAGCGGAGCAGGGGCTTGCAAAGGCGCAATACAGCCTTGGTGTAGCTTATGACAATGGGCAGGGTGTTCCGCAGGATTACAACCAAGCAGTGTCGTGGTATCGAAAAGCAGCGGAGCAGGGGCTTGCACCGGCGCAATACAATCTTGGGCTGATGTATACCAAAGGGCAGGGTGTTACCCAAGACAATGTTGAAGCGCACAAATGGTTCAATATTCTTGCGGCATATTCGACTGACAAAGAAGCTCAAGACACGGCCACAAAAGGCAGAAACATTGTCGCAGAGAAGATGACACCCGCGCAGATTGCGGAAGCACAGAAACGCGCTCGTGAGTGGAAAAAGAAGTGACGATTTCACCCGCGCCTGCAAGAATTGTAGAAGATAGGCCTACCGGCATTTGTCGCCGCCTAATGCGGGTCACTTAATAGTTAAACCGCTATCGGTTCCACTTCAGGAGGAACATGATCGCTTTCGATGTATTCCTAAACCGTAAGAAGCTTGCTCGGGCCGGCGTGGGATCTGACGGCGTACTCACAGCTATGACAACGTGGGTGCATCGCCGTGCCTCTCGGACAGGCCGGACGCAGCGACAGCCCCAGTGGGATCGCGATCTCAGCTTCAGCCTCGCCGGCTACCGATCAACTAATGGCGATGTCGGCGAGCACTTCAAGTGGCAAGATCGAAAGCTCAAGCCCGGAGACGTTCTCACGATCAAAGTGATCACCGCTGCTCGCGTTGACGAACCAAGGCGTCGCGTTGCGGAGGATCCGGAATTGGTGGAGCGCTCCCAAAGACGCTACTACCAGCGGCTGAAGCGAAAGTTCGAGAAGCCGAGAAAGAAATGATGTTGTTCCGACTTGGTTCGTGGCTTCCAAAAACGCGGTTAACACTAGCGTGTGGACTGTGCCAGGCGTTGGTTAAGAACGACCGGCGACCGTGCCAGGCGTTGATTATTTGATATTGGTCGATTGGCTTCCACTAAAAGCAAACAACAAAAGCCCGGCACCAACTCCTGGCACCAACTATTGATTGACTTGTTAGAGAAAACCCGGAGAATAACTAACTCAGGTGCGAACGAACGTCGACATAGGCGGGACTATACTGAAAATGAAAGGAGAAGCTCATGAGCAGCGCTGAACAGACCGTGCAGGTGACGTTGAGCCTGCCGAAGGATATTTACGAACGCGTGGCACGCGCGGCGGTCGGGGAACGGCGGCAGCTCGAAGATCTCCTGAACGCTCTGGTTGCCGAAGGGTTGGACGCCCATGCGACCGTGCGGGAGCTTTTTGAGCGTGTCTCCGAGCAATATCGCGCGCCTTACCGGCGAGGGTAAACTGGACCAGTCGGCCGACGGTGTACTGCAAGAGTTGCGCACGCTGCGGGAGCAGATAGTCCGTGAACTCTATCCGTAGCGAGGCTGTGGCGCTGGACACAAATGTGTTCGTCTTCGCCCTCCGTAAAGAAGCCACTAT
>JAUYJC010000186.1 GCA_030688735.1 Deltaproteobacteria bacterium
CGATGCGATCTTGACCGAGGTCAACGCTCTTCATGTGCTGAAGGCAAAGAATCTACTCACAAAATTCGACTCCCCGGAGCGAAAGGCATTCGACGAGCGTTTCAAAGACCGTGAGGGTTACTGGACCGATATCTATCCCACAGTGCACTCCATTGCCTACAACACCAAGATCGTTGCGCCGCAGGATATTCCCGAACATTACACCGGCCTGCTCGACCCGAAATGGAAGGGCAAGCTTGGGCTCAACCGCAACAACTTTATGTTTCTGGCCGCCATGATCGATTTTTACGGCAAAGAGAAGGGCGAAGAGTTTCTGCGCAAGCTGGCGGCGCAAAATCCTCAGGTGCGCTCGGGCGGCACGCTCACCGCGACGCTGGTCGGAGCCGGCGAATTGCCGATTGCCTTTTCGATCAACGCTAACAACGTGGATAACGTAAAGGAGAAAGGCAGTCCGGTGGATTGGGTGCGCCTAAAAGATCCCTACTATGCCGAGCCTCATCCTGCCGCGGTGATGGCGCAGGCGGTGCATCCCAACGCGGCGCGGCTGGTCGTAGAATTTGCCATTTCCAAAGAGGGGCAGTCGCTGATCAGTAAGTTGGGAAAGGTGCCGGGAAGGGGCGATGTCGAAGTAAAAATCGGCGTCGACCGCGCCAAGCTGCGCATTCTCTCCCCCGAAGAGGAAGCAAAGACGGCATATTACCAAAAGATGTTCGACGATTTGTACGGCAAGTCCAAATAAACGGCCGCCGCCGCAGTTTCGAGTTGCGCCGCAGGGCTTTGAAGAATCGGAGCATCCTCTGAGGGAAGGTACCGGCGTCCCTTCAGCGCCGCAGGATCATGACGCCGAGCACGATGGCGAGATAACCGAGAAACAGCCAGAATTGGATGTCCTCGTCGAGCTTGTGCGAGATTTTTACGCCGAGCGGCGAGCCGACCAGCGCACCGATCGAGAGTCCGGCGAAGGCCGGCAGATAGAGATAGCCGATGGCGGCCGAGGGGAGGCCGATTTCGTTCAAACCACCGGCGACGTAGCCTGCGCCCGCGCCGACGCCGATAGCCGCGGAAAGACCGGCGGCGATGGCCGATGCCAACTGGATGCGGTAACCCGCGGCGCGCAGGTACGGCACGATGATGATCGCCGCGCCAGCCCCGAGCAGGGCGCCGCACACGCCCGTGGCGATTCCATAGAACCACAGAGAGGCGTTCCGCGGCATGGTGGCAGGCGCCTGGGACGTTTCGGAATCGCCGGGCCCTCTTGCGGTGCCGTAACGGCGCTGCAACGCGCGCGCGATGGTGGCGCTCACGAAGCCGATGAAGAAAACGCGGAGCGCCACGCCGGGTAGAAGATCGCCGCAGATCGCGCCGAGAACGGCGCCGAGGACGACTCGGGGGGCGAGGCCCCGGAACAACGCCCAATCCAGATCGCCGCGACGATGACGAAGCACGGTCGTGTAGAGCGCCGTGACCACCATGACGACGAGCGAAGTGCCGACGGCAAGATGCATGACATATTTCTGGTTTACTCCCTCCAGAGGCAGAGCGAATGCCAGCGCCGGCACAATCGTCAAGCCGCCGCCCAGTCCGAACAAACCGGACACCAAACCGGCGGCAAGGCCGGCGGCGAGATAAATCACAATGAGTTCCACGATAGCAATCCTCGGCGTAGTCTAGCGAAAGATTCGGCAGGTGCAATCAAAAAAAATGGCGGCGCTGCCAGCGGTGGCTCAACGCGCGGTCGCTATCCGTAGTGGTTCGAACAGTTCCGACATCCTGGGTAAACGCGTGGGCGAGCCAAACCTCCGGGCTCACTCCTTGGTTCACGCAGAGCTCCCGCCTCGGCCTACGGCTTGGCTGTTTTCTCGATCAGCGTAAACAAACGGCTAATGCTCATCTCCTCGGCGTACCGGGCTCGAAAAGGGCGGGTGCGCGACACAAGAGCTTCTTGGCCGGTGAAGCTATGAAGACGAACTCCGAAGCGCTCTTTGAGTGAGGTTAACGCTGTGGTCTCACGTTCCAGCTCGCCGGCGCGCGCGACAGCCGCGGCTTTCTGGGCAGCGGCGGTCAAGGCTGCTTGCTGTGGTGGGGTGAGCTTTTGCCACGCGGGCTTGGCAATGATGAAGAGCCGCGTGGCTATGGCATGGCCGGTCTCGGTAAGGTGGGAGGCGACCTCGAATAGGCGCGTCTGAACGATCACCTCCGCCTCTTCCTCAATGCCGTCAACGGTCCCGGCGCGAAGCATGGCAGAGAGGTCGGGCTGGGTCGGCAGTACCGGCTGAACTCCCAGCGCCTTCCACATTTTGCTTCGTACCGGATTGAACAGGATCTGCAAGCGCAGCCCGTTCAGGTCTTCTATTTTCGGTACGCCGTCGCGGCGGGTCAAAATGTACCGCTGAGTTCCACCCCAGTATCCTAAAACTTGAAATCCGGCCCCCGATTTTGCTCGCCCCACGAGAGCGGAAAATTCACGACCGGCTTCCCCGTCAAGCGCGCGCGCCCAGTGGGCTCGATCGCGCCAGAGTCCGATCAAATCGAGCATGCCCAGCTCACTGACGGTCTGCTGGAAAACCGCCGACGATATAACGGTCGCGTCGCTTGCCCCAGAGATCATGCCTTGGACGGTTTCGCGTTCGTTGCGCGGGGCGTTCACTTCGACGCTAACCACGCCCGCCAAATTTTCACGAAACCGCTCCAGCGCTTGATGCACCGGATGGTTTTGAGCGAATTTGTGCGCCACCGAGAGCCGGGGCAACTCAGCACTGGTCGCCCCGCTGTACAGCAATGCCACCAATGCCGACGCCACGATACCCGCTCTTAGAGTGAAAAATTTAACAAGAAAGCCTGCCATTAGATGAGTTCCTCTCTTTGAACAATTATGACATTCCTTCGCACCCGATGACAGGGTCAGAGGACCGCGACGGAACTATCCTTGTTGATTCGGCGAGCCGGGCGCGTAGTCAACGACATTCCCCTAGGCTCTCCACTCCTCACTTTTCAATAACCGTTCGCGTGAATTTTTAGTATCAACGAATCCTCAACGATCTCCTCCGGGTTCATCTTCCGGAGATTAGGATTTGCCTTTGAAAGAATCTGATGAATTTTTTTGACTCCCGCCGCCTTAGGCACCAAATCATTGCTGTACAAGTTCTGAATCGCGTGGTAACTAACCTCCGCTTCTTCAGGTCGGCTCAAGCGGAGACGCCGCATAATTGTCTGGGTCACTACCGATTTGTTCTCGGGCTTTTTAACGTAGCGAACCGCGTCGAGAGTGCCTTTAATGATACCTTCGATGGCCTTTGGATCTTGGCGCACGAACTGGCGCCGCGTCACCAGAGACGATCCCATATAGGGTATCGGCGCGCGGCCCAAGTCGACCATGGCCGCATATCCTTTTTTCCTCAACGGCTCGCTGAAGGTATACCCGATCCAAGAAGCCTGCACCCGCCCCGATTCCAAGGCTTGCGCTCGGGAGGCTTGATCCCCCAGGACCACAAATTGAATATTGTCCCTTTCAGGATCGAGCCGTAAATAATCGAGGGCCAACATATTATAAGCCCACCCGCCGCCCCCGATGCTTTGTACCGCCACCCGCTTGCCTTTGAGATCCTCCGGCTTTTGAATTTCCGGCCGCGCCATGAAAATTCCCTCGCCGTGACCGATGACGTTGGCGACTACGACGGCGTCGAGTCCGGCAGCCGCGGCGTTCAACACGTTGTTGGCGCTGGTAAAGTTCATCTGCACATCGCCTGAGACCATGGCCGCCATGGACAGAGGGCCGTTGCGCATGTAAATGGCCTCCACGTTCAGGCCATGCTTGCGGTAAAATCCCTGCTCGACTCCAACCCACAGCGCCGTGGGGTTTTCCCCGGTCACGCCGTAGGCGATGCGGAATAAAGGCGACGATTGAGCGCGGCTCGAGGAGGGGAGTACCGTCAAGAAGAATGCCGCGACCAAGAAACAATCTCCAATACGAATTGCACAGAGATTGACGGCCCGATGGAGTTTTGCGGAAAAAGCGACAGGCGACCTCATGCGAACCTCCTGGGACAAAAGCTGGCGGATTACATTTTGCTGCTGGATGCTTTAGGATCGAGCGATCAAAATGACCTTAAATGCTTCTACGGTTAACTCAGCACAACCAGATTTCGTAGGGGGAGCGGCGCTTTCCGGGTGGAAATCCCCAGTAAGGTCTGGAAGGCGGCCATCGGCGTG
>JAUYJC010000179.1 GCA_030688735.1 Deltaproteobacteria bacterium
GCGCCGTTGATGTTGATGCGGCGGACTTCAAGTTTGTCCATCGCCAGCGTCTGCGTCGCCAGTACGTCGCGCACCTGGCTGGTGCCGATGCCGAACGCCAGCGTGCCGAAGGCGCCGTGGGTGCTCGTGTGGCTGTCGCCGCAAGCAAGCGTCATTCCTGGCTGGGTTAAGCCAAGCTGCGGGCCGATCACGTGCACGATGCCCTGGTTCATGCTGTCCAGGCCAAAAAACTCCACGCCGAATTGCTTCACGTTTTTCTCGAGCGCCTGCGTCAGTTCTTCGGCCTCGGGGTCGAGAAACGGTCGGGTGCGAATATCGGTCGGCACGATGTGATCGAGGGTCGCGAAGGTGCGCTCCAGGAACGCTACGTCCATGCCCTTCTCGCGCAGCATGTCGAAGGCCGGCGCCGTGGTGATTTCATGAATGAGATGCAGCCCAATGAAAAGCTGCGTCTGTCCCGTGGGCAAAACGCCGACGCTGTGGGATTCCCAGATCTTATCGTAAAGTGTCTTCCCGACCATGCGCAATAATCTCCTTCGCGGGGATAATATCGACCCACACTCGTGACTTCAAGAGCGGTATGGGGCGACGAGATGATGGAAGATAGAAGATGGAGGATCGATAATCGATCTTCGATCCTCTATCCTCGATCCTCTATCCTCGCTTCTCAGCCTTCGCGTAGATCCACTGCCCCGGATTCTGCGCGTACTCCTCATACGAACCCGCTGACGTGATCCCAGGAATCTGCGGAATCCAGTCTTCCCGCAAAAGATCGTCAGGGTCGCCATACTTCTTCGCCAACTCGCGCACCTCGGGGTCGTCGAGCGCGGTGAGCCGGCCGTTGCGAATGATCGTATATTCTTTGCCCGTCTTAGTCGTGATCGTGAAGGTCGCAAACAGTAGATGAATATGCAGGTGGCCGTAGAGAATGCCGTTCTCGCCGGCCCACTTCTCCTCCGCCGAGCGCCACAGCGTGCCGAAACCCATGTGGATCACCCCCGAGCGGCGCCGCTCCCATTCGAAGCCGCCGGAGGAATGTTTCTCGATGCCGCTCGGGCGCATGATTTTGGGGTTCGTGCCGATGGCAACTTCCCAAAGATAAAAAAGTCCGGGCCGCGGAAAGCAGGGATACTGGGTGCGCCTGCTCTCTTCGAGCAGCGTGCGCCAGGCATCGCCATAAGCGGAGCCGCCGGCGACTTTGACGATCTGCCCGCCCTCCAGTTCGACTCTGACTTGCGGGAAGGCGCGCGAAAAATGGCTTGTGGTTCCAGAGACGACGCCGGCGGCATCTTCCTTGGCAATGATCGGCGGCACCGGATGGCCGAACAGGTGGCCGTTGCGCGGCGTCGAAGCAAAGCCGTAGCGCGTGCCGTCGTAGTACTCGTCCCAATAAGTCCAGCTGATGTCCGTGCCTTCGGCGTCCGTCAAGCGGGCGCGACCGCCCCGGCCATGCTCCCAGATCGGGTCCCAGGTTTTCTTATTGATCAACAGGTGCAAATCCAACGGATAGGTCGTCGAGCGCTGGAGAAAATGTTCGGGCCGCAGCCAGGGAATCTGCTCGTAGCGGAAATCGGTCTTGGGAATCGGGCCGCCCTTGCCGTGAACGAGTAAATCGTAGCCGCCACGCAGCGCAAAGTCTTCGATGTAAGGCATCCCTTCCCAACGGCGCGGATTTTTTTCCCAGGGCTCGCGCCGCATGATCACTTCGACTTCATCTAAATAATCGAACTCCCGGTCGGGGTTGCCCATGTCGGCGATGAGAATATCGACATGCGCGCCCTTTTCGCGCAGCGCCGCGGCGACGGCATGCGGCACGTCGAGGTCGTACTCCCGGTCGATGGCGATCAGCACCTTGTTGCCCGCCACCGTCTTGTTGTAGCCGACGAAACCGATGTGGCTGTCGCGATTCTCCCGCGCCTCGGCCAGCGCGCGGGCGAAAGGCATCAGCGGCGCAATATCCGCCGAGCGCATCCCCGCGCGCTTCAACCGTTCCTGCTCGGAAACTGAATTACTTATTCCTACGCCGTCATCCGCTGTGTCACACATACTTGCTCCAATCCTCTCTTGTACCTATCCGAGTTTTTCGCTTCCTCTTGGCGCCTTCGCGGCATTGCTTCAACTATGCGTGAAGGGTGAGGAGTGAGGCGGTCCCCTTACCCCTAACCCTTTACCCCTTACGTCTTCTACAGACAGTTCTTCTTCACCCACTCGACGATCTCACCGCGCTTGGCGAACCAGATATCCGGAAACGACTTGGCGTACTTGATGCAATCGTCGTAAACTTTCCCCGTCGCCGGAAACGCCATCTGGCAATGCATCGCCAGCGTCAGCATCTTGGGATCGTCCACCGACTCTTCGTAGAGGATGTCGAATTCGTCTTTGAAAGACTGAAAGATATCCCGCGCGATGATGCCGCGCCGGTACATGCCCGTGTCGTTCAACCCGCTGATCGCGTTTTTATACGGCACGATGATCATTGTCTTGCCATTGATCATTGCCGGATAGGGATTATCGTCGTTCACTGCGTCGCCGTGCCAGGTGAAACCTTCGTCCGCCAGGATGCCCAGCGTCCGCTCCGTGTGGCGCATGCCCGAAGTCAGCCAGCCCGTCGGCTTGACGCCGACGAAGTCCTGGAACATCTTGGCACAGGTGCGGATCTCGTCGCGCTCCTGCTCTTCGGTGAGATGAATGAGCTGCAAATCTTCGGCGTAGGAGTGGCCGACAATCTCATGGCCACGATTGTGCACCGCCTTCACCGCTTCGGGATAACGATGGATACAAAGCGCATTGGTATTGAATGACGCCTTGACGCCGTATTTGTCCAAGATGCGCAGAATGCGCCACACCCCGGTCCGTCCGCCGTAATCGTTCTCGCTGGCGGTCCGGCAATCGTACTGCGAGACGACGTCGTCTTCCTTGATCGGATTGGACCCGCCGACATGGTGCGTGCGTCTATGCTTAGGACTCGGTGTCTCAGTCCACGCCTCCAAATTCCCCGCCAAAGCTACCGCCAGCCTTGCCCCATGCGGCCATTCGATCTTGATCTTCTTGGCTTTCGAGTAAACATCGTAAAAATTATCGTGTTGCGGCATCATGGTGGCCATTCCTCCTTGGATCGAAACAATAGATTTGATTAAGGATATATGGAAATCACCCGGCGGTGTCAAACAACGATCATCCCAATTGCTTTACAGATCAATCCTGTTCTTATACAACGCCGGCCAGAAGAGATCGTGCCGGAAATCCATTATGGACGAGTCCCATTACCGCCGCAAAACCAAGCTGCTGTGGGCGCTCATTTTGATCGCGGCGGTTTATATCCATTGGTTCAATCAACGCCAAAGGCTCACCGGCAACCCCATGGTCGACGGCACGGTCAGCGTCGTCCTCGGTCTTTTCATCTGCTCCCGCCCCGCGGGCAACGCCATCGACTTGCTTTTCTTCGAACGCACGGCATTTCACCGGATCGTATCAGAATGGTCGAGCATCAAATGGCTCGCACTCAATATTCTGACCCTGCTACTGGGGTGGATTGTCATTTATCTCGGCACGACCCACCTGACGAGCTCGGGCGACTAGGCTGGAACAAGCGAAACGTATGCATGTACATGCTGTTGACCTATCGTAAAAATTGTCAGGGAAATTTGACCCTAATGTTCCCCGAGTTCAAAATTGAACGCCGCCGTCAGTTGCAGGACATATAAAATTAACTACAACCCGTCTACCTGGACCAGCACCAGCGGTGCGTCGCCCTCGGGACCCGCTCCCGCGCTTTCTAGGAGCGGCGGCGGTAGTTCGTGGCTCTGCCGCTGGATTTTTTCCCAGCTCCGCCGGGCCATGATGATATATACTTTGCCCGGGCCGAGTTTGCCGGCGACCGCTTGGGCAAAGTCGTCGATCTCAGCGATAAGGCCGCCGCGGTAAAAAATCACCGGATCGCTGTTAAATCCCCCGAAAAGATAAAGCTTGTCATTTGGCTCGACACGCCGGTTCACCTCTTCCATGAACGCGCGATAGCTCTTCGATTCTGCGATGGCGGGAAGAATCATCGACCAGCCGATGAAAGCCACAAGAATCGAAATCGGCACCAGCCGCCGCGCCGCCGAGCGCGCCCGCGCCAGCCAAAGTGAATGCGCCGTCGCCAGCCACAAAACTCCCGACAAACATGCCGCGGCGGTAAAAATGACGCCGAAACCGGCGATCGCATTTTTGACCACCAGAAGATTGGCGCGATCCTTCGGTTTGAGGAGGCGTTCGATCGGCGCAAAAAACCAGCCGGGGTCGTGGTTCCAAAGCGCGCCGAGGGTGACGATCAAGAGCAGGAAGCCGGTAACACCGGCGAATACGGCTATGGAGCGATAGATGACAAGTGTTCCTCCCACGGCGCTCGCTTGATCGTAAATCCACTTGGCCGTGAGCAGAGCGAGAGCGGGATACAGCGGCAAGAGATATACCGACCGTTTCCCCATAGCGATCGAAAAGAAAAGGAACATGACCAAAAACCAAAGCATCGTAAAGAGACGATCGTCGTCGGAGAAGAAGCCCTTCTTAAATCCGTCCCACAACGCAAGCGGAAGAAATAGACTCCAGGGCAGGCCCTGGGAGAACAGATAGGGAAGGTAGAAATAAACCGGGTGACTATGACCGGAGCCACCGGCGAACCGTTCGAGGTTTTCTCGCAAAATCTGGCGGTCGACAAACCCTTCTCCTCCCCTCGTAGCCGCGAGACCATACCACCCGACGGCCAGAATCAACGTGACCACGGCCCCGGGGTGGAAACAGAACTTGGCGAAGAGGTCCCAGCGTCGCCTTAGAGCGAGGAAGGATGCGATCACGAGGCCAGGCAAAAGAATCCCCAACGGCCCTTTGGCCAAAGTCCCGATCCCCACAAGGGCGTAGAGAACAAAATACCAAAGCTGGTTTGTGAGAAAGCCACGGTAGATAAAATAAAAGAGCACCAGGCTCGCCGTGACGAAAAAACAGAGCGTCATATCGACCCGCGCGCTTAACGCCTGAGTCTGGTAGATGAGCGTCGTCGCGAGCACCGCGCCAGCGAGAAGTCCGGCTTGAGCGCCAAAAAGTTTTCGTCCCAACACGTAGATGAGCAACACGCCCAGAGTCGCGTACAATGCCGACGGAAAGCGAATCGTCGCTTCGTCCAGTCTGCCGGTGACCTGATAGGTCAGCGCCGCCGACCAGTGAAACAGCGGCGGCTTGGACGGGATCGCTGTGGCGCGCTTGAGCGGAAACAACCACTCCCCGCGCTGGACAATATCCTGCACCGCCAGCGCTTCTCTCGGCTCGCCTTTGTCGAAGAACGGCACTTGGCCGAGATAAGGAAAGTAAAGCACGCCGCAGAGAGCGATGAGCAAGAGGGTATGAAGAAGCGCCTGCGATTGAATCGGTTCCGGTCGCGTCATCAAGTCAACTAGATAACCTTTTCGTGGAGCTTCTTAAAGGGACTGGGCAAGACCGGTCATCCCGAGTGAGTGCGAGGGACCTTAAATTTCTCGCTGTGCTCGAAATGACAACGCGCGTCGATTTGAGACTTTGCGCGAGATCATCCGGCTTGGATGCGGCTCTACCGCGCTGGGTATGGCAAGTATCTATTTTTTTCCCAACGCCTCGAGATTGAGCACATGGCTCGGCTTGCCGGCGGCGAAAGCGAGAATGTCCTCGACCACAACGTCATAGTACTCTTCGTAGCTTTCCCGCGTGACGTAGCCGAGATGAGGCGTGCAGGTGGCCTTGTCCATCTTGAGCAGCGGATGATCCGCGCCGACGACCGGCTCGTCTTCATACACGTCTATCGCCGCGAAACCAGGGCGCCCGGCTTTGAGAGCCTCGGCAAGCGCGCCGGCGGCAACGAGGCCGGCGCGGCTCGTGTTGACGAAGAGCGCGCCCGTTTTCATCGCCGCGAGATCGTCGCGCGTCACGATTCCCCGGGTTTCCTTATTCAGCGGCAAGTGCAGACACAAGATATCCGAATCGGCAAAAAATTCGTTGCGGCTCTTGGCCACTTCAAATCCGGCGGCCTTGGCGCGCCCCGTCGAACCCTCGCGTCCCCAGCAAACCACGCGGGCGCCGAAGGCTTTGCCGACCCCGGCCACAATGCTGCCGATCTTTCCGTAGGCGTAAATGCCGAGCGTTTTCCCGTGAATGGCGATGCCTAGCGTCGACTGCCAATGGCCTTCTTTTAACCGCCTAACTTCGAAAGGAAGATTGCGCAATGCGGAAAGTATGAGTCCCCAGGTCAGCTCCGCCGTGGCGGTCGGATTGCCGGAGCCTCCGGCGGACACGACAATCCCCTTCTCCGTGCAGGCCGCAAGATCGACGTGGGTTGCCGCCCTCCCGGTTTGGCCGATTAGCTTTAGCTTCGGCAGCCGCTCGATCACCGCGCGGGGAAATGCGGAACGCTGCTGCGTGAGCAGCACCACGTCGGCGTCTTTCAATCGTTCGACGAGCCGCGCCGGATCCTTTTCGGTGTCGGTATAAACGGTCACATCGTGACCGCTCAGCTTAGAATAGCACTTGAGCGTCTTGAAAGCGTTTTGATAGTCGTCGATGACTGCGATCTTCATATTGTCTCTCCCTTTTCAAAGTGATTTCCGCAGAGTCGGCGGGTCGTCTCTACCGGACCGGCCAAGTTCAAGCCGTTTGACAGCGCGACTTGGAACCGGATAGTTTGCTCATGGTTCAACCTTCTATAACATCGGAGGCGCGGATGAAAGCTATTCGCATCCATCAGTTCGGTCCAACCGAAGAGGCATTGCAGTACGAAGACGTCCCGACGCCGGAGCCTGGGCCCAGCGAGCTGTTGATCAAAATCGAGGCGGCTTCACTGAATCGCGCCGACATCGGCTTGAGAAAAGGCACCTACCGCATTTCGTCCGATGCGCTGCCGATTATTCCCGGCCGGGAATTCGCGGGCGTTATCACGAAGGTCGGTACCGGTGTCACCGAGTTCAATATGGGGCAGCGCGTCGTCGCCTACCCGAGCCTCGGCGGCTACGCGGACTACGCCGTCGCGAAACCATCTGAAGTCCGGCCAGTGCCCGATGGAGTCACCGCCGTGCAAGCCGCCGCCCTGCCGACGGTGTTTCTCACCGCCTGGTTCGGTCTGTTAGAGGATGGAAGACTCAAGGCGGGGGAATGGCTGCTCGTGCAAGCCGGAAGCAGCGGTGTCGGCAACGCCGCGATCCAAATCGGTAAGCATTTAGGCGCGAAAATCATCACGACTTCCGGCAGTGAAGAGAAATGTCAAAGGCTGCGGCAACTGGGCGCGGATGTGACCATCGATGTTTCACAGAATGATTTCGTTCCCGAAGTGATGCGTGTCACGGAAAACCGCGGCGTCGACGTGATCCTGGAAATGATCGGCGGTGAAGTTTACGACAAGAGCCTCAAGGCGCTGGCGCCCGGCGGACGCTTATTTTCGATCGGCGGAGCTTTCGGAGCGATTCCCGATCCGCCGCCGACCTTGACCGAAGGACGCAGAGCGAGTCGTTTCTCCATCACGAATCATCTCAAAGCCAAGCCCCAGGATTTCCGGCAACTCGACGTGATTCTAAAATTGGTTCAGGAGAGAAAGTTTCAAGTCGTAATCGGCAAGACCTTTCCCTTGGCGGAAACCCGCGCGGCCCAGCGCTATCTCGAAGGCCGCGAGCACTTCGGCAAGGTCATGCTGACGATGTAAGATCGGTCGGGAGGTATCCTATGGCGTTTAAAATCCGACGGGTCGGCCACCTGGTTTTGCGAGTAAAAGATCTCGAGCGCTCGCGCAAATTTTTCACCGATGTTTTGGGTTTCCCGCAGGTCGGCCAGAACGACCGCGGCATGCTTTTTTTCAGCACCGACGTGGCGGACAACCACCATATGCTCGCCATCCGACAGGCGAAAGAAGGCTCGGGGATGCCGGACGCCGAGAGCGTGGGTATGGAGCATGTTTCGTTCGAGCTCGGCGGCTTTGCCGAGTTGCAGGAGGCCTACCGGCGATTCAAGGAGCAAGGCGTCGTCATTCACCATACGGTCTATCACGGCGTGGCCAAAAGCATCTATTTCCTGGACCCCGACGGCAACATGCTCGAAGTTTACTGCAACGTGCCGCCCGAGGAATATCGCCAATCGGCACCGAACCCCTATTTCCGATACGGCAGCATCGAAGACGAGCTTGAGGACAAAGTGCCGCAGCGGCCGGGCACGGTGGCGCCGTAATCGGTTCAAGGTTCCGGGTTTAAAGTTCAACGTTGAACTCGGAACTTTGACCCGCCCGCGCCAATGAATCTCATGCCTGGACATTTAATTGCCCGACGCATGTTTGCGCTCTCTACTGTTATCCTTGGAATGGCTCTCGCCAGTTCCAGCGCCAGAAGCCAGCCGCCGCGCGTCTTCGTATTGCAGCCTGACGATCTCGTCGAGACGCGAAGACGCCTGCAAGCGAACGACGCTTCCCTTCTCCCCGCGGTCAATACGCTGAAACGCGACGCCGACAACGCCCTTGGAGGCGGCCCACCGTCAGTGGTGCACAAAGAATTTGCGCCTCCCAGCGGCGACAAACACGACTACATGAGCCTCGCTCCCTACTGGTGGCCAAATTCCAACACACCGAACGGGCTTCCATACATTCGGCGCGACGGGGAGGTCAATCCCGAACGCGATCAGACTTCGGACCGAAGACGGTTCGACAACCTCGTCCGGGGCGTCAAGCCGCTCGCGCTAGGTTACTTTTTCACCGGCCG
>JAUYJC010000198.1 GCA_030688735.1 Deltaproteobacteria bacterium
GAGGACGCCGAAGGGACAGGCGCCGATGCACGGCTTGGTGTTCTCACAGATGCATTTTTCCTGGTCGATCAAGATAACGCCGGTCGCGTCTTTAGTGATCGCCTCGGTGGGACAACCCTGCGCGCACGGCATCTCGCCGCATTGCATGCAGAGCATCGGGGTGTAGGTTCTGGAAACCTTCGGATATTCTCCCGACTCTTCTTCTTCGATGCGGATCCAAAAGACCCCCGGCGCCGTAGAGTTTTCCGACTTGCAGGCTACCAGGCAAGCGTAGCAACCGGTGCACCGGCTGGGATCGATGACTAAGCCATATCGCGCCACGGTTTACTCCTTTCTTATCCGGCAGGGATACGAGACCATCCCGATGGTTCCGCTCACGGGATCCACGAACGAGTCATCGTAGAGGTTATTGATGTTGGCAGAGCCGTCGAGGTGCCCAGGGTCTTTGATATCCAGCGCGCTACAACCCTGCCACCAGCCATAGGGGATGTAAATGACCTGGGGTTGGACCGACTCGGTGAGGTGAGCTTTGAGCTGCACCGAGCCTTGCAGGCTTCCGTCGCGCTTGGGCGTTTCGACCATGACCACATCCCCATCCCGAATGCCAAGCCCGCGCGCGCTTCGACAATTGACCCAGACACGCGGCTCCTCCTCGCACTCCCTCAGCCAGGGGATCGCTCGGAGTTGTCCATGCAGCCAATGCATGGGTTTAAATCCGCTGCTTAAAATCAAAGGAAATTTCTCAAACAGCTCCGGTGTGGACACCGGTCCGGGCTCGGGTTCCCGCCAATAGGGCAAGGGATCGTAGCCGAGCGTCTTGAGAGTTTCCGAGTAGATTTCGAGTCTACCCGTCGGCGTGGCAACCCCTTTCGGTTTACCGGTCTTGTTATCTTTCGCCGAGTATTTCCGGTAATGCGGCTCCGGCGGCAAATGCCGTATCCCCCGCGAAGAAGCCGCGAGTCCGTCCACGGTCGCGTTGAGCGGCTGAAGCATCTCGTTGAAAGCAGTTTTAATATCTCCGTTCCAGAATTCTTTTTCGTATCCAAGCCTTTTGGCCAGCTCGAAGACGATTTTTATGTCCGGCCAAGCTTCGTTTTGGGGTGGCACAACGGGGCGGCGGTACATGAGAAAAGGCGCGTTGTAGTTGACAAATTCGGATTCCCAGTGAGTGGCGCAAGGGAGAACGATGTCGGCAGCGGCCGTGGCGGGCGTTTCCCAGATGTCCCCCACGGCCAGGAACTCCAAATTCCTCAAGGCATCGATCATCCTCCTGGAGTTTGGGTTTGAAGTCGCGACTCCGGACGCGAGGGCGAGCATGCCTTTGATGGGGTAGGGCTTGCCGGTAAGAATTGCATCGGCCACCAGGTTCATCGGTCCCACGTATTCTTTGTAGTACTCTCGCACCTTGTATCCCGTCGCGGCCACGAGACTTTTCTTGACCCAGCCTTCAGGCAGGTACTGAGCTCCTTTGACGTCTTTGAACTTGAGGTCGGATTCAAAGGAGAGCCCACCCGGAATATCCCAGTTCCCCGTTACAACAGACAGCAGAGCCAAAGCCACGGCGGTAGAAAATCCATTGGAGCTTTTGTGTAAGCCGTTATACCAATCCGTACTGGCCGGCTTCGCGGTGGCAAAGAGCCGAGCGACCATCCGAATATCTTCTGCCGGGATCGAGGTGATCTCTTGAGCCCATTCGGGGCTGCACTTGTCCACCAGTTCGGCGAAAAGTTGCCAAGCCGGCCTGCACGAGATGCCGTTCACGGACACAGCGCCTGTCAGGGCTGGCTTTACCTCGGGCGGCAGCCAGGGATCGGCGGTATGTGGTCTCTCCGCTTCGCTATCCCAAACCACATACGCCTTACCCTCCCTGAGAAACAGGCCATTATCGTCGCGCACTAAAAAAGGCGCGTTGGACCAGGAAGCCAGGAACTCAGAATCGTAGAGCCGCTCACGGATAATCACGTGATGCATCGCCAGAAAAAGCGCCATGTCGGTTCCAGGACGCAGAGCCAGCCAGATATCCGCCTTAGCGGCGGTCGGCGAAAGCATGGGATCGACGACGACGAGCTTGGCGCCCCGCCGCTTGGCGTCGAGAATTTTCCTGGCGATCGGGGGATTTGTGTGGAGAATGTTGTAGCCGACCAGAAAAATAAGATTCGTCTTGTCATAATCGATCGCCGGATGCTGCCCTTTGCCGCCCAGATGGGTGGGCAGGCCGGGACAGCTTCGGCTGTAGCAGCAAATATGACCTGTGCCTCCATGGTTGGGGCTGCCGTAGAGGGCTGAAAGCCGATGAAAGAATCGGTACCATTCGGTTCCCGAAGAGCCGCCGGTGGAACCCTTTTGGAAGAAAAAAGCCTCCGGCCCGTCATGGTCGCGAATCTCTTTCATCTTGACGGCGATGGTATCCAGGGCCTCATCCCAGCTAATCCGCACCCAACCGGGATCGGCAACCGTCTTGGGATTGGTGCGCTTCATGGGATATTTGAGCCGGTCGGGATGATAGATCTCCTGCTTGGCCGAAAGCCCCTTCGGGCAAAGGGTGCCGCCATTGTTGAGGGTGTCGGGATCTCCCTCAACTTTGATCAGATGGCCCTCCTTCACATGGGCGATGACGCCGCATAGCGCCGCGCAGTGAATGCAATAGGAAAAGATCTTTTCGGTGTTTTCGTCCACGGCTGGCATCATGGTTGAGTCCCTCCGATGGCCGCGCTAGTCACATAGCCGCGCGGATGGCGCGCCCGGTATAGAGCCGGGCGAGGTGGGAACGAAATTTTTTCGACGCGTGGAGATCCTCGGCAACGTCCACTCCGTCGGTGATGAGGGCCGCGGCCTCTTCGATGGTCTTGGCATTGAGCTTTTGCCCGCGCAGCGCCTTTTCGACCGCCGCGCCGCGGTAAGGCTTGTCAGTCACTCCGGTTACACCGATAGTAATCTGCTCGCAGGTTTGCTCCGGGCCGAGTTTCAGACGTAAGGCCACACCCACCATCGCAAAGTCCGATGGCCGGCGCGCCGCCTTGAGATAAACGCTCCGCGTGTTGTCCGAAGCGGGGACGCGGATTTCAGTCAAGATCTCGTCGGGTGCCAAGACAGTGCTGAAGATGCCGACGAAAAAATCCTCCGCTCTGATCCAGCGCGCGCCTTTGGGGCCCACCGCCTTTAGTTCCGCCTCAAGCGCCAGAGCCGCCGCGGGCATATCGCCGTGGGGGTCCGCATGGGCCAGACTGCCGCCTAACGTCCCGCGGTTTCGCACCTGCGCATCGCCGACGACAGAGGCGGTCTTGGGCAGGAGCGGGCACTTATTTTGCAGCAGTTCGGATTCCTTGATCTGCGCGTAGGTGGCGAGCGCGCCGATGTTGAGTTTATCGCCGTCGGCCCGGAGATAATCGAGATCGGCGATGCGCCCCAGGTCGATGAGAACCCTTGGGTTTGCCAGGCGCAGCTTCATCAGAGACAGCAGACTCTGCCCGCCGGCGAGAAGTTTGGCGTCATCCTGATAGGTGGCCAGAAGCGCCAAAGCTTCTTCGAGCGACTTCGGCGCGAAATATTCAAATCGGTTGGAAAACATCCGTTCGTCCCGAGCTAAATTTGTTTGCTTTCGGTTACCGCTCGCACGACCTTCTCGGGCGTGATCGGCAACGATGTAACTTTGACTCCGAACGGCGCAAGCGCATCCTCTACGGCATTGGCGATCGCCGCGAGGGAAGGCAAGGAGCCCCCCTCGCCCACGGCTTTGGTGCCGAGCAGAGTGTACGGACAGGGAGATTCCATATGGGCCAATTCAAACTTCGGTACTCCCATCGCGAGCGGCTTCATATAGTCCATGAAAGTCGTCGTCAGCAGTTGGCCATCCTCGTTGTAGACGAAATCCTCCAAGAGAGACGCCCCGACACCGTGCACAGTGGAGCCGATCGCCATGCCCTCGACGATGCCCGGATTAATTTGCCGGCCGCAGTCATGCACGATGCCGTACTTGAGAAATTCGATCATGCCGGACTGCACATC
The DNA here is from genome assembly GCA_030688735.1 of Deltaproteobacteria bacterium. Taxonomy (GTDB): domain Bacteria; phylum Desulfobacterota; class Binatia; order UBA9968; family UBA9968; genus JACPFE01. Next base: position 4,006 of record JAUYJC010000198.1, read on the forward strand.
GACTTCGACGACGACGATATGCACGGAGTTGGAGTGGGTGAGTTGGATGTTGAAGTCCTTACGGTTTGGCAGCTTGGCGATGGGGTTTCGGTAGTAGGCGATCTCTTTCAGGCCGGGCTCTTCGCCTTCAGGCAGAAAAAGGATTTTCTTGTAGGCCAGCGAAGCGATTTCTTTAAACGATACCGCTTTGGCTTCGTCTCTCGCCGAGCAAATCTTGCCGTCCTTGAGTTGGAGCTGGTTTACGTCAAGCTCCAACATGTGGGCGGCGAGCCTGAGCATTTTGTCGCGAATCTTCTTGGTGGCCATGACGACGGCGCCGAGATCGACGTCGTTGAATTTATTGGAGTAGGCTCCGGAATGACCCAGAAACGGGGAAATCAGTGAGTCGACATGCGAGTTCATCGAGACGTTGTCCGGGGTGATGGCGAGCATATCGGCGATCACCTGCGCGACGGTCGTCGCATGCCCCTGGCCGGTGTCGACGGAACCTAAGAGAACGTTCAGGTTGCCGTCGTAATCGACGCTGACGATGGCGCCCTCGGCGTTGCCGGTGTATTCCGGCGTGCCCCGCGCGGTGTAATAGTAGCCGAGATTGGAGGTTCCCGGCTCGACGCCGGCGCTGATCCCGATGCCCAGATATTTGCCGTTTTTTCTTTCCGCGTCGCGCCGCCGTTTCAGCTCCTCGTAGCCGACCAGTTCCAATGCCTTTCTAAGACACTCGGGATAGTTTCCACTCTCGTAGATTTCACCCGACGGGGTCGTGTGAGGCATCTGCTCCGGCTTGACGAAGTTTCTAAAGCGAATCTCGCTCGGGTCCAAGCCGAGCTTTTTGGCCGCCAGGTCAACCATACGTTCCAGGACAAAGATCATGGTCGGTTTGCCGACACCGCGGTTTTGCACCGTGGGGCCCTTGTTGGTCACGACGCTCAGCAATTCGGCCTTGGTCGCCTTGATGTTGTAGCAGCCGACCATGGTGGCGAATTTGATCAGACCGTAGATACCAGCGGTGTGAACGAAAGAGCCGTCGTTCTGTGTATCTTTGATGCTGACAGCGAGTATTCTGCCGTCTTTTTTCAGCGCCAGCTCGATCTCGACGTTGGCATCCGGCGCGTGGCTGCCGGCCAGCAGATGTTCCGTTCTGGTTTGAATCCATTTGACCGGTTTGTTCGCTTTCTTGGCCAACAGGGACAGGATGACGATGTAAGGCCACAGCGCCAGCTTGATGCCGAAGCCGCCGCCGCTGTCGGGGACCATGAGACGCAGTTTATTGGTGGGAATGCCAAGCGTGTTGCACACGTTGGTGATGCTTCTGCCATGCTGCTGGTCGTTGGCCCAAACGAGAAAAGCATCGCTGCTTTTTTGGTAATCGGCGATGATCGCCCAGGGTTCCAAGGGAGTGGAGCTGTAGCGATGGACCTTGAAGGCTTCTTTTAAAAACAAGTCGGCTTCCTGGCAGGCTTCGGCGAAGTTTCCATGCTCCATCAGATCGTGCATGAGCACGTTGCTGCCGGCCTCTTCGAAGACCAGCGGGGCATCCGGCTTGAGCGCATCCTCCAGCGTAACGACTGGCGGGAGCGCTTCATAATCGACTTCGATAATCTCGAGGGCGTCCTCGGCGATGTAGCGATTCTCGGCGGCCAGGGCTACAACCGGCTCGCCCACATATCTGACTTTATCGACGGCCATGACATACTGCGTGGCCGGCCGGGTGATGGCTCGGGCCGAGATCGGTTTGGTCTGGCCGGCCACTTCCTGGCCGGTGAGCACCGCGATGACCCCTTTTAAGGCCAGCGCCTTGCTGACATCGATTTTCTTGATGCGCGCGTGCGCGTGGGGGCTTCTCAGGATCGCAACGTGATGGCAATCCATGTCCAGATCGTCGACATAAGAACCCTCTCCTTTGACCAAACGGAGGTCCTCCTGCCTTTGAACCGGCTTGCCCACCCAATTGCGCGTGACCAGGATCTCGTCCAATTTCATCATTACTTTTTCTTCCCGGCTCCCCTCATGACCTCGGCAGCATGGGCAACGGCCTCAATGATCTGCTGGTAACCCGTGCACATGCACAGGTTTCCTTCGAGGGCCTCCCTGATCTCCGCCTCATCGGGCGATGGGTTGGCGGTAAGCAAGCCATAGGCGCTCATGACCATGCCGGGCGTACAGTAGCCGCACTGGATGGCGAACTTTTCCATGAAGGCCTTTTGAATCGGGTGCAGCCCATTTTGGGCGAGCCCTTCGATCGTCATGATTTCCGCGCCGTCGGCTTGCGCCGCCAGGGTCATGCAGGATTTGACCGCCTTGCCGTTGAAGATGACGGTGCAGGCCCCGCAGTTCCCCGTGTCGCAGCCGACATGGGTGCCGGTGAGCCGCGCCTTTTCTCTGATGTAATGAACCAGCAAGACTCGCGCATCTACCTCATGCTCGAGATCATCGCCGTTGATCTTTAATTTGATCCTATGCATGTCCTGTCTCTGAATCACCTGCCGCGTTCATAGCGAAGATCGCGTCAATGTTGCGAACGAAGGTGATCGCCATATCCCCCGGGCTTAGACGAGCTTGGCGATCGCGCCGTTGATCTTGAGTTCGATAATGATGTTTTCCTCCTGCGAGTCGGGCGGTGGGAGCGAACGGTGGGCGATTCCTTTGGGAATGACGAACATCTCGCCCGACTGGAGCGTGATCGGACCGAGCTCCGTCTCCCAGTGGATTGCGCCTTTGTAACAAAAGATCAACTCGTCGCAGTCCATGTTGCGATGCCAGAAATTCATCGGCTCCTTGGTGCGCTTGGATAGGTCGAGCCGAACGCCTTCGGCTTGAAACAGCGGCAGCACGGTACCTTCGGCGCGCGCGTAATTGGTGGGACGCAAGGCCGAATCGTTGATGTTGAGCTTTTCGAGCTTGATTTGGGCGCTCTCCGCGGAAATGACCTGGACCGGCGAAGTTTCGCGCTTGATGATTAGTTCTTTCCCCGCCCAGGTGAATTTCTCCGTATAACTCATGGAAACCTCCAAAGCGATGAGGGTTATCTTTCTAAGGCATACAAAGTCTATGCCGCACGAATACTTCGACGGTCAAGAGCTGTGACCAAAACAATCAGACGATTAGCACAATGCGTGCGCCGCGTGATTCTTGGATTTAGTAATTCTGCGGGTTTATTTTCTCAATTCTAATGCGATTGTCGTCCTATTAAAGGTCAAAAACGGGGCTCTCCTATAAGGCTCGGACATAAACGGGGACTCGGCCTCCATGGCATACTGATTGCTGAAAATTTGGCAATGATCTCAAAGCCGAACATCGACATTCACGCGCATTTCTATCCCGAACCCTACCTCAAGTTGCTTGCCCAAGAGGGAGAGAGGTTCGGTATCAAATTGGATCGGAAGCGGCCAAAGGAAGTTGTCATCGACATAAAAGGGAGCCGCTTGAGCCTCGGGCCGGCCTTTACGGATCTCGACGTTCGGCTCAAGGAGATGAAGCGCCAGCGGGTCGACGTTCATGCTCTTTCGCTAACCCGGCCGATGGTCTACTGGGCGGATGCCGAATTGGGTTTGAAACTTTCCCAGGCGATGAATGATGCGATGGTCGAGGCGCATACCGCGTTTCCCGATCGCTTCCTCGGTCTGGCCGTGCTGCCTATGCAAGACATCCCGTCGTCGCTCGCCGAGCTTGAGCGAGTGTCCAAGCTGGCGGGCATCCGCGGCGTTTACATCGGCACCAACATCAACGGCAAAGATCTTTCAGATCCTGAGTTCCTCCCTTTGTTTCAGCGCATCGAGGCGCTGCGGCTGCCGATCTTTCTCCACCCGACCCAGGTGATCCCGACCGAGCGCCTCAAGCCCTATTTTTTTTATAACCTGATCGGTTTCCCATTGGATACCACGATCGCGGCCGCGAATCTTATCTTCAGCGGAATCCTCGACCGCTTTCCGCGTCTGAGCATCTGTTTGCCCCACGCCGGAGGCGCGCTTCTATCTCTGATCGGGCGCATGGACCGAGGCCACAAGATTACCGAGGAATGCCGGCAGATAAAACATAAACCGTCGGCATATCTCAAGCGGTTCACCTATGACACGATCAGCCATGATCCCGGCATGCTTCTCTACCTCATTCGTCTGGTCGGTGCGGAGCGAGTCATGATTGGCAGCGATTATTGCTTCGCCATCGGCTACGACCGGCCGGTGGAGGTGGTGACAAAGCTGGCGGCTCTCTCCCGAGCCGATCAGTCGCGGATTCTTGGCTCGAACGCGGCCCGCCTGCTCAAGTTCGGCTAACCAGTTCAATGGGGAGCGCGTCGTCGGCTTGACCTGCGTATGCGAAATGCCCGGACCTGAACCTAGCGGCCGTCAACCGAAAGGGGAGTTCGTATGGCCTATCGGGATTTACGCCATTACCTGACCGCCTTAGAAGAGAAAGGTCTTCTCTGCCACGTTCGATCCGAAGTCGACAAGGATTGGGAAATCGCCGCTGTCTGCCGGCGGGTCTTTCAAAACATTCCTGAAGAGCGTCGCCCCGCGTTGATGTTCGATAACATCAAAGGCTCGGATATCCCCTTGGTGATCGGCATTCTCGGCGGCTCACGGGCGATCTATGCCACCGCGCTGGAGACGACACTTGAGGGGACGTTGGAAAAGTGGGAGCGCGGGCAAACGAATCCCATTAAGCCTCGTCTAGTCGAAAGCGGCCCTTGCCAGGAGGTCGTGCATTCGGGGGAAAGCGTCAACTTCGAAATGCTGCCGGCGCCCGTCTGGACGGTGGGGGAAGATCCGGGTCCTTACCATACTTCGCCATTCGTAATTTCTCGCGATCCGGAGACGGGAATTCCGAACATGGGCACCTATCGGGTGCAAGTCAAAGGGCGCGGGAAAGCCGGCCTGATGATCAACCCACCGCGCAACATGAACCAGCATATTCGCAAGAACGAGGCTCGCGGCCAAGGTACGGACGTGGCGATCGTCTTTGGCGCCGATCCGATCATTGGGCTTACCTCTGTTACCCCGTTTCCCTACGGCGTCGATGAGCTCGCGGTCGCCGGCGGCATCCGCGGGGAGCCGGTCGAGGTGACGCGGTGCCGGACAGTCGATCTGGTGGTGCCGGCTACCGCTGAGATCGTCGTCGAAGGGAAAATTCCTTTTCAAGGCCGCGAGGCCGAAGGCCCCTTCGGTGAGTATGGTGGTTACATGGGCAGCGGCGGCAACCACCCATTTGTCGAAATTACCTGCATCACTCACAGAAAGAATCCCATCTATCAAGCCTTCCTGAGTCAGATGCCGCCGAGCGAATCGAGCTGCATCAAGGCCATCGGCCGCGAGGCGGTCATCCGCCGGCACCTGAAAGAGAACTTAGGCATTCCAGTCACCGACGTTCATTTAACCGATAGCGGTGGCGCTACGGGGATGCTGATCATCTCGATGAAAAAGCAGAACCGCTTTCAGCCGCTCAAGGCGATGATGGGCGCCTGGTCGCACCATGACGTGTTCGGCAAGGTTACCATCGTCGTGGACGACGACATCGATATTCGCGATTCCTTCCAGGTCGAATGGGCGCTGAGCTTTCGCATGCAGCCGGCGGAGGATGTCTACGTCATCAAAAACACCGATCCGCTCACGCTCGATCCGTCCCAGCCCTTGCAGGACGGGGAGAGGGTCAAACCGGAGGATCAAGTAAGCTCTAAGCTCGGTATCGACGCAACCAAAAAACATCCGTTCCCGCCCCTCGCCGTGCCTCCCAAGGCGCATCTGGAAAAGGTCGATGCTCAATGGGAGCGATACGGCATCCGACCGGTCGATGGGAACGCCAAAAAAACCTAGCACCCTTTCGAACCGGATCTGGGGTCGCGGGATATCCGGAACCGGAGTCTTACCCGCCAGTTTTAGGTTGCCATTCGGCGGCGTGCTTTATAGAGTTAGCGGCAGAGAAAGTTGGGGGTGCCCATGGGAGACGCCGGTGAATTGATTCGCACGTACTGTCCGATGAGCAAGTCGCGATGCGGCGTGATCGCGACAGTGGAGGACGGCAAGTTTGTCCGCCTCGAGCCCGACCCCAGCCACCCCAATCACGGCATCTGCGTCAAAGGCCAGTCGGCGCCGCAGATGGTGTACGACCCTCTGCGCTTGAAATATCCCATGCGCCGCACCCGGCCCAAGTCTGATGACGATCCCGGTTGGCAGCGCGTCGGCTGGGACGAGGCGATGGGCGAAATCGCCGAACGCTTGCATGCGCTCAAGGCCGCTAATGGTCCCGAGTCGGTTTTCTTTTACCGCGGCGCCGCCGGCGGCAGTTCGTCGCAGGAATACGAAGCGTTCATGATTCGCTTCGCGAGCGTCTTCGGTAGTCCCAACACGGTTTCCACCGGCCACATCTGCAACTGGCACAAGGACTCCGGCTCGCTTTATACCTACGGCGGCGGCATCCCCGCTCCCGATTTCGAAAACAGCGCCTGCATCCTTCTCTGGGGACACAATCCCCAGGCCTCCTGGCCGACGCAGGCGATGCGCATCTCTCGCGCGGTCAATCGCGGCGCCAAGCTGATCGTCATCGATCCGCGACCGATCCCGTTGACCAAGAAAGCGGCGCTCTGGTTGCCGGTTAGGCCGGGCAGCGATGGACTGCTCGCCATGAGTTTCCTCTATGTGATGCTGGAGGAAAAACTCTACGACGAGGAATTCTTGCGCCAGTGGACCAATGGTGGCTTGTTGATCGCCGAGGCCGGCGGCGCGCTGCGGGGCGAAGCGTTCGCTGCTGGCGCGAAACCGGGGCAGTATGTCGTTTGGAATGAGAAAACGGGTCAAGCGGCACTCTACGATCCCGAATCGCTCAGCGATGGCATGGCGGCCTTGACCGGCCGCTACCGGGTTCGACTTGGCGATGGTAGGGAAGTGGCGGCGGGGCCAGCCTTCGAACTCCTGCGGGAGCGCGTTCAACAGTATGCGCCGGAGAAGACCGCCGCGCGCACGGGCATCGCCCCGGACCTGGTGCGCGAAACCGTGCGGCTCTTCACCGCGACGAAACCCAACAGCTACTACACCTACAACGGCATCGAGCAGCATGCCGACTCGATGCAGATCAATCGCGCGGTTTGTCTTTTCTACGCCTTGACCGGCAATCTCGACCGGCCCGGCGGCAACGTGCGTTTTCCCAAGCCGGCGGTGAACGATGTGGAAGGGCGCAATCTACTCTCACCAGAGCAGTTCAACAAGCGGCTCGGCTACGCCGAAAGACCGCTCGGCCCGACCAACACTGGCAAGGTGCAGGCATATGAGGTGTACAAGGCGATTCTTATCGGCAAGCCTTACCCAGTGCGCGGATTCTTGAGTTTCGGCGGCGACATTATTTTATCCAATGGCGACACGGAGACCGGCCGTCGCGCGCTGCAAGCGCTCGATCTTTACGTGCAGACCGAATTTTACGAAACCCCGGCCGCTCGCTACGCCGACTTTCTCCTGCCGGCTTCGACGCCCTGGGAGTCCTGGAATCTCAGAACAACCTTTGAGCAGGGAGCGGAAACCAGCGCCTATATGCAGTACCGCTCCCAGGTGATCGCGCCGCAGCACGAGTCGCGGCCCGACTTGGAGATTATTTTCGATCTAGCGATGCGCATGGGATTCGGCGAGCAGTTTTGGAACGGCAGTATCGAAAAGGCTTTCGATTATATCCTGGCTCCCAGCGGAGTGACTCTAGAGGATCTCAAACGGCAGCCGGGCGGAATGGCCGTGCCGCTGGAAGTGAAATATCAAAAGCATCTTAAGAACGGCTTCAAGACGCCGTCACGCAAGGTCGAAATCTATTCTCTGGCGTTCGAGAAGCATGGCTACGATCCGCTGCCGGTGCTGCGCATGCCGGAAGAAATTTTCGGCACGATAACTGTCGAGCATTATCCCTTTACCCTCACCACGGCGAAAACCATCAACTTCTGCCATGGCCAGCATCGTTCGGTGCCCTCGTTGCGCCGCAAGGTTCCGGAACCCTTCGCCGAGATCAACCCGCGGGACGGCGAGAGCTGCGGCATTCACGACGGTGAGAAGATGCGGGTCGAGACCGAGGTCTCGGCGATCACGGTCAAAGCCACGTTCAATCCTCAACTCCCGGAAAAGGTCGTGCGCGTCATGCACGGCTGGTGGCAGGGTTGCCCGCAGCTGGAGTTGCCGGCATACGATCCCTTTTCGACGGCGGGCGCCAACGTCAATCTCATCATGAAGAACGACATCATCGACGCCATCACCGGCTCGGTGCCGCACCGATCCTATCCCTGCCGCATTGCGCGCGCCGATGAGCGCCACGCCGCGGCGTCGTCGGGATAGGGGGGGCAAATGATGCGGCAGGTTTTTCAATTCGGCTGTTTGATTTCGCTGTCGACCAAGATCTAACCAAAGGTATTTGAAAGTTCGGGACGCAGGGAAGATCGGGTAAGACTATGTCTCGCGCAAAGAACGCAAAGACGCCAACAAGAACAAATCGAAGCACGAAATTCGAAATCCGAAACAATTTCAAATGACCAAAATAGGTAAAATTCCAAACAGGCTCCCTTCGGATTCGGTGTTTCGGATTTTCCCGATTTGAGATTTATTTGCCTCGGAGTTTGTTTCGGATTTCGATATTCGGATTTTGGATTTGTCTCGTTGGTTGCTTGGCGGGATAAATTTCCTTGCAGCCGTTTGGTCCGATATTCGTGAGGTAATAATCTAAACTTCCGTTCCACTCTACGCGGAAGGGAAAGCGGTGCTGATCATGCCAACCAACACTTCGCAGTCTCGCCGCAGGCGGTTTGCTTGCGGGTTGGCCTTTTGTGTTCTCGTTCTCTTTCAGATTCTCGTCGGGCAACCGTTTGCCCAGGAAGCGAAAAAGATTCGCATTGGTTATTCCGCCTTGAGCCTGAGCTTTCTGCCGCAGCTCTTCGCGCGGGATGCCGGGGTCTTCCAGAAACACGGCTTGACGGTGGAGCTGATTCAGATGGCCGGACCCATTCAGGTGGCGGCCCTGGCTGCCGGGGAAATCGACTTCGGCGCGGCAGTGAGCCCGGCGCTGTTCGCAGCCGTAAGGGGTCTGCCGTTGCGTGGAGTTATGATCACAGTAAGAACTCCTCTCTTCTATATCGTGTCTCAGCCGAGCCTGAAGCGGATTGGGGATCTCGTCGGGAAAACAGTTGCGGTGGACACCATCGGCGCTCTGCAATATATCGCCGCCAGGGCGATGTTCAAAAAGAAGGGCGTCAATCCAGACCAGATTTCCTATATTCAGACCGGTTCGGTGTCTAACAGTCTGGCCGCCCTCAATTCGGGAGCCGTCAATGGCGCGCTGCTCTCCATCCCCCAACAACGTGATCATGACGCAAAAGGGATTTAACCAGTTAACCTCCACGTCGGAAGCGGGAGTCAATTTTCCGCCCGCCGGTTTAACCGTCCACGTAAATAAATTGCAGAAAGAGGCCGGCCAAATCAAAAGGGTGATGGAGGCATTGTTGGACTCATTGGACTTGATCGAGACCGACAGTGCCAGGGTGGCGAAATACATACAGAGCCAATGGAAGCTTACTCCCGCGCTGGCCTTGGAAACTCAACGGCTCGTCCGTCCCACGCTGGTTGCGACCGGCAAAATGAATCTTGAGGACGTCCAGGAGTTTCTCGACGCGGCCTACGAAAACGGCCAGATTCAGCAAAAAGCGAATAGCAAAGCGCTCATGGACTACGGTCCGCTCGACGACGTGCTGAAAACCAGGCGTTCCAAATAAACCAAGCCACAGCAAGGATACAATGCTAACCTCCTGACAAATTGACTTCCGCGTCTTGACTAGCAAGTCCCGTCAAAGATCATCAATGATTTTCAATCGACCTTAAGGTAGAGGTTGACGGGATGTTCAGAGTGGCTATGATAGCTACTTAGGAGATGTTCTTATGAGCACCGTTGGTGTCAAGCAACTAAAGGACCGCCTGACCGAATATCTCAGACACGCCAAGCACGGAGAAGAGGTCGTCGTTACTGAGCGGGGCACGCCGATCGCGCTAATCCAGCCGATCAAGAGCGCTAGTAAAGCCAGCAGTTTTGAGGCAAAGTTGGCCAGACTCGCCGCACAGGGCGCCGTGACTTTACCGACGCAAAAACCCCTGAAGCGAGTCCGTTTGGTTAGAGTCTCCGGCAAGCCGATCTCAAAAGCCATTGTGGAAGATCGCAGGTGATTTAACTTGACACCAGCGCTCTCATCAAGCGCTTCGTCAACGAAAAGGGATCACCGCTGGTTCAATCCCTCCTGCAACAATCTGAAGTCGTGGCAACGGCCAAGATAGCCTACGCGGAGGTCTTCGCCGGCCTTGCTCGGAAGCTCCGCGAGGGCAATCTCCCTAAGAGCTTGCATGCACTCGCATGCCGTCAATTTGAACGGGATTGGCCGGCTTACCTTCGGGTAGAACTGCAGGACAACGTCCTTTTTTTGGCCCGCGATCTCATTCAACGCCATCCACTCAGAGGTTTCGATGCCGTTCATCTGGCCTCGGCTCTCAGCCTGAAGAACGCGTTGGGTGAGGAAGTGACATTCGCGGCCGCCGACGGTCGCTTGCTGCGGGCGGCGGGAGCGGAAAATCTTGCGACGCTGAACGTTGAAACGGCACGCGCTCAACACTGAGTGGACAGATCCTACGGCTCTCCCGTCAGTCCATACGTTGCGCGACCGGTAAAATGAATCTTGAGGACGTCCAGGAATTTCTCGACGCCGCCTACGAAAACGGCCAGATTCAGCAAAAAGCGAACAGCCGAGCGCTCATGGACTACGCTCCGCTTGACGACGTGCTAAAAACCCGGCGTCCGAAATAGACTTTCCCACACAGATCAACTGGAGCGCTTCATCAGCATGGCTCGTCTCCTTTGAAGTCAAAAACTCTTAAGCGACGTTCCTGCAGACTCTTCGCGCACCAAAACCACAACGCCGCCTGCTGTTCTCCGTCTCGTTGCAAATAAGTCAATACTCATGCCAGACCCCAATCCCAGGACCCCAATCCCAGACAGACCCCAATCCCAGACCCCAATCCTGATCTTGGCAAGTAGGGCCTGCAGCTCTTCGCTGGCGGGGCCGCCACCTCATGGAAGACCGCGGTGCTGTGGCGATAGACGCCATCGAGCACTAGATAGGTGACGATTTCTTGTGCTAATCATGATTGAATTGAATAATTCAAGATAGATTATATCGGCAAAGCAAGACTCATATGATTGCCGACATCTTTTTACGCCGATACCCTGAATATAAATTGGAGTTGCAGAATTCCTTTTTTGTTCAGCTATTTAATATTTATGACGATCATAATATCGGAATACGCGGTACATTATCAGATAAAATACAAGACTATCCTTATTCTAGTTACGCCGATGAACACATTAGAATTATTGCGCAATCTCAGGACAAATTATGTAACGAGTTGGGTTGTAAAGATTTAAAAAAACTTGAATATACCCAGCCCGATTGGGGATATGAAGATTATAGGATTTTCAAAAATTATGTGTTCGATGAGTCAATAAACCCTTTAGAGAAAATCAGTTTCTTTGAGATCCTTTTTAGGGATACGGAAAAGCATCTACTGAGCGAAATTGAATTTCTTGAGGTTAATATACCTAAGTACGAAACGCGTTCGGCAGAAATTCAAGAACTTTCAAAAGCCAAGGGTGTTAATTACCACAATGACGGCGAAGAAAAGCTAAAGAAAGCCTTGCCTCAATTGAAACGGAAAAAGCTAGCACTTCAAAACATGCGGACTGGAATTGAGCAACGGCTGAAACTTCATAAATCTGGACTGTGTTACAACAATGGTTATTTCCAAAATTCTGCTAATTCAGTGATTGAACAACACGTAGCTACGCCCTTCTGGGATTTGATTTCTGATCCTAAATACAAAAATGTAGAAACAGACATTCTGGAAGCACTTGATCGTCATGACTCTGGGAATCGCGATCCGGCGTTCTACGCTGCAAAGGCTTTAGAGAGTATGATTAAGATCATCTGCGATGAAAAAGGCTATACAACTGGCACTGAGAAAGGTGCAGCAAATTATTTATCGCATCTAAACAGTACAAAGAATGGCACAATCATCATCAATGATGAAAAAGAAGAATTGATATCTATGTTTAGGATTCATAATACGCACGGTGGGCACAGGGCAGGAAGTAAGCCTATGCCAACATTAACTAATGAGCAGGCTCTCAGATATATTCATTCTGCGATGGTTTGGATTTCTAATCTTGCCAAAAGATAGTCTGCTTTAGGCTACCAGCCTAATTGAGCCGTTGTCAATAGGTGTGTAAAAAGGTTAGGCGGCGTCCCTGTCCTCTTGGATTTCTTTTCCGTCTTCGTATTACGTTCCATCAACCACTTTTGCTACCAACTCTGGCGCATCGAGCTTTCTGAAACTCATTTCTAGGCTACCATCAACGTCTTCCAGATTAAGCAGGTCGCATTGACCTGTGATTTGAATCTTCTTGACGCTGCGGTTCGCAATCTTACCCGTGAGAACGGAGATTCCACCACGTTCGACGTTCTCAGGTGCTTCCAGTGCTCACGGGGAAAATCATAGTATGCGGTCAGCCTCTCCCAGTTCTCCACCACCGTCTTGACCGCCTTGGGGTTGTGGCGAAAGGCGTGTTCAAAGCTTTTTCTCTCCTCAAGCGCCTGTTCTCGGCTTTCGGCATACATCATGGCAGTCAGATGCTTTTTGACCTCGGCTTGCTCCTTCTTGCTCACCGCATCGATGACGTTGAGCATCGCTGGGGTCAGACACAACATTCTCTACAATCTGCCCGCCAGGGCACATCGGTTGGGTCGGGCCATATGCGGTGTTTGGAATTTTCCGCCCAAGGATTTCGGGTCACGCTTCGACTCCTTGACCCCCGACTCATTTTTCTTGATTAACTTTCCTGTCAATGCCCGGCACCGCGCTGTCCTCGTCAACGTCATCATTTCGTGTTTTCGCAATTGCAAAAATGCAAAAATTACCGTGCCCGTGGATGAGGAAATGTGTTAAGTGTGGCGTTGATTTGTTAAACCGAGTCCTCAAAGCCGAAATTTAGCCTCGTGGATATCGAGGTGTCATGGCTCGGAAGTCCAACCTCGCAGCGCCTCTTCTTGCCGTATTGCCAAGATCAGCGGGCGATTCATTTGAAGCGCGGTGACGGTAGTTCTACCCGTCGGCGTTAGCCCGACAAGACGAACTCCTTCCCAACGAAAGTGGTCTCGCCACCGCTGGCGGCGCGGATGAAACAGGGCAACTCTTCGGTTGGTATTCGGTTCGATTGCAGAACGTCTCCTTGCGCAAGGAACACGAGACACATGCGAGAGCTAAATTTGCGGCGGTCGTCCGACCGCCGGCCGCCTTGGGCAAAATATGATCGACGTGGAACGTGGCCTCCTGGCCCTTCTGCGCTAAACGGCAATATTCGCATCGGTTTCCCACTCGCAACACGACCAGTCGACGTAAGCGAGCGGGAATGTCGCTCATGACCTCTTTGCTCGACGGCTACCGGCTCGCTCCACCCGCAGCCGGAGCAGCGAAAGCATCTCGGCGAGGTTTACCAGCCCCTGGGCTTCTTTTCGCTCCGCCGCGGTCAGCCGTTTACCACTGTCCTGGCGGTCCAGTAGTTCCTGGAGCCGGGTGTTAACGCCCGGCGGCAATCGACACCGCGCCAGATCGTTAGGGACCTCCAATTGAATCGCGACCATCTGTGGCATGTTAGTTCCTCAATTGTGTTGATTTTTGAGCATCATACCAGGCTACAACTCATCATATGTCTCGCCTTCCCTTCTCTCGTTGAGCTTGTGGGTCCCAGGGCGCTTGTGAAGCTGGGGCCAGGCAAACCTAATTGACCTATTTGACTGTCGCCTTTTTCTTACACCCACGCATACTCCTCCCAGTTCAACTTCAACGTTTCTTCGCGCCGGTGACCTTCCGGCTAAAATGCTTCCAGGTCCAGGCGGATTCTTCCAAGAGCTGGGTGAAGCCGTGCTTCTTGAGCCAGGGAAGCTCATGCAACTTCTCGCGGCGGAATTTGACGAAAGCCTCGACCTCTCGCGCCGGGACTCTTGGAAAGTCGGGACCGCCGGCATTGAGGCAATATAAGTTCATCCGCGCCTGCTCTTCGAGATCGATCATGTTGACGGTCGCCTGTTCGACGGTCTTGCCGACCGTGACCGCGCCGTGAGCTTTGAGCAGCAGCGCGGATCTCTGGCCCAAAGCCGCCGCCATATCGGCGCCGGTTTCGTCCGTCGAAATGAGATTCATGTCGTCGAAGACCGGAATGCCCTGAAGGGTGATGTGCGCGCCTTCATGACAGACCACGGACATGGGAATATTGACGACGCTCATGACCGTGGCAAACCGCGGATGGGCGTGGACGATCCCGCCGACCTCCGGCCTGGTCTTGTAAACATGAGTGTAGAGCTTGATTTCGGCCGCGGGGGCGATCCCTTTCGGGCCGGACACGATGTTGCAGTCGAGATCGACGATCAGTTGATCTTCGGCCCGCATCGACTCGAGCGCATCGTTGCGGTAGCCGCGTCCCTTGATGACGATGAGGTTCGTGTCGGGAATCCGGGCGCTGGCGTGGCCGACGGCCGCGCGAATGCCTGAGCAAATTCCGGACGCGGCAAGGATCCTGCACGCGGTCGCGACTTTCTCTTTCAATTCCTTTTCCAACTTTTTCGCCATCTGAATTTCCTCCGTGATCGTCTGTTGCCTTGAACTCCCAGGTTTCACGCGAGCCATAGCACCCTCCCGTCGCATCGGCAACCGCCGGTTTAAAGTTCAACGTTCAAAGTTCAATGTTCAATGTCGAACGAGGCAATCCTTGAACCTGGAACCTTGAACTCACATACGCAGCCAGCGTTGACAAACGGCGCGGGCGCGCGCTATGCAGTTATCTTCCATGCTGAAGCAGATTGAGACCGACATACTGGTGATCGGGGGCGGCATCGCCGGCGCCTTTGCCGCATACCGGGCGCGGGCCTCGGGAGCGTGCGTGTTACTCGTCGATCGTTCTTATTTCGGCCGCAGCGGGTGCAGCGCCTTGGCTTCCGGCGTTTACCCCTCCTATATGCCCGGCGACAAAGTTGAAGATTGGATCAACGGCCTTGGCGCGGGACCCTTGGTCAACCAGGCTTTGCTCGTGAAATCGCTTCCCGTTATGTACGAGCACCTGATGACGATGGATCGTTGGGGCGTAAAGTGGCTCAAGGAAGGCAAGCAAATCGTGCGCATGGGCGCGCCGGGGCGCACCTTCAAGAACGGCGTGTGGATGGCCGAAGGCGGTCCGCAGATGATGATGGCCGTACGTGCCGGCGTGCTCGAAAGCGGCGTCGAGGTCCTTAATCGGGTCGCGGTGACGCAGCTCTTAACCTCGGACGGTAAGCTTCCGACTGAAGGACAAGTCATCGGAGCCATAGGGTTTCATGTTCGGACCGGGGAGATGTACGCGATTCATGCCAAGGCGACGATCATGTGCACCGGCCCTTACAAGTTTCCCTACCCGTGGCCGGGCAGCACGCTCGGTTACATGCCGGTGGACCTATCGGGCGACGGCATTGCCATGATGCTCCAAGCCGGCGCGCAGCTCTCGCGGCTGGAACTGGGCGGAATCAATTTAAACCCCGACAATCTCCTGTGCGCTCCGGGTCTGGAGTCTCTTATGCCTTCAGGCGCGAAGTTCGTGGACAAAAACGGCCGCCGCTTTCTTGAGGACTACGATCCGAAGCGAATGGAGATGACCAGCCGCGCTCTGCTTTATTTTGCCATTGCTCATCAAAAGGAGTTGGGCAACGTTCCTTCGATGGATCTCCGCGAGATTAGTTTTGAGCGCATGGAGCTGCTCAAGAAAGCGATCCCTATCGTCATTGCCAGCTACGAGGGACTGGGCGTGGACATCACCAAAGAGGCGGTGCCGTACAGTTATCAGGTAGCCGGAACGGCCGGCATTTTTGGCGCCGGCGCGCGCGTGACGGAACGGGGGGAAACAACCATTCCCGGCTTGTTCGCCGGTGGCACCTGCACCGACCTCGCTTATTTGCCGGGAGGACATCTGCCTTTTTGCTCCGTAACCGGCCACTGGGCGGGAGAGACGGCGGGCGCTTACGTCGCCGGGGTGCAACCCAAACCGTTAGTCGCCACGCAAGTCGCACAGGCGATCGGTGACATCGAAGCTCCGTTAAATCGCGCCGACGGTGTTCGCTATGCGCCGGTCCATCGCCGCCTTGGAGAGCTGGTGATGGAAAAGGTCGGTCTCGTGCTTCGTGGCGACCGCTTGCAAACCGCCATCGATCAGCTTCTGGAGTTGCGCGAAAATGAGGTGCGCCGCTTATACGCCCCTGACGCGCACGAGCTTGCCAAGGTTTGGGGCCTCATGCACTATACGCAGGTCTTGGAAGCGACCTTGCGCGCTTACCTCTATCGCACCGAAAGCCGGGTGGCTTTCATCCGAGAAGACTATCCGGTGATCGACAATGCCAATTGGGTAAAAATGGTGGTCGTTCAGAAGCAAGGCGCGTCTCTCAAACTGTGGGACGAACCTTTGCCCGAATCGTTTCACGTCGTACCGGTCCGCCCGACACAGAATCTGCACCTCGTGTTTCGCCAAAAGGAAAGATCGAATGCCGCTGGTTGAGGTGAGTAAGATAGCCTGTACGGGTTGCGGCGTCTGTGTCGACACTTGCCCACCCGATGTCTTACGGCTCGACCAGGAGAGCAAAGCGTTCGTGGCCTATCCCGACGACTGCCAGGGCTGCTTTGTGTGTCAGTGGGATTGTAAGTTCGAAGCGCTGCGGGTGCGGCTACCTTAGCCCGCATCCCCTCGAAAACCGTCCAGCAGACTATCTTTCACACTGCGCCGCTGTTTGAAACCACGAGTTGTCTTAGCCATTCTTGGTGACTTAACGGTCCGCATAAGCGGCCGCGATAGCGGTCCGTCTTAATGCTGTTGTTGGGCAGCAGTTGACATACTCAACCCGGAAAATTTCAAGATAGATGTCGCATTGATTGTTCAAGGGAGATTCTCTGACGGTAGATAATCACTGTTCATTTTGGGACGAAGCTTGGAGCTTCGATGCAATGATTGTAACAGATCATCGCGCCGCGGATTTTCACC
>JAUYJC010000204.1 GCA_030688735.1 Deltaproteobacteria bacterium
TTCTCCTTCGCCGAATACCTCGCAGCTTGCTGCGAGGATGAAGGCGAGGAGAACCCTCCGTAGCCTTGGCGAAGGAGGGTGGAAGGGCTTCGGAGAATTTCGCAAAGATACCTCGGAGCTTTGCTCCGAGGAGCTTCATTATTTGTCTTCTTGCGCATTGGGCTTAACCGTTCCGTTAATAATCAGCCTTGCCCGCAATCACGCCCCGAACGCCACCGCGCGGATTGACGCTATCCCCTGATCTGCGAGGAATCAAATGAATGTGGCAGTGCATTACGGTCTGTCCGGCGGTGGCACCGACGTTGATGCCAACGTTATAACCGTCCGACTGGGGCGAGGGGGCAAATCTGAAGTTGAATAGTTGCCACTGGTTTTGGTGTCCGCACTTGCTCCCGTTGACCGTCGAGACGGTATAGAATTAGTCAACTCCGGACTTGACCCGTGCTCCGTGCTCCAAATTCTCTCCATTTTCAGAGGTAAGTGACGGTTTTTCGCTCGTCGTGAGTAGCAAATATTTTGGATCGGGAAATTGCGTTCCCTCCATCTCACAAATCCTGTGAGATTAGCCGCTAGGACAAACATTGTCGCTTCACTCAACGCACAGTTCCTTCGGGATTTTGACCGGGATGCGCATGAAACTGACTTCTCTTGTCCGATCGTTATCCGCTCGCATTCAGATTAAAACCTATCCGATCAGTAGAATCCTGGAGTAAACATGACCCCTTCGTCGATTGACAGGGCTGCTCCAGAATTGATATCAGCAGCCCGCCAGTCGTCTTGCGCGTTCAGGCGTGATACGTTACGCGCCACAATTAACCGTTCGGGGAGACCAACCATGAAAAAACAGTTCGACGGCGGCGAAGCCATAGTCGAAGGATTCCGCAAGCTCGGAGTCGAATACATCCTGTCCTCGCCGGGCACCGAATGGGCGCCCGTCTGGGAAGCCATGGCTGACCAGATCCACCGGCGCAAGAGCGGTCCCAAGCTCCTGGATGTGTGGCACGAAACGCTCGCCGTCGACATGGCCGCGGGCTACACGCTGGCCACTGGCCGGATTCAGGGCGTGTTGCTGCATGCGGGCGCTGGCCTGCTGCAGGGCGCCATGGGTATCCACTCCGCCTTCGTTGCCGGCGTGCCGATGGTGGTGATCTCCGGAGAGTCGATGACCTACGGCGAGCAGCCGGAGTTCGATCCAGGCGCTCAGTGGATCAACAACCTCAGCATCGTAGGCGGCACGACCCACCTGGTCGATTCGATCGTCAAGTACGCCTCGGTCGCGGGCAGCGCCTACACGCTCTATGAAAGCGTCATCCGCGCCGGCGAGCTGGCGCAGCGGCAACCGACCGGCCCGACCTATCTGGCCGTTTCGACGGAAACGCTGATGGATGCCTGGACGCCCCCGGCCAATCCGCGCACGGTTCCGCCCGCGCCGCGCATGCTGACTGCGCCGGAGGACATCGAAAAGCTCGCCGCCCAGATCTCCAAGGCGAAGCACCCGGTCGTGCTCACCGAGGGCGCCGGCCGGGAGGTCGAGACCTACGAGGCTCTGGTGACGCTGTGCGAGAAGTTCGCTCTGCCGGTGGTCGAGAAGCCCGGCGCTCTGTTCGCCAACTTCCCCAAGGATCATCCGCTTTATCAGGGAACCGACATCAAACCGTTCTGGAACGACATGGACCTTGCGATCGTCGTCCGGGCGCGCGCACCCTGGTATCCGCCGAGCAACCGCCCGCCCAAGGCCGTGATCGCCATGGTGGACGAGGTGCCGCACAATTCGGCAATGGTCTACCAGAGCCATCAGGCCGACATGTACCTGGAAGGCAATGCGGCGCAGACGCTGCGCGATCTGGCCGATGCCGCCACTGTCGATAAGGCTGCAGTGGAGGCAAGACGCAAGGATCTCGCCGCGGCGCACGATGCGATGGTCGAGAAAAACAGTGCGGCACAGGCGGCGGCGCGCAAGAAGACACCGATCGATCCGGTGTGGCTGTGCGCGTCGCTGAACGCTGTGCTGCCCAAGGATACGATCTATATCGACGAGGTCACCTCCCACACCGCCATGCTGCGCCAACACCTCGTATGGAACCAACCGCAGAGCCTGTTCACCCGCCAGGGCGGGCTCGGACAGGGGCTGGGCCTTTCGCTGGGGATCAAGCTGGCGAAGCCGGAACGGCAGGTCGTGACGCTGATCGGTGACGGCGGGTTCCTCTACAACCCGGCGCTCGGCAGCCTCGGCGCGGCGCGCGACTACAACTTGCCGATCATGGCGGTCATCTTCAACAACAAGAAATACGCCGCGATGCAGGGCATGCATCACAAGATGTACCCGGATGGGATCGCGGTAGAGATCGGCGTCTACCACGGCACCCACATCAACGCGCCCGACTTCGTGAAGGTCGCCGAATCTGTTGGCGGCTACGGCGAGCAGGTGGCGGATCCGGAGAAGCTCCAGGATGCGCTGAAGCGCGGCCTCGAAGCCAACCGGAGCGGCAAGCTGGCGATCATCGACGTGATCGTTGATAGATGACACCGGAGGGGCGGTTGTTCCGGCGGTAGCAACGGCCCTTCATGCACTCTATCCGAAACCGGAATCCAGAACCGACCAGCGCGGAAATTTTCGAACGCCTGGTGAATTTCGGCCTTAGAGTTCCTGGCGATAGAGCTGTAGCCCGCCACCGGTTCGCTAAGCGACCGGCGAGAAGCGGGCTAATAAGCGAGCGTTTCTCGTCCGGCCAGTGGCGGCGGAAGTTCCACACATCGGCGCACGGCGGATAGCCGCCCCGCCGCTTGCACAGCCAAGCGAAGGCGCTAGAAAGCACCGGCTCGTCAGTCAGAGCGGCGATTGACGTGGCGACCACGGCGATAGCTAGTTTCTGTCGCGAAATTAATGAAACGATAATTCTTTGCCGCTCGTGGCAAACGATTTTATCACTGTGCAACGTAAGAGGTAGAGGGAACAATGAGTAGAATGTATTTAGCGCGGTTTTTGGAAGTTGGCGGAA
>JAUYJC010000210.1 GCA_030688735.1 Deltaproteobacteria bacterium
TATCGCCTGCCCGTGCGCCCTAGGCGTTGCAACGCCGCTGGTATTTTGGACAGGACTGGCGATTGCAGCGCGGCGGGGAATTCTCATTCGAAGCGGAATCGTTCTTGAACGGCTGGCAAAAATCAATCACGTTTTTTTTGACAAGACAGGAACGCTCACGACCGGCAGTTTTCATCTCAACGAGATTCTGACGTTAGGATCTGCTTATGCGGCTCCGCTCCTTGGTAAGTATGAGTCGAAAAACGGATTGTCGCCGTTGTTGATCGCCGCTTCGCTCGAGTCTCGCTCCGAACACCCGGTGGCGGCGGCGCTTCGGACGGCAGCCGCTGAGGCGGGACTGTCTGAGTTGCTGGTCAAAGACTGGCGGGTGGAGCCGGGTCTTGGCGTGCGCGGACGAATTGACGGAGTCGAAACGGAATATCTCCTTGGGAGCTCGAGGTTCGTAAGGCAAGCCGCGCTGATCCCCGAGCCAGCCATTGAGACTGCGGTGGAGCATTGGGCCGAACGAGGCGAGACGTTGGTTTATCTCGGAGCTGCCGGTAAACTAACCGCGGCCTTTGCTGTCGGCGAACAGATTCGGGAAGAAGCTGCTGACACGCTGGCTCGCCTGAGAAAGCTTGGAGTATCGACGACCGTTATTACCGGAGATGGGCGTTGGAGCGCTGAACGCCTCGGCGCAACCCTGGGCATCCCCGATATTCGCTGGGGATTGTTGCCGCACGAGAAAGTTGCAGAGGTTCAAGCGGCACAGGCAAAGCACAAACGGGCTGCCATGATCGGAGACGGGATTAACGACGCAGCCTCCCTGGCAGCCGCTGAGGTAGGGATTGCTTTGGGCTGTGGGGCCGATTTGGCGCAAGAGGCCGCGGACGTTGTTATGGCGAGCGCAGACCTGACACAAGTACCGTGGCTCTTAGGATTTGGGCGCCGCGTGCGGCGAGTGGTCGCAACTAATCTGGTTTGGGCTTTTGCATATAACACCATCGGAGTAGGTTTAGCTCTGGCCGGCTGGCTGCCGCCGGTTCTAGCCGCGCTGGCGATGGTTCTCAGCAGCCTTTTCGTGGTCGGAAACACCCGCCGCCTCTACGCGGCAGCAGAAAAACGCTGAGAGTCTTATGAAATTCGGTGAGTAATACAGAACTTAATCAGTATATTTGTTATGCCGAAGCCTTGGAAAGGAGGATGGATCGTGAAGAATCTACAGCAGCGGTTCAGAGAGACCACGACGGTAGCCACCATTGCTCTCGCTTTGTGGCAAGGTATTGCAAGTTCAGGCGAGACGCCAACGCCCGAGCAGTTGAAAATAGGCAGGTTCATCTACGAGCGCGGCTGCGCAATCTGCCATGGCACGGAGGGAAAAGGGGATGGCTTGGCCTCACCTTATCTTGATCCCCGTCCCCGCGATTTCACAAAGGGGGAGTTCAAGTTCCGCACGACGCCCAGTGGCGCTATCCCAACGTCTGATGACCTGGCTCGCACAATCACCCACGGCCTGAACGGAACAGCCATGTCCCCGTGGGCGGAGTTATCAAGGCAGGATCTGCAGGCCGTCATCGCTTACCTTGGGACTTTCTCCGAACGTTTTAAAACGGAAACGGCAACTCCTATCAAGGTTCCGCCGCCAACCCCCTTTGACATGGACTCAGCGCGGAGGGGGCAGCGTTGGTATGGCGACATCGAGTGTGGGAAGTGCCACGGAACGGAGGGGCGCGGCGACGGCCCTTCCGCCGCTGAGCTCAAAGACAACTGGGGATTTTCCATCCGCCCCACCGATCTTACGCAGGCCTCGCGCTATAAACGTGGAGCTTCGCCGACGGATATCTATCTGACCCTTTTTACTGGCCTAACAGGCACCCCGATGCCGTCCAATGCCGGTAACCTCGAGAAGCCGCAAGATGAGTGGGACCTAGTCTATTACGTCTATTGGTTGTCCCAGGGCAAGTCCTTTGCTAACGCTCAAAAAGCTCTCAGAAGCCAATCATTCTCCCTTACAGGAGTACAGCAAACATGGGTGAAGTAAATAAGATATCTGCCTTCGCACTGCACCACCCTTTTGCAGCGGGGTTGCTCATTTTGGCTGCTGTCGCGCTCGCATCTTTGTTTACAGGCTCGCTCGCCGGCGTGATAAGCTGGGGCGATTCTACTGGGGCGGAAAATATGAATGATGTATTGTCTCAAACGACAGCTGCTCCCGCCGATAAGTTATCTCCAACTACTTCGGCAGTTTCTTCTTGGAAGCCCAAACCCGCTCCAGAATTTACGCTCATCGACCAGGACGGCCAAACAGCCACCCTTTCCGGATCGAGAGGGAAAGTCATCCTCGTCAATTTCATCTTTACCCAGTGCGAGGAAGTCTGTCTTCAGATGACGCGTGAGATACGAGGGCTACAGGAACACTTCAGAAAAAGAATGGGACGCGATCTTGTCTTCCTCAGCATTACTCTGGATCCAGAACATGACAGCCCGAAAGCGCTAAAGGTTTACGGTCGGAAACACAATCTGGATTTTACTAGCTGGCGACTCCTGACAGGGTCACCAGAACAGATCGATGCGCTTCGCAAGAGTTTCGGCGTCTACGCTGAAAAGATAAAAACTAAGGCGGGTCACCCGGATATCCTGCATACTGCCAAGGCCTACGTGCTTGATCGAAATGGTATGATTGTAGACATGATCCCGCCTGGGGCACTGACCTTGTTTGGCGCCGCCGTGGTTGAACGAGTTTTGGGAGTGGCTCATGGTTGACGGAGGCGTCGGGTCCATAGCGCAGGTTGGTTTTCTTGCAGCCGGCCTCTTCGGCTTTTTGGGCAGCACACATTGTGCAGGCATGTGTGGGCCCCTGGTTGGCCTATACACAAAACAGCTACAGGACCAGGCAGCTTGGCGGATTCAGAGGCAGCATCTCCTCTACAACCTCGGGCGCCTACTTATGTATACCAATCTGGGGATTCTACTTGGAGGGGCGGGATTCCTGATCGGACTCTTACCTTGGGCTGCCGGCGTGCTAGGAGTATTGAGCGGTTTGTTCATCGCAGCCATGGGATTGTGTTTGCTTGGTGCGGGTGGCACAGCAAGGATTATAACCTACCTGACCCAAAGGCTGGCACTTGGCTGGCGCTGGCATGGCCGCCTTGCTCGTTCTTCGCACATATTAGTATTGGGCGCTCTCCACGGTTTTCTGCCTTGCCCACTTCTTTACGTAATGTTTACGTCGGCGGTCGCCATGCAGGACCCGCTGCGCGGCGCAGTCCTCCTTTTTGGATTCGGCTTTGGGACTATTCCAATGATGTGGGCCATGGGAGCGCTATCGGAACGAGTAAAAATTCCGCGCCGGCTTCGGCTCCAGCGCTGGTATGGAATTGGTGTCACCGCTTGGGGCGGCGTGCTAGTGTTTCACGGCATTCAAGCGCTAGCAGCGCTTTAATCTCGTAGATCGGCTGAGAATCATGGAAGTCATAGGTGTGCTTTTCCTGGGCCTGGCCATCGGTTTCGTATCGTGTCTTCTGTTGCGAGTTAACGGTCGGCGCGTGAGCACGTACGTTTTGGGCAGCCTCGGAGTAGTTTTTGGGGCGATTCTTGTGAGCCTCACGGCAGGCGAAAGCCAATTGAGCTGGTACTTGGACGCGTTAGCCAGCGGAGTCTTGCTGTGCTGGATGACCGTGCTAGGTGGCATTGGCGAGATCAAGAAACTTCTGACAAAAATAAAAATCGGGCTCCGGTAATTACGGTTATGCAGGTGCTCGATATGTTGAGGCCCCTGTAGCCTTTGTCCGCTATGTTGAGCAAATTTATGAGGCGGTCAAGAGTCCGTCAGTCGGTCATTTGCATCACGTCGAGAGGGAGGCGGCGCATAGATAGAAGAGAACGGAGACAAACTTTAGGCTATGGCTTCCGCCTGGTCGGATTTGCAGGTTTTGGGTTTGTAAGCTTGGAGGTCTCAGGTGAATTCACGGGCTCTGCTCGATCAGCGGAACGAAGCACGGCTTCTTCTTCCTCTCTTGCCTGGAAAACCGGTCCGCGCTGGACCGGGCGGTCGTCGACGAGCAAAGTAAACAGATCGAAGCGGTTGTAGTGGCCGGTCAAATCATGGCTGATTTTTTCGTCGATGATGACCGCGGGGTCGATGTCGGCATAAAGGATTTTCTCGCCGCTTCGGTCCGGGCCGGCTAAATAATCTCCCGCCGGGCCGATGATCGAAGAAAAAGCTCCCGTGTCCGCGTGTTTGCTTTTCTGCTCCGGCGTTGTGCACAGCAACTCGCGCATTTCGTCGCTGAAGACTCCGGTCGAGCTGATGACGAAGCAGCGTCCCTCGAAGGCGTAGTTGCGCGTGCGGATCTCGATGCCGATGGTCGCCCGGAAGCGCTGCTCAGTTTTTGGGGCGAGCCCTTTATGGCCTATACCACGGGGCAGCAGATTCCCCGCTACATTTTCCGGGTGCAGGGGCGTCCCGAGCTGCTCCCTAGGTTGACCGAACTTGAGCGACAAAATCGATTGGTCAGCTAAGGCAAACAGGGAAAGTTCAGCGGCGGAATGATTCAATCGCCGCAGGGTTCTGGGAACCATAGCAGGAACAGCCAGCTAGTTCGTATTGGTTTTCTAATAGAAACGAATCGGACTGCGCCAAGAAATACCATCGTTCCTCCGCCGACCCCAAATCAGAGGGGCTCAAGATGCTTCCGGCCCCGGCGCTTGATTGCTTCGACGAGAAAAAAACTGATCGCCGCGGCCGTGAAGCAAACCGCCAGATCGTCCGGGTGCAAGGCGGTAAAGCGGAAGAGTTTTGACAGCGACGGAATATAGAGGACCGCCGCCAGAAATCCCAAGCCTCCCCCTACGACCCACCAGAACGCCGGATTCGCCGAGCGCCAAGGGAGAAGGAGCCGGCGCGACCAGGATCGGTTGGCGGAGATCAAACCGAGCATGCCAAGCACCAGAGTGGAAAA
>JAUYJC010000211.1 GCA_030688735.1 Deltaproteobacteria bacterium
TATTCGTGCGGCGTACGAGACCGGTGCGTACGGTTACCAAGAAATCGCCAAACATTTTAAAGTCCATTTTACGACGGTGGGACGAATTATAAGATCGTCGACGCAGCGGAAAAACACCCTCAAGCAAGAAGGTAGATAACGGTCAGCGTTGCTACGTTGCTAGACCTGACCCCCACATTGTCTACATCTTGGTCATTTCAAACTAACTTGACTATGAGAGGATTGTAGGAATAGAGCCACGCGTTTCGGTCGGCGCCTTCGTCGCGCTTGGCGAAGGACGCGCGAATTTCATCGACCGTGCGCAGATGAAAGAGCGTCCGGTTGGCGGTGGATTGGTTGACGATGCGTACGGTTCGGTCGACGCGGTTGCGCTGGTAAAGCTGCAACGCATCGGGAATCGAATCGGCCTGGTCCAGCGCCCGCGTCAACACGGCGCCGTCCTCGATCGCCATACAAGCACCCTGAGCGAGATAAGGTAGCGTCGGGTGCACCGCGTCCCCCAAGAGCGTGGCTCGGCGTGTGCTCCAGTTCCTGATCGCGGGCCGATAGTGCAATGACCAGCGGTAGCAGCCGTCCTTATCGGCCGCGTCGATGATCGTCTGCACATCGGCATGCCAGCCTTGGAAGTCCGCCTTGAACCTTTCCCAGGGAAATTTAGCCGTCCACGATTCCTCGGAAACTTCATCGGTCTCCACCAGCCCGACGAAATTCAGCAGGGCGCCGGCGCGCAGGTAGTAGGCCACGACATGCCGGCCGGGGCCCATCCACACCGTCATGACCTGTTCCATGAATTCTTTCGGCAAGCGTTCCACCGGTACGGTAATACGCCAGGCGGCATCGCCCGTGTACGTCGCGGGAACATTTCCGGCGATTTGTTGGCAGATGACGGACTTGAGACCGTCCGCTCCGACCAAAAGGTCGCCCTGGACAATCGAACCGTCGGCAAGGCGCAGCCTGACGTTGTCGCCGCTCTCGTCGAAGCCAATGACCCGGCAGTTCAGTCGAATGGCGTCGCGCCTGAGCTCAAGCACCTTCGCCGCAAGCAGAGTGTGAACATCGGCGCGGTGAACCTGATAATACGGCGCGCCGTGCAATTGCTCATGCTCATCGGACAGCGCAAATCGGTGAATCTCTTCGCCGGTGTCATGAAGGCGGAAGACGTAGGCCCCTGGTCGAACGCCCACCTTGGCTAACGGCGCTCCGAGCCCGAGATGGTGGAGCACATGGGTCGCGTTGGCGCTTAGCTGGAGACCCGCGCCGACCTCACTCAGCTCGGATGCCTGCTCGAAGATCGTAACATCGTGCCCTGCCTGCAAAAGGTTCGCCGCGGCGGTCAATCCCCCGATGCCGGCTCCGGCGATGACGATCTTGTGCCTCATCACCCAACACTCCGACCGATATTGATTCTTTCCGCCGATAAACTCATTCAAGCTCGCGTCGTGGATACAATAACACGCGAGCCCGCCATGAGTTAACCCCGATCGTACGCGAAACACGCGGGGTCACCGATTCAACCGGCCATCGCCAAGAAAATCGGCGCTTCGCCAAATCCCGTGGACGAGGGTACACGGCAAGCCTTTTATGAGCTAGTAAATAAATCGCGCCAAGCACAGACGCAGAAGTAGTCATCGCAGCGCGCGCCCGGGTATACCGGACCGACGGATCCGATTCCGGGGCTGGATCAATCCGCGCTCAGGATTTCAATCAGGACCGCTTCCGGCTCGGCGCCCCAGCGCCATGGAATCATGATGCTGCCGAGGCCGCGCGATACCACGAGCTGGGAAGAGCGAAAGGCATAGACCCCTTCGTCCAGGCAAAAGCGGCTCTGGCGGATGAGCGGGCCGCCGTTGGCAAAGCGAATCTGACCGCCGTGGGTGTGGCCCGAGAGCGTCAGCGGCACGCCGCACGCTTCGGCTTCGTAGAAATGATCGGGGTTGTG
Source organism: Deltaproteobacteria bacterium (assembly GCA_030688735.1). GTDB lineage: Bacteria > Desulfobacterota > Binatia > UBA9968 > UBA9968 > JACPFE01. The sequence goes on from JAUYJC010000211.1 coordinate 1,940, forward strand.
CGCGAGCAGAAGATGCGGCGCGCCGTGGTTCGACGTTAACCCCGACCAATCCGGTTTGCCCATAATGAGATCGTCGATGCCGCCGAGCACGAAGCTGGCGCCGCCGTGGGCGATTTTTACCGACTCATTTTTTAGCGTCTTTATATTCACCGACAGCAAGCCTTGGCGTATCTCTTCCGGGTCTCCGCCGAAGTAGTCGTGATTGCCGAAACAAAACCAGGCGCCGAGCGGCGCTGCCGACAGCGGCGCTAGCGTACTGAGAACCTGCTTCGCCTCCCTGACGTGGCCGCTGACGAGATCGCCGCCCACGGCCACCAGGTCGGGCCGCAGGTTCATTAAAGAATCAACGATCGCGGACAACAGTTCGGGTCTGAGAAAAATGCCGGCATGGATATCTGAGATATAAAGCACTCGCAGCGGCGCAACTCCCTTCGGCCAGCCGACGGGTGACAACGTGCTCTCGGCCAGACCGAAGCGTCTTTCCAGAAGCCAGCTGTAGGGGTTCCAGAGCTTGGAAAGGTGTGGATACAAGAAACGCGATATGAGGATATCCAAGTTGCGTTCGATTACTTTTACCAGTCCTTTGTTGGGATTAAGCCACCGGTGTTCCTTGCCCGTCACGACTCGTGGCGGCGCGAGTCGGCGCCTTTTTGGAATTACGGGTTGGATTTTGCCGGCTGAGACCAGCCCCGGTACGCTAATAACGTCCAATCGGACAGCTGTGTTTATCTCGCTTTCCCGTATTCGGTCGGGATCATAAGGGGTCATAAGATAATATTTTGCCCCATCGGCTCCGGCGCGGCAATAGCGAACTCACCGGCCGGTAGCGCGCACGGTGGCAAGACGGCCAATGCAAAAGTAATTGGGGCAATGATGCCGCTCAGCGCCCGGGGGGCATTCCCAGCTCTTGCTGGGCGCGGCGCAAGTAGCTCATGTCGAGGTATTTTTCCGGCGCGGGATAGGGGCGGCTTTTGAACAACCGGTCGCCCATCAAATCGATGAGCCGCTGAAACCCTTCGCGATTCACCGAGCCGTCGCGGCTGATGATGCCCTGAGCGAGATATTCCTCGACGGTGGGGCGGGTGTACTTAAGCTGAATTCCGGTGCGCTTGGTCACCAGGTCCGCGGCTTCTTCCTTATGGGTGTGCGCCCACTGCATCGCCCGCACCATCGCTTTCAAATAGCGCACGGTGAGCTGGCTGTTGGTCTCGGCCCAGCGGCCGTCGACGATCAGGCTGTGAAATTGCAAGTTCGGTATGTAATCTTGCAAGCGCGCGATTTCGGGAAAACCAAGCTCCCGCGACCGAGGCAGATCGCCGCCCAGGATCATCGTCGCCGAGGTGTTGCAGCCTTTGGGCTCGCCAGCCGCTGCACGGTGGGGCCGTTCTGGATGATTGTGTAATCGCGATTGAGCTCAAGACCCTGGGTTTTGAGCATCTCACGCAAAAATATCGTGCTGCCGGAAACCAAACTCACCACGCCGAGGGTCGTGCCATTAAGCTCTTTGATCGTTTTGTACTTCGGACATCCGACCAACGTGTAGGCGGCGATGGGCACGGTGCCGCCGATGATTTTTAACGCGGCGCCGCGCTCGACCGCGTTGATCGCCGCGGAGGGATCGACGATGGCGACATGCACCTGGCCGGCGATGAGCGCCTGGACCAGCGTATCGGTCGAGCCGATCAAGACGACGTCGCCCTGAATGCCTTCTTGCGCGAAGAAACCTTTGTCCGTGGCGGCGTAGTTCGGCAGTTGCTCGACTGTGCGCGAGACGTTGCCGATGATCACCCTGTCCGCAGCATGGGCCGACGAAGGGCACACGAGGGCCAAGATGCCGGTCAACAACATTCCGGTTAATTTCAACGGCGCATTAAGTTTCATGATCATCCTCCCGAATTACGGTTTCTGATAGTAGTTGGCGTAGTAGTAGTCGGCGATCTCCGCGCCGGTGGTTTTCCAGACGCCGTCGTGGGCGCAGATGTAGTCGAGGGCTTGATCTAGATACTTTATGCGGAAGGCCAGGCCGATGACGAACGGATGGAGCGGCAGGGTCATCACCCGCCCTTGCGTCGCCCCCTCGGCGTACAAGGTATCGAACTGGTCGCACACCATTTGCAGCCAGTCTTTCGGCGTGTGGCCGCCTTGAAAGATGACGCGAATGTCGTTGAGCCCTTGCTGATAGGGAATCGCGATCATCCGCCCCGACTTGACGCGCATGGCGCAGGGCTGATCGTCGAATCCCCAGTCGCAGACGTAATCGAACCCCTCGGCGGCGAGGTGGTCCAGCGTGTGCGGGCTTTCGTCGCCGCCGCCGGGACCGAGCCAGCCGCGCGGCACCTTGCCGGTCGCCGCCGCGATGGTGTCTTTGATCTGCTTGACCACGGCCCGCTCCTGGTCCGTGGGATATTGATTCATCCGAATGTTGTTGGTCACGCCGTGCCCGAGCCACTCCCAGTTGCGTTGGTTGCCTTCCTCGATGATCGCCGGATGGTGCGCGCATACGTCGGAGTTAAGCAGCACCGTGGCGCGTATGCCATGTTTGTCCAGCACGTCCATCATGCGAAAGACACCGATGCGTGAGCCGTAATCGCGCAGCGCGTAACCCGTGACATCCGGCAACTGAGAGCCGGGCGCGCCGGGGATCACTTTGTCGATGTGAAAGAATTCAATATTGGGCGCCACCATCAAGGCGATGCGCGCGTTATTCGGCCACTTGAACGATTTGCGCCGGATGATCGGCGTGTAATCATAACGATCGGTCTGCATCTCGGCGCTCCTGTCGTTTGGCTTTAGGTAATCCGACACTATGACAGTCGCGATCGCGGCGTCAAGGTTCGCCTTGGCGCCGCAGAATAGCGGGTGAAAGGTGGGGTTCCAGACGGCGATAACGCTCGCGCTCACCCGCGACCGTTCGGCGACAGCGTGCGGTCGCCGGGTGCAGCGCGTTGTTATGCAGCGGGCCAAGGAATCGCGGCACTCCGGCGATCGGCTGAGGATAGCACTTCGGACTCTTCGTGGAATCGTGAGGGCAAAGACCATACAAGGAATCCGGCAGGCGACCGCCAGGCTTGCGGTAGGGAATCAGAACTCCTATCCTCAATCAGTGAACGGAAGCGGAACAGCCATGCGCGCCTATCTCGTGCGAGTCGCAGTGGACCAGACGTTCGGAGGGTGGAACTCACCCGTGGACCCGGAGACCAACGAGTTCGTGTACGTCCCCATCCCCGAGCAAAGGGCCATGCGGGCCGCGCTCGCGACACCGTACAGTCTGGTCCAGCCCGCCTTGGCTCGGTTCACGGACACACATCCCGCAGCGCGGTCTCGGTCCGTTCAACTCCCGTCGGATCTAACCTCGGCAAACATGCACCTCGACCCGGATTTTGAACACCTCACCTACGGTGACAATGGCGTGCGGCGGGGCAAGGGGCTGGCCGGTCTCGGCCGCCGCGATATCGTCGTCTTCTACAGCGGCCTCAGGCCGGTGGCTGCTTGCCAGCACCGTCTCGTCTACGCGCTCGTCGGTCTGTACCGGGTGCGCGAGGTGGTGCGCCTCGAGTCGGTCGCCGCGCCTCGGTGGTCCGAAAACGCCCATACGCGCTGCATCAAGCACGTGGGGAGCGACGTCATCGTGCGGGCCGAGCGCGGTTCCAGCGGCCGGCTACGGCGGTGCATTCCGATCGGCGAGTTTCGCGACGGAGCCTACCGGCTGACTCACAGGATCCTGGAGGCTTGGGGAGGACTCTCCTGCCGCGACGGCTACCTTCAGCGAAGCGCCGTCCCACCCAGCCTCCTCGACCCGCGGCGATTCATCAATTGGTTCGAACGGCAGGGCGCGGAGCTGGTCAACGTGAACAACCTTTGATCGCCTTCGCAGACGGAGTCCGGGGCACGCACTTCTTCGAAGTTGTCACGCGGCCAGCACCACCGGCGGAAGATGGTGGAGCGTCCTTCGCCAGGGCGAGGATGTTCCCTACTTCTCCCACTTCTCCTCGGTCGAGGCTGTTCATGACTTTGCGCACGTTCTTCGAGTACATCCTGTTGGCGAGCTTCGGGGCCAGTTCAGGGAAACTCGGCCCATCGCACTCGAACAAGAGGAAATGGTCAAAGGTGACGATCAGCCCGGGCTTGCCGGCCTCTGCCCTCTTGTGCGGCCCGATACCGATCCAGTTCACCTTGCGGGCCAGCCCGTGCGACTCGGGTTCGGCGCTGATGCCACCCACGCCAATGACCGCCTCGAAACCCCACGTTCGGACTGAGCGCATGCAGTCGTGAATGCCGAACCGCCCCTTTTTATCCGGATCGCCTGTGTGGGTTCGCTTGTAGATGAGCGTGCGCATGACCTGGCCCCCTTTAGCCTCACCGAAAAGACCGCCGCCGGGATCGCGGCGAGCAAGATGCCGTGCCCTCGTCCATAGCTTTCAGCACCTGCATAACGCGCGCAGTGAGCAGCCGCGGCGAGCGGATGCGAGCCAACGGGCTACTCCATTGCGAAGTTAGACGTTTGGCACATCGCCCCACACCTGCTGCTCGCTCAGCGGAATGACCTCGACGTCAGGAAATCGCTCAAGGCGAAGCGGCTTGCAGTCCTCCCCGGGGCAGTAAAAGAACACGTACTTGTGCGTCGCGTCGGTTTCCGCAACCTTCGCCACGTCCTTGACGAGTTTACGGTTGTTCGTGCGATGGACCGCGGCGAAGACCTCGGCTGCCACACTCTGAGATGCTGATTCGAGGTCGCTCCCAGCGGAGGTGCCGAGATTGAGGCTGATAGGAGCGGAGCCGGGATGGCGGATGAGGATCTGCTCGGCGGCGGCGAGGGATACCAGATAGGTGAAGGTCTGGTTTACTTGCTCGATCAGGTTGAGACGCCGATTTTCGATAGGGTGATACCCGAGTTCATGAAACTTCATGCGGACGAAAGCTTCGATCGGTGCTGTTGAACCGGCAAGGTGGGCTATGGCCTTCGCGGCGTTGGTCGTGGCGGCCGCAATGGTCTTTCGCAGTTGCTCGATCTGCCCGCGATCGTGGATGGTGTGAGATGGCATTAAGGTCTCCAGACGTCTGAATTAAGCCGAGTCGCGAGCGGCTTCGGCTTGAATGAATAGTTGGCCCGATACCTTCTTGATCTGTGATGGCCATGCCCCCGGGCAGTTCATGCCCTTAAAGTAGACGCGACCGTTGGAGCCTATCGACGAGACAATAAACCTCTGACGGGGATCAGTAGCAATGCCGTCAATTTCAAAGTCCTCTAGCAAAGCAACCTCATCTCCCGGCTTTAGATTCAAAGCCTGAAGGGCATGTCGGTTGTCTTGCGATAACTTGTCTCCGATCCGCGCGCTAGCAACCCTAATAGTGTCCTTTGAAACTTTAATGCCAATCTCTTCCGCAAACTTCCTCTGACGAGCAGTGGATCTCTTGGGTGGGAGTTGGCCTATCGCTGTCGCAACGGCATCATGAATTCGAGCAGCTGCTACGTCATGAGTATCATCTGATACGTCGATGCCAAGTTTTGCTGCGATATTCTTTTGGGCGCTTGAGGAGCGAGATTTCCGCACGACAATTCTCCGTGTGACGGGCTAACGACCGAGTTGACCGGGGTTCCGGGGACATAATACTAATTTTCAGGAAGCCCCTTCGGCCGAGGTCCTCGCTTTCCTAAGCTGAGCTGCCGTCCCGTCGGCATATGCGCTACGATCGCTGTCGCTGCTGAAGATGGGGTTGATCGTACGCCCCTCTGGGTTACATGATTTGGATAATCAGGCACCACGAGTCTGGAAATCCGAGCCATGGACGAAGCGTATTAGATTGCCTGCGAAGCCGTCAAGAAGAATTTGGTAGTGTGTCCCTGGTATTCCACCATCCCCGAAGGAGACACTTACGCCCAAAAAAAACGGGCTCCGATGTTCTCGGAGCCCACCTTCGGTGCACAACTGATTTTTGACCACTCCGCTGTCTTTCGGCTAACCAGCTTTCCCATGCTGCGCGCGACTCGTTTCGAGTCCGCTTGTGTTTAGCCCCGTCATTTTTTCGCCGCAGCGATTTTCCTGTGCTCAGGATTGGAGTCGGGGCGTAACAACCAGCAATTCCCTACCAAGCTGCTCCGCCTGCGGACAGGGAGTGTGTTTTTAACTGGTCCGGTGGAGTGTCACCACCCATCAATTGCACCTCCTGCGCGCAAAAACGAGCAATGGCCGTGCCAGTTGATCGGGTCGCGATTTTACTAAAACTTTTTCCACCGGCATGAAAACTTCCGGACAATTCTGTTGCAATTTCTAAGAACGCACGCCAAAAAATTCTCGATCTTCAGAACAAGCGGGGCCGCACACCGACTTCTTTTGTGCTTTGATTAATAGCGTGTTGAAGAACTTTTTATTCCTAAAAGCCAAGTGGCGATCAGGTTCTAGATGCGGGCAACCAAATTAGGCGATTCTTTTCAACGCCTCGTTCAGCCAGTTCTTGAAACGACTCGATAAAGGCAAGACCGGAATTCCCCTAATCGACCACGAGTAGCTTGCCGTCGCGGTGCTCGACCGTGTTGCCGGTAAGTTCCATCCCCGCTTGGGCCGCGAGGACAAGAGCGTTACCCAAAGATTCCGGCCCAGGCAGACGTTTGCGCGCTTCTTCGGGCGCGTCTTCGGTGGCGATGGCTTGCCTGGGGCTGAAGGCGACGACACAGACGTTCCATTCTCGTTCTTCCTCAGCGACGAAGCGGGTGAAAGTTCGGATGGCGTCTTTGCTGACGACGTAAGGGGAGGCGCCGTGATTTTCCGGCCGGCCTCCGCCCCAGAGGTTGACGATGTTGCCGGAGCGCTGCTCCTCCATGAACGGCACGACATATTTGGTGCAGAGGAAAGTGCCGCCGAGGTTCGTCTGGATGACACTGTCCCAAAAATCTTTGCTTAAGTGTCGCACCCGTGGCCAGCGCGGGATGCCCCAATTAAAATGGGGCACGACGCCGGCGTTGTTGATCAGGGCGTCGATCTGGCCGAAGCGATCGGCCACTTCATGGACCATGCGGCGCACGTCCTTTTCATCGCGCACGTCCGTAGGGATAGCGAGGGCCTCCGCTTTGAGAGCCTGAAGCTCTCTAAATGTTTTGCGCATCCGCTCGACATCCGTGTCGGCAAGTACGACTCTGGCTCCCGCTCTTACCAAAGTATGCGCCGCGTGGCGCCCGATCCCCTTGGCGGCGCCGGTAACAATGACAACTCTGCCTTGCATGCGTTTCCCCTCCTCACTGACGCCAAATTTTCACAGACAGCCAATTCCCAACGACCCGATCCTCCAGTGCTCCATCGCTCCAATAATGCAAACCGCTCCGGCCCCTTGGAGTAATGAAGCGATAGAGCATCGGCTCGATCGATTGTCACTAGCTTACCGCCTCTTCCACCTTGAAGCCAATAGCACCGTGGGTGCCGTCGCAGATAGGTACGAAATCAAAAATCCGCGGCATGGCGGCGCAGTTAAGGTTCATCCCTCTTCAAGCCGCATGGTAAGTCGTGCTAATCTTGTGGTCACTGGTATGAAGTCGCACCCGTCAATGCTTGTCGCTCTCCGCTCTCGTTTAACCCGGTTCGTTTTAAGTCTGGTGGTCCTCGGCGGACTAAGCGCCTGGGCCTTCGAGACGCCTAGCCTACTCCCCTCCGCCGGCGACGCGCTTGCGAAACATGTAAGATTTCTGGCGTCAGACGAGCTTACCGGCCGCGGCGTCGATACGCCCGGGATCAAACTGGCGCGCGACTACATCGCCCGAGAGTTTGCCTCCTATGGGCTACGCCCCGGCGGCGACAATGGGACCTACTTTCAGAGCTTCGAGGTCGCCACCGGTGTGACGGTCAAGCAGCCGACCGTACTGGTGTTGGGTGGCGATACCCTTCTGACCTTGAATGAACAGTGGAATCCACTCGGTTCATCGGCTTCCGGTAGCGTCGCGGCGGATGTCGTTTTCGCAGGTTATGGAATTACCGCCAAGGATTACGGCTACGACGACTACGCCGGCATCGATGTCAAGGACAAGATTGTTTTGGTGTTGCGCTACGAACCGCCGCCGAAGAACGACAAGAGCCCCTTTCGCAAGCATCCGGATTATTCAACCTACGCCGCGCTGCGCGCCAAGGCGAACAACGCCCGCGATCACGGCGCCGCGGGCATGATTTTGGTCGACCTTCATCAGTCCGGCGATGGGCGACAAGAACTCATCTCGACGAGAAGCACTCTATGGCGTGGCGGAGAAAGCCTGGTCGCGGCCCAGGTGAAACGCGGCGTCATCGAAGCCTGGCTGGAGACGCGTGGCATTTCACTCAAAGCGTCGAAAGAGAAAATTGACCGGGAGGAAAAGCCCGCATCGATGGCGTTGCCGGGTGCCCAAATCGCGCTGCAAGTGACCGTAGAAGAGGTGCGCCAGCGAGCCGAAAACGTCGTGGGGATTCTTCCCGGAGCCGACACCGCGTTAAAGGATCAAAACATCGTGATCGGCGCGCACTACGACCACTTGGGCTTCGGCCATTTCGGCACGCTCGATTCCAGCACCGAAGGGCAAATCCATCATGGCGCCGACGACAACGGCTCGGGGACAGCCGCGCTCTTGCGGATCGCGGAGACAATGGCGCGCTCAACCGCCAGGCCTGCCAGGACCATCGTGTTCGCGGCTTTTTCGGGCGAAGAGTCGGGACTGGTCGGCTCCCGCCACTACGTCAACCAGCCGCCTTTCCCGCTGGCGTCAACTGTCGCGATGCTCAACCTCGACATGGTCGGACGGCTACGGGACAATCGTGTCACGGTTTTTGGTGCCCGATCGGCCCAACAGCTCAGCGCCATCGTATTACAGGAGGTGCGCAGCTTGGGCCTCCAGCTCACCGAATCGGACGGCGTGGGGCGGAGCGATCACATGTCGTTCTACAACAAGAAAATCCCGGCGCTCCATTTCTTTACCGGCAACCATTCCGACTACCACCGCCCCAGCGACACCTGGGAGAAACTCAACACCGACGGTATCGCGAAAGTAGTGGAGCTTGTTTCGGCCACTGCGCAAAGGATCGCGCTGATGAGAGAGCCGCTGAGTTTTGTGAGCTTGCCTTCGCGCCCGCCGGGCGACGATGGTAGGCCGGGACAGGGATACGGCGCTTATCTCGGCAGCATTCCGGATTTCGGTGATAATTCTGAGGGCGTGCGGCTCGCGGGAGTGGCCGAGGGCAGCCCGGCGGCACTGGCGGGTCTTCGTGAGGGCGACCTCATCGTTCGCTTCGCCGGCAACAAGGTGCAAAGTTTGGACGACCTCGCGGGGTTCCTGCGCGGCAAGAAACCGGGAGAAGAAGTCGAAATCGTCGTGCTTCGATCCGGCAATCCGGTTACCGTCATGGCAACCCTTCGCACTCGAGGCTAAAGCCGCCAAACAGCCCGAAGCAGGTCGGCGGTTTCGGCGCCCTTCTGCGCAATAAAAGATCCCAATTTTTCGTCTTTTTGCGAAAAAAGCTCTCGCAGGTACCCGGAGCATATGCTAAGGTAATAGAAATTAATGGAGGATGGCCGCTGATGATCAAACTGTATACCTTCCCACCTTCGACCAACTCAAGAAAAGTCAGAATCGCCTTGCTGGAAAAGGGCTTGGAGTTTGAGCGGATCAACGTCGACCTGTCGAAACGGGAGCAAAAGCAGCCCGAATACCTAAAGATTCATCCTTACGGGCAGGTGCCGGCGTTGGATGATGAAGGGTTTGTCGTTTACGACTCCACGGTTATCAACGAGTACCTCGAAGACGAGTACCCATATCCGCCGTTGATGCCAAAGGATTCCGAGGGCCGGGCCCGCGCCCGAATGATGGAAGACTTTCGCGATACCCACTTCAATCCGCCCTGCGTCAAGATTATCTACGAGATGCGAAAGCCGCAAGGGGAGCGAGTTGCTGACGTAATCGCAACCGCCAAGGCGGATATCAACAAGTGCTTCGATCGGCTCGAGACGGAGCTGCAAGGCAAAGAGTACCTGGCTGGCGCTTTCAGCCTCGCCGACGTCGCCTTTATGGCCAACCTCGAACTGCTGGACCGATTTCAAATCGCCGTGGACCCCAAATACGCAAACACGACAGCGTGGATCGCCCGCCTCAAGACGCGGCCGAGTTTCGCCGCGTCCGCGACCTGATCGGGTCAATGCCCTTGAGCCTCGTCCTCGCCTGGCTTGTGCATCTGTACACGGCTCTGGGCGCGGTCATCGCCTTTGCCACCGTCCTTTGCATCGAACAAAAACTCTTTCAAGAAGCTTTCTGGCTGATGTTTTTGGCGGTGGCGGTGGACGCCACCGACGGCACCCTGGCGCGGGCCTTTCGGGTCAAGGAGCTGATTCCCTGGTTCGACGGCGACCGGCTCGAAGACATCGTCGATTACGCTAATTACGTCATCGTGCCCGCCTTCTTCTTGGTCCGAGCCGAACTGTTGCCGCGCCAGGATGCTATATGGCTTGCTGCCATGCCTCTGCTTGCCAGCGCCTATGGTTTCAGCCAGAGGGAGGCGAAGACCGCAGACCATTTCTTTCGCGGCTTTCCTTCCTACTGGAACATCGTGGTTTTTTATTTCTACGTCCTCCAGACCCCGCGCTGGGTCAACGCTTTCTCAATGATCATTCTGTCGATTTTCGTTTTCGTCCCCGTCAAGTACATCTACCCAAGCCGTAGTCCGCTTTACCGTGGTTTGACCAACGGCCTGGGAATTCTCTGGGGTGTGTCGCTCTTGCTTATCATCCATTTGCTGCCGGAACCGCCGCACTACCTGGTAATGGCGTCGCTCGCCTTCCCGGTTTACTACACGACGCTTTCTTTCTGGCTTGAATTCCGCCGGGCACTCGCGTGACCGGCCCCCTTTGAGGTTAAAATGAATAAACGACCAAGGTTTCTTTTAAGAGTCCTGTGCACAGCGATTTTTTTCGTCTCGACGATTCATTGGCTGTTGCGTCCGATCCCCGCCGCGCAAACAGCCGCGCCCAAATACATCTTTTTGTTTCTCGCCGATGGCGGCGGCATTCCGCACATGGAGATTACCCGCCAGTACAACCGGCTGATTCACAACGAAGGCTTGGTCATCACCGACAAGATCATCAAGGAAGGCACCCTGGGCTTGATGACGACCCATGCCGCCGATACCCTTTCCACCGACTCCGCGGCCGCGGCCACCGCGATGGCGAGCGGCTGCAAGGCGAATGTCGGCGCGCTCGGCATTTGCGCCGATGGCACCGTTCCCAAGACCGTCATGGAGCTTGCCAAACAACAGGGCAGGCGCATCGGGTTCGTCACCACGGCGACGGTTTATGACGCCAGCCCGGCCGCGTTTGTGTCCCATGTTCGCAACCGGAGAGATTACGCTGCGATCGTCGACGGCTATCTCCGATTTGAGCCTGAAGTTCTGTTCGGCGGCGGGCGCGATCAGTTTTTGGCCCATGATGAGCCGGGAAGCCGCCGCAAAGACGGTCGGAATATCATCCAAGCGTTTCGCGATAAAGGTTATGGCTATGCTGCGACCAAAGAGCATCTGGCGCAGTTGAAAGGGCGCAAAGCCTTGGGGCTGTTCACCCTGGAGGATATGAGCTTTGAAATCGATCGAGACGACAAAGTGGAACCCTCCCTCTCAGACATGACTCGGGCCGCGATCCGCGTTCTTGAAGAGGACGCCTCCCGGGGTTTCATCCTGTTCATCGAAAATGAAAACATTGACACGGCCGGCCATTTCAACGATGTCGCCGCAATGATCCGCGACTACCGTGAATTCGACCGCGCCGTGGGGCTCGCCTATGATTTTTACCGGAGGTACCCGGGCGAGGCTTTGATTATCGTGACGGCCGATCACGAAACGGGCGGGTTAGGGTTTGTGCAGGCGCTAAAGGACCTCAGCTCGACGGGGGCGAAAAACCGCTTGGCCGCTACTGCCGAGGACCTAAAGAAGCTTCAATCGATTCGTATTTCGCTGCGCAAGGCGGCGGCGATTCTCGGCACCCATCCCACCGAAGCCTCGGTGGATCGACTGATGGCCGAGCACTTCAAGGGATTCGTGCTCGCCCCGGAATACAAACAAGCGATCCTAAAGAGGCAACTATTAAGCCGCACGAATTATATCGATCCGGTGACGGTCGCTCTGGGCTTGATGGTCGCCAACAACACCCAGGCATACTGGCTCACCACCGCTCATACCAATCAACCGACCATGGTGGCCGCCCTCGGCGTCGGGGCGGAGCTTTTTCGGGGCTACCTGGACAACGCCGATTTTGGAAAAACTCTTAAGGCATTATTGGAAGGCAAACAAACACCCTGAAAATTCCCGGCAGCCGGGAGACCTTTGTGTTTGAAATTTTCCCAGGCGCTCCAATGATTGAACACTGGAGCACCTGGGAAAAGAATGCTATTGGACGTAGCCGGTTACTTCGCCAGCGAGCGAACGTAGCCCAAAACCTGCTTTTGCTCGTCCTTGCTGAGGGTTTTTTGCGCCGGCATCTTACCCGCTCCCTCGGCGATGACTTTGAGCAGTGCGTCGTCCTTTTTCGCCGTGGTTTCTTTGTCGACGATGTTCAGTTCCTTTTCCCCAAACATCTTGGCCATGGCAGAATTGCCTTTGCCGTCCGCGCCATGACAGGATACGCAGGACTTTTCAAAAACCGCCTTGCCGGCGTCCGCCGCCAGCGCGGCGGAGCTTGAAATCCCCACCACCCCTAAACCGAACATCGCAACGATCACTAATTTGCTCATGCTGCTTTTTCCTTTCTATTCTATCTTGCTCTTTGTTAAATGCTTTATTGTATCTTATACCAAACCATCTTTCACAAACCTACCGCTGAGAAAACATTCCGTTACGCCGGTTTCCAAGGCCGTAACGGCGTGGTTCCATCGTTATTTCGCCAGCGATCTCATATAGCTCAGAACATCCGTTTGTTCCTGTTTGTTCAGGTTCTTACCAGAAGCAGGCATTTTACCTGCCCCCTCGACGATGACTTTGATCAGTACGTCGTCCTTTTTCGCCGTGGTTTCCTTGTCGACGATGTTCAGTTCCTTTGCCCCCATCATCTTGGCCATAGCCGGGTTGCCTTTGCCGTCTGCGCCGTGACAGGATACGCAGAGCTTATCGTAAGTCGCTTTCCCCGCCTTGGCGTCTGCAGACCAGGCGGTGGCCCCGCCCGCGACTGTCAACAGGCAGGCGCTTACCAGGACTGCCAATTTTTTACTGCGCTTTTTCATGTGAGACCTCCCTTTCGTGTTGTTACGTCATCTATGAAAACCGCACCATCCCACCGGTACTTAGACGATCTCCGGCGCATTTTCCTTCACGACGCTTCGGCTGTGTTGCTCTCACACTGTCGTCATCGAATCCCGTCAAGATCACGAAGCCACGGCTTCTTTGGCTTCTGCTGTTTCCGAATCCGGGAACATCTTTAGGAGAACGGCCAGGATAATAAACGGCGCGATGAGCAATCCCAGGGCGGCAATCAAGCCTTCGATCCCAACCACCTCCATCTTATATGTGGTCAAGCCCCGGAAGCTCTTGGAAAACAATTGGCCGCCGATAACGACGTTCCAGCGCGTGGCGAATATCCCCAACTGGATCAAAATTGCCGTAGCAAAATAAAAGAGTCTTCTCAGCTCCTCGTTGATCTTCAACGACTTCACCACAATCAGGATCCCGAGCGGCAGGAGCATCCCGAGAAAGATCTGTATAACCCACAGACTGATAAACAGTTTGTCAGTGACGAGCCGGGAAAGTATCTTGATTGATTCTTCGCTCTCGTAAAGCCGGTGGATGAAATCCAGGCCTTCCAGGGTAAAGTCTACGATGACCGCGTAAAAGAGGTAAGAAGTGATTTTATCTAGGCACGCCATGTTCACGCTTTTCCCGCTGAGGGGAGTAACCACCATGTACAAGAAGACGACGAGAGCAATGCCTGACACGATCGCTGACATCAGGAAAACCAGCGGCATGAGCACGCTGCTCCACCAGGGATTGGCTTTCACCGATCCGAAAATAAAGCCCACGTACCCATGAAGCAGAAACGCCGAGGGAATGCCGATCAGAGTGATGATTTTGATGGCTTTGTGGTCAAACGCGACGGCTCTCTCGCTGATATCGGTAGAGAAAAAAGATAGTATCCGGTAGAGCCAATTCAGCGGGAAAGCCGCCTCGCGGGACCACACAACCAAGTCCTTTCGATACTCAAACCAGAGTTCCAACAGCAGTACCGCCATCAAGTACCAGAGATAGACAAAACCAAACATCGCCATCGCTGAACCGAGTTGTGGCGTGAGAAATATCTCGTACGACCGGAAGGGTTGACCGAGGTGGAGAAGCAGAGGCAAGGGGGCGATAATAAGAAAAGCCAGCGCGGTCAACAGAGCCAGCCGGTACGTCGGTTGAACTTCTTTAACGTTGAATACCTGAACTAACGACGCAAGGATAAAGGCTCCGGCGACCAGTCCCGTTATGTAAGGATAGACGACCACCAAAATCCCCCATTGGATCTCCACTTCGTTGGGATAGATAAAACCGATGACTTCGTTTAGATGTTCTGCCAATCGTTCGAGCAGCTCTCGGTTCATCGAACCTCCCCGTCGAGATTCCCGTAATACACCTTGGGCTCGGTATTGAGGTGAGCCTTGAGCACGTGAATCCGCTTGGTCCGCTTAAAGCGCACCAGCCGGCTCGCCATGCTTCTTAAATCACCGAAAACCCGCGCTTGCGTCGGGCACACTTCGACGCAAGCGGGGAGCAGTCCCTTGACGATTCGGTGATAACAAAATGTGCATTTGTCCGCCGTTCGAGTCTCGGGATGCAGATAGCGGGCCCCATAGGGACAGGCTTGAATGCAATAGCGGCAACCGATGCAACGCTTCGAATCCACCAGGACGACGCCATCTTCAGTGGAAAAAGTCGCGCCCACGGGGCAAACCTGCACACAAGGGGGATGCTCGCACTGATTGCAAAGTTTCGGCACGAAGAAACTTCTCAGGACATCCGCTTCCGTCGTTTTCTCCCCCACCCTGCCTTTCCGAGATTCAATGTTCTCGACTTCCACGCTGCCGTCTTTCTTAATCGTGTACCGCTCCACCCAGGTTCGCGTGAAAAAAGGCTCCTTCGGAACGTTGTTCTCGGTCTTGCAGGCTTCGACACACCTGCCGCAGCCGATGCACTTGTCTATGTCGATGCCCATTCCGTAGAGGTGATTCGCCGGATCGTATCCTTCCGTGGCCGGCTTTGCGTGGCCCTCCTTGACGAAATGGCGGAACAATCCCGCGGCAGGGATGAACCAAACGGCCTTTTTAAGAAACTTTCTTCTATCGATCATCTCTTTATCGCGCTCCTTTCGGGGAGATGCGGATAGTGGCAATCCCAGCAGAGGAACCTATCCCCATGTGAAGCGAAGTCTATCTTAGGCGCATCTTTTCGGTCCGCTTCTTTCGCATGGCACTTGGCGCAAAATTCCCGGGTCTCAGGTTTCGACGGAACCACGCTTCGCGGGCTTATCTTATGTTGCGGCGGAGCGGTGTGACATGTGGAACAGCCAATCAGCGCATGGGGCGAAGCGCTCTTGATATTCGCGATCTGGGCGTGACAGGCGGAACACTCGCGCGGAGCTTCGGACGGCACCGGATCATGGGGGCTGTGACAGGTCGTGCAAGGCTTGAGCGGATTGTGGACCACCGGATTGATCTGCGGAAAACCGGTGGGCCTTGAGGGATCGTAGGCATGGCAAAAGGCGCAGAATTCCCGTCCCCTGGGAGCGGTGGGCTTGTTTACGGGGTTTTCTATATGTGTCCGCGCGGCCCCGTGGCATGTTTCACAAGAGACGTTCTTGTGATAGCCCTTGCTTTTCTTGGCCATTTGGTCGACGTGGCAAGTAGCGCAAACCGTCGCCCCCGCGAAGGCAATGTTTTTAGCGACTTCTCTTTCGACCGTGGAACGATGATGAAATTGCATGTCGAACATAGAGGACGGGAGGATGACAAATCGGATCGCGATAACCGCCGCGACGATAGTCCCTATGACAACGGCGAGTCTTCTGATCTGCTCAGGGATTTTTTTCAACACAACCGCCACCTCCAGGCTTTCGCTTTAGACCAGCTCCCCTAATCATAAGGGATAAAACACTAGGCAAGCATACGTTGATATCGTACAGAACCACGCGGGCTGCCCGGGTGAACCAGCTATAGAACTGTTTCGAGCGTATGGTGAGCAAGCGTGATGCCAGGCAATAGGGTGGTTGACCTGTCAAAAAAATGCCGCGGCAACCTACCGATTGAGGCGTCCTAAAAAGAAATTGCCAAGAAAATAAGGGCTTGCCAAGAAAAGCTCGGGGAATGTAGATGCCGAACGCGCCCTCGATCGAATCTCGATCATGCCTATGTAGAATTGGTTCCTAGATCTAAGAAAAATATATTTATTCGATTGTCACGAACGACAAACCCAGAGGGTCGGGGAAGGGTGATTTTCTCCCCGGCGCAAAAACATAGATCAACACCCTTTGCCAGGCATTCAAGAGTGGAGCGGAAGAGAGAATTCATGGTTGTTGCCTCGTGCTATTATTTCTTGTTCGCCGGCCGGAACGGATGACAATCTCGGCAGGCTGTTTTTGGATTGTGGTTCGACTTATCGGCATGGCAGCCGGAACAAACCTCTCTTTTGGCCGCTTGCCACTCATGCGGAAGATGACAAGTCGTGCAGTCCGCGGCGGCGTGTGTCGCCTTAAGATGCAGCTCTGCGCGGTTGGGATGACATGAAGCGCAGGGTTTGACCGGCTTAAGGTGCTGTTCCTTAAGATGACAAGTTGAACAAGGAAGAGACGCCATGGGTGCGCCTTTGGGCTGCACGTGACAGGTAACGCACTCCCGCACCATGCCTCTTCCCCTCGTGTGACACTGATTGCAGCTCAGCACCGCATGCTTTCCCAACAGCGGCCACGGATGCTCGAATTTCTCAGCCGCCGCGACATCGGTGGGTTTTGGCACCGCGCTGTCCTGGTCGATGATCGTGTGGCAGAGCTGACAATCCCTGCCTAACACTTTGCCTTCCCCGCTCACATGGTTTCCTTCGTGGCAGCGAAAGCAACCCGGGTATAGTGTATGGCCGATGTTGTCAGGATGGGTGCGCCAGTCTACTTTCATCTCGGGAAAGATGTTGGTCTGATAGATTTTTTGCGTCTCCGCGATCGCCTTCTTGATCGCTTCGCGCCGGGTCTTGTGAATCTTCGGGTATTGCTTGACGTAGAAACTATCGATCGCGGTGGCGATTCCCTCCCTGGCTTTTTCCTTGTTCGGATATGTTTGGCTCAACGCGTGCACGGCCTCTCTCTTGATGTAGGGCAGGGTCGAATCGATGAGGCCGGTGAGAAGGGCCAAATCCACCGCGCCATCCGGATCGCGGAAGATATGGCTCGGGCGGTTATGGCAGTCGATACAATCCATCCGATGCAACTTGATCTTTTTCAATTGCTCGGGGGTGAGGGAAACCGAACGATCGAAATACTCGGTGATCCTTCCTTGGTTGTCTTTGATCCTCACCCAGGGAATCTTTTGCCGCTGCGGATCCGTGGCGCCGTACCACACCTCGTTGGCAATATTCATGTGCCAGTGGATTCCTGCGGTGATCCCGGTGGTAGGGCTGCCCCCGCCGATGCGCAGCAGGCTTCTGATTTGCCGTACGCTGTTCTTCTCGTCGTGGCTAAATCGGGTGATGACTTTGAGTTGGGCGCCGAAGAATTTTTCCGGCCAGTGACACTGTTCGCAGGTTTCCTGGGCCGGTCTGAGGCTGTGAACCGGAGTCGGAATCGGGCGCGGATATTTATTAAGAAGAACCGAATAAATCTGGTAAGCCCCGGCCAACTTGGATCGAACATACCAGCCGGCTCCCGATCCCACATGACATTGGGCGCAGGTCACGCGCGCATGGGGAGATTCCTTGTAAGCGGTGTGCTCCGGCTCCATGGGCGTATGACAAAGCTCGCCGCAAAACGTCACCGACTCGGTAAAATGATAGGCCTGGTAGCTGAGCGTGGAAACGACACCAATCAGCAGAACGGATGACACCACGACAATGAAAAAAAGCCCGCGGGTTTTCGCTTCATTCAAATCGATCCGGGGATAAGGCGGCAAATCGCCGCCTTTGACCCGTCGCCATCGTTCCAACAAGGCGCCGATGGGAATGAGGAAAACGCCCAGCAGAAAAAGCACGGGATAGATTATATAAATGAAAATGCCGAGGTAGGGGTTGGCCCTTCCCATGATCGCTTCGATCGATAATAAGAAGATCACCGAGAAAAGGCTGAACAGAACCAGCCCCATGCCTACGAGACTCAAAGGGTGGCGCAGATAAGCGCGAATGTGACTGTCAACCAAGGTGTTTGCCCCTTTCCATAGGTAGTTTTTCCCTAAACAATAGGCTCTTTATTTCCACTTTTTGGATCTTTTCCGAATCGATTTTTTCCGCGAGATTAGTTAAATTAGAAACGAAATCAAAAGGCCAGTCAGGTCTAGAAGGAGGAACCAAGCCATGAAACGTTACAATGGCCATCATCGAGTCGAGGCGGGTTTCTATTGGACTCCCGCGCGATGGGAGATCATCACCGTTCCGAGGGAGGGCGGCATGCTTCCCGGTGGCGAGGAGATCACTTACGTCAGGCTCCCCGTAACGCTGGTGATGCTTGTCGGCGCCATGCTCGGCGCCGCTTATGTGATCTTTCTCCCCCTGATTGGATTTGTCATCTTCTTTGGCTTTGCCGGCAAGAAACTCTGGCATCTGTTGGCCAGAGCGCTGAGGCCGATGCTGCCGAATCCGGCACGGGCCCCTGAAGAAGGAGACTAGGGAGTCGTGCGAGCGCGTTGGATCGGGACAGAGACGGGTCACTCGACGATTCCTCGCTGGAGGGCGAACTTAATCAGTTCGGCCCTGTTGTGGATACCGAGTTTGTCGGCGATGTTTGCTCGGTGTGCCATGGCGGTCTTGACGCTAATCGTGAGGATCTCGGCGATCTCTTTGTTGGTCTTCCCTTCGGCGACGAGCTTCAAGACCTGTTTCTCCCGGTCCGTCAAGGTCTCGTAAGCATCTTCTTGCTGCGGCGGCTGACGACCGCCCAGATATCCCTCGATCACGGCAGGGGCGACGTCGGGGTGCAGGAAGGTTCCTCCCCGGTGTACGGATCGAATTGCGGATACCAGTTCGGCCCCGGCAACGCGTTTTAGAACGTAGCCGGAAACCCCGGCCTTGAGAAAACGATAAAGGTATTCCTGGTTCGCGTACTGTGTGAGAACGATGATCTTTACCTCCGGACAAATTTTCTTGAGTTCTAAGGTCGCTTCTAATCCACCTAAACCGGGCATCGCTATATCCATCAGTACAATATCAGGACGCAGCTTTTTAACCTGGTCAATGGCCTCTTTCCCGTCGGCCGCTTCGCCCGTCACCTCTAAATCTTCGTACTTAGACAGTAGGGCTCTAATCCCCTCGCGGAACAGAGCATGGTCGTCAGCAATGAAGACTCTGATCTTTTTCATGTTTCCCGACGTTTGGCTCCAACCAGTCGGCAACCGGGATTTCGACCCTTAGCCGAGTTCCTGTCTGAGGTGTCGAAGTGACACTGAGATTGCCGTTAAGAAGACTGGCTCGCTCTTTCATTCCGAGGAGACCGAGTGATTTTTCCGCCGACGTCAACACACTCTTGAGTTCAAAGCCCTTGCCGTTGTCCTCTACTTCAAGACGTATCGAACCGCAACCGTATTGCAGCGTAATCTTGACCGCGTTGGCCTCCGCGTGTTTGGCAATGTTGGAGATCGCTTCCTGACCAATCCTGAACAGACAGGTCTCGACCTCGGGATTGACTCTTCGCTCGGCTCCGACAATATCGATCGACACGTCGATGCCCATCGCTTCTAGCCGATTCTCCGCAATCCACCGTAAAGCGGAAGAGAGGCCAAGATCATCCAGAACGGAGGGTCGCAGGTCATAGATCAATTGGTGAATGCTGTCCAGGGCTCTGTTAGCCATGGTCTTCATCCGTAAAAAACCCTCTTTGAGTTCACCGCTAGCGCCGCTGGCGCTGGTTTCGATCGACAGCAGAAAAGTCGCCAAATCCTGACTGGTCTCATCGTGAAGCTCTCGAGCGATCCTCTTTCGCTCCTCCTCCTGTGCAAGGATCAGTTTCTTCAAGAGCTCACCCCGGGCTTCCTCTTGCTTTTGCAGTTCTTGGTAGAGAGACTGGATCTCCTGCGTTCTCTCTTGAACTTTTCTTTCCAATTCTCGCTTCCCTTCGGCGATAGCCTCCATGGAAGTGTTGAGCGTCATGCGCATGTTGTCTAGCGATCGCCCGAGTGAACCTATTTCGTCATCACCTAAAGGCCGGATAGGCTCATCGAGATTTCCCTCGCTGATCCGTCTCGCCGCCTGCGTGAGTATCCTCAGGGGTCTCGTCAGGCTTCGGGCCATTCCCCAGGCAAACAAGAGGGCGACCAGGATCGTCAAAAAGCCCGCCATTAAAAGCGTTCGCCTGACTCCGGAAACAAGAGCCAATGCCTCGTTTTCCGGCTGTCGGATGGTTAGCCCCCAGGGCGCATTCGTCAAAGGCGCGAAAGCGATGACCTCTCGCTCCCGATCAGAAGACCCCACCGTCTCATGACAGCTATGGCAAGATCCCACCACCGATTTTTTTTGCTTGATCAATCCCGCCAAGAAGCGGCCGTGATCGCTATCGATGAACATCCGTTCCGCCTTGGTGGACGCCAATACTCTTCCGCGTCCGTCAATGACGTCCATGTAAATGCCTTTACCCAGACGGTTTGAATGGACCAGAGAACTGAAACGGGGGTTTTGTGGATTTAGTTCGCCGCCGACCACCCCAACCAGCTTTCCATGCCAGTCACGGACCGGAACCGTAGCATAAACTCTCTTAGCCGGTTCGGAAATAAGATTCGAAACCTCCGGCCGACCATCCCGGAGAGCGGCCTGAACCGGCTGAAGCAAGAATAGGCTCTCGCGAATCCTCTCGATGTGATAAGGCTCCACCCAAACCGTTTTCCCTTGGACGTCAACTAGAAATACACTCTCGGTAAAAAGGGAACGAAGATAGGTTTCTTGAAGCGCCTTTTTGACGCCTTGAAGATCATTATTCTCCAGGCGGCCTCGAATCGTCAGCGACGCCTCCTGCAACAAGACCAGATTCGATTTCAGGACGTAGTCGATATTATCGGCGAGCGCCTGAGCGAGGTGTTGGCGCTCGTTCAATGCCCGCTCGGAAACCTCTTGCGTCCCCCACATGCTGGCAGCAAGCAGTATCGCCGCCAGGGCCACCATCCAAAGGCCGACCAGCAGAATCAACCGCCGCCGCAGGCTCCTGCGCAGAAAAACGAGTTCCTTCATTACCTACCGACCCATGGTTGCCACTCTACGGTGAGTCCTCGCCTCGCTCCTTTGAGGTTGCTTCCGGAGCCGTCTCCTGTGGTTTAGCTGCCGTCGTTTTCATGGTCTCGAGCTGGGCATATTCTATAGGATGTTCCTTTTCTATCCGCTCTTCGCTGATCCTTCCGGTAAAGATGCTCGTATCGATGGGGAAGACGTCGGGATTCAAGTGGGCATTGTAAATATGCCAGATCAACACGACCAAGAAAGCCAAAAGCCCCTCGTTTGAATGGGCAACCTGCGCCGCCGGGATAACCTGGCCGGGTAAAAAGTTCGTAAAGAAAATAGGGAAGTAAAGTATAAAGCCGGTCACGATCATAACGACCCCTCCGAGTACTAGCCCCCAGTATTCGAACTTCTGTCGGTAATCAAAGCGACCGAACCTGGCCTGTTCCTCGGAAATTCCCAGGTAGTATCGAAGTGTCACGATGGCATCGCGAAAATCTTGCTTGGTTGGAACCATACTGAGATCGAGCCGCTTTTGGACAGTCAGCCAAAGCCCCACGAGCATGTGTTCCAACGCAGCCAAGCTAAAAAGGATACCTGAAATCCTGTGGAGCCATCGAACTCGATCGATCCCCCCCAGTTGAACCGTAAGCCATTGAGCCCAACCGGACGCGAAAAACTTTTGCGGAAACCCAGTGAGAGCGAGCACGATGAAAAGCACCATGATCAAGAGATGTTCTGTGCGTTGCCGGACGCTGAACCTAATCAAGTATCGCTGGCGAATCTGTTCCATGCTTTTACCTGTTGACCACCAGTCTCCAAATGTGGAGCAGGATCTGCAGGACTAGCCCGACGATGACGAACGGGATAAAGATCTTATAGAACAGCTTAACGTAGTACACCAAAGGCGCCTTCTCGGGACTCGGCTCGTAGTGAGATAGCCAGGCCGACGGAAAATTTTCCGTCGCCGTCGGATGGCATTTTCGGCAAACTCTCAGAAGATTCGCCTTCATGACAGAAGATCGAGGATCCTTGACGGCCATAATGTCATGGACGCCATGACAATCGGTGCAAACGGCCGTCAATGCAGCCGGAGCCGCTTGCTCTTTGCGATAAAAAGAGGCGGTCATGCCGTGGAAGTCGGTCAGGTACGTTCCCAGGACATTCGTTGAGAGCCGGTATTTTTTCATCAGCTTTTCGTCGCTATGGCAGCGGGCGCAGAGCTCCGGGGACTTGAGATGGAAAGAAGCCGTTCGGGGATCCTCGATATTGTGCGATCGATGGCAATCCGTACAGGCCGGAACATCGTTGTTGCCATCCTTTGAGAGCGCCTTGCCATGAACGCTCTGACCGTATTGTTCGTAGATCGCCTTATGACAGCGCGCGCAGGTTTCGGAAATACTAGACTTAGGAACACGGGGGCGAGCCACATAGTGAGCCCCGTGGCAATCTACGCAAAGAGGCGCTTTCAAGTCTCCTCGGGACAATACCGTATAGTGAACGCTGTCGAGTGTTTTCGTATAGTTATCGAAATGACAGCCCTTGCAGCTCTCGTAATAAGCGACGGTGAATTCTCGGAGATTCTTGAATGTCCTTGGCGGATGGGGATAGGTGCTGATGTCACTGTGGCAATTCGTGCATCTCACCTTCTCGCCGTGAACGGAACGCCCAAACCGACCCGCGTCCACGTAGAGCGAGCGCTTCTCTCCGCTCGGCAACACGATCTCCAACGCCTCCTGACCATGGCAAGTCAGGCAAAACTCGACCTCCGGCGCAAGTTTTTCTCCCCACGAACTCGGCGCAAACAGCAATGTGATGAAAACAAAGAGGGCAATGCCACCGCAAGCCGCCCCCCTCGTCGACTGCGCATTATGTAATGCCATTCTCATTCCGTTATGAAAGCGAATAACGTCAAACCGAAAAACACAAAACCGCAGGCAACCACGGAAAAACCGATGAGCTTGCCGAAATTCTTAAGCCAAAGGGGCGGCGGATCGGTTTCGATCGCGGCCAGGCCGTCTTCAGCCAGCAGTTTCTCATATTCCGCTGGACGTTCTTCCCGCAGCTCGCGCTCGCTCACCCTTCCGGTAAAAATAACCAGATCGATGGGGAACTTCTCGGGTCGCAGGTGACTGTTAAAGAAATGGATTGTGAAAATAAACCAAACCGCCAGAAGCGCCTCGTCCGCATGGATCAACAGGGCGATATTAAATAACCATCCCGGTAAAAAGCTGCCGAAAAACGTGGAGAACCACATCATGAAGCCCGAGGTCCCGATGACCAGCATGCCCCAGAATACCGCCCAGTAGTCGAACTTTTCCCAGTAAGTGAAGCAGCCGAACCGGGGTCGCGGTCCCTGTCCGAAAAACCACCGAAAGTGCTGCAACATTTCAAAAAAGTCGTTGAGCTGAGGAACCAGCGAGTTGGCTCCGAAAAAGACGCCAACGTCATGCCTGATGAACACCCTGCGTAGGAGAGTTCCGACATGGATCAAAAAACAGAACGTCAGGATGAGCGCGAAGGTCTTGTGAAAAAAGAGCACCGCTCCGAATCCCCCCATAATGTTCGCCAAAGCAGCGGCCCATGGCGCCTGGTTAAACCTGAGCGGCATCCCTGACGCCGCCAGCCCCAGAAAGCTGAACATGAGAAAGCCGTGAAGAAGCCGATTGAACAGGTCAAAGCGCAGGAAGTACCTTGGCGCCCGGTCAAGACTCTCGTTTCTCATCGTCTTCCCCTTAATCGTCGGAGTCAGGCCCCTTTGCCGAGTCCCCATTAGAACCCCTTCGACGCCACACCTCTAAGGAAGATCTCAACAGCCACAGTACGGCGTGCAAACCAAAAAAAACAAAAACCCCTATGAGCAACCCCTCCATGAAAAGCGTCGCATAGTAAAGCCTTGGGTATTTCTCCTTATCGGTGGGGTCTCCGTGGGGAGAATAAAGAACAAAATTCTCGTTAGCTTTAGGATGACACTTGCGGCAGGTCGAAACCAAGTTTGTCCCCGACACGGAAGATTGGCGATCGGAAATCGCGCGAATCTGGTGCGAACCGTGGCAATCCGAACAGCGGGCTACCCGGGTAAAACCCAAAGCCGTAACTTGTCCATGGAATGTGTCCCGATAAGTTCTAAGTGACTGTCGATGGCAGGTGCCGCATTCTTTGACGATCTCCAACTTCCACGCAGGCCCCTCAACCCGGCGGATTTCATGCGCGGTGTGGCAATCGATGCAAACTGGCGCGCCGGAGCTTCCCGCGTTGACCGCCCGACCGTGAACGCTTGTGACATAATCGGCCAGGACTCCAGCGTGACAAGAGCCGCAGGTCGATGGAACACGGGCTCGGTAAACCTTTGAGTCGCGGTCGTTCTTGGGTTTGATATCATGGGAGCCATGGCAACTTGCACAATGGGCTGCAACCAGGAGGCCGCTTTTCGCCAGCGCGCGTCCGTGAATCGAATCCATGTAAAGCTGGTACGCATTAGCGACAGGAATGTTATGTTTTTTCGCCAATTCCGGATTGCCGTGACAGGCGCCGCAGGTGTAGGGCAGTTGCAGCGGATAGACTTTCGACTGGGGATGGGCCGCCTTCATAATATCGTGCTTGCCATGGCAGTCGCTGCAAGCCGCAGCATCTCCATCACCGTTTGTACGCGCCTTTCCATGCACGCTCTGGGAGTAAACCTTGGCGGCATCCGAGTGACACGTGGCGCACTGGACCGGCTTCAGTTCAGCGGCGTGGGGAACCTGAGAAATATCGCTATGGCAGGCCGCGCACGGCAACGGCGCATGCACGGATTGGGAAAAACGCTGCGGGTCGACGGTCAAGGAAACTTTTTTCCCTTGGCGTTCCTTTTCCAGGCCGGGCACGGAATGACACGACAAACAGACCTCATTTGCAGGGGCCGCCGCAGCGGAACCCGCAACGGGAAAGAAAATCATCGCGACGAGGACGATCAAGCCAATCAGCACCGGCCATTTTTCTCCAGGTCTATGAACGCGAATAAGACTGCCCCCTCCGGTTGCGGCGATTGCCGATGTTTTCACATGCCGTGACGCATTCCGATCGGCTGATTTCGCTTGTCGCGATTGACGAACGTAAATCAGAGCGAAAGTGCCACAACTGAGATCAGCGCTTTCCCCGAACGGCTCCCCTATTTCTGGGGTATTGCCGAGTTGCTGTTTTTTCTAACTCTTTTCGCCCTACAGGGCTGCGTCCGCCTGCTCTCCGGTGAAGCGCAATTGATATGCCATCTCGCTACCAAAGGGGATGCCACGGTGCAGACTGTGGTGCTATCTAACCGTTCAATCTTTCAGTATTTTTTTTAACTTATCAACGATAAAAGGCTATTTACAGTTTGGTGGGCTAAATCGGGCGGTGGCGCTTCGCAATGCTGCGAAGTAGCTGCGCTAGAATTCGCACAGGCGAATTTGATGATGAGAGGACTAAATGGCTCGCTCCAACAAACGAAAAGGGGGGCAATGCCCCCCTTTTCGCCAGCCATAGACGATTCGCGTTACTTTTTCACGTGGCACTTGGCACAGTCTTTAGCCTCTTTTGTGGCGAATGCTTTTGTGCCGTTATGGCAACTACCGCAAGACTCGCCCTTATTGAGGGCAGCCATCTTCATTTTCCCCTTGGCGGCGCCTTTTTTCATTTCGAAAAGCTTCGGGTTCATATGACAATCCGGGCACTGAATCTTTTTCTCGGTCGCATGCGATTTATGACTGAAGGTGACCGGCGGTTGAGGCTTCGTGTCCTCCAAAAGGATATCCGGCGGCACCTGCGCGAACGCTTGTTGTTTGCCTGCCCATAGACTGAGCAATGAAAACATTATCAGTCCAGCCAGCGTTATAAAAAGTTTCGACTTCATACTCATCCCCTCCCTTAGATTTTTTTCCATCAGATGACGGTCCCGTTAGAAACACTTTGGTCTATGGCTATTCCTTTTTCAACAACTATTTCGTCGCACTCATGGTGTATCCGAGGTAGGTCAAGACAATCGAATACAAGAGCAAGGCAATCCCAAACACGGCGGGAAACCGGCTTCGCTGCCCCGCGGCTGCCCGCCGGTCGAGGAACGGCATGAGAATCAAAACGGCGCCGACGACGCCGAAGCCGAGGACGCCCAGAAGCTCGCCCTCGATGCCCAAAATATGCGCCGGTAAAATTTTGAGCGTCTGAAACATCGCCATGAAATACCATTCGGGCTTGATCCCGATGGGGGCGGGCTGAAAGGGATCAGCTTTTTTGCCCAGCTCTGCGGGGTAGAAGGCAGCGAGCGCCGCAAGGATGCCAAGAGCACAGAGCCAACCCACCAGGTCACGAAGGAGAAAATTGGGCATAAAGGGCATTACGCGCTTTGACCAGCCGCGCCGTTCGACATCGGGGGGAACGCTCATGCCATGTTTTTGGACCATGAAGAGGTGCAGGCCGAGGACAAGGGTCACGATCGCGGGAAGCACGGCCACATGAATCCCGTAAAAACGCGTCAGCGTCGCTCCTGTCACGTCGTCTCCGCCGCGCAGCAGACGCCGCACAAACGGCCCCACCACGGGTATAATGCCGGGTATTTCCGTGCCGACCCGGGTGGCGAAAAAGGATAGTTCGTTCCACGGCAAAAGGTAGCCGGTAAATCCGAACCCGAGCGTCAGAGCCAGCAGACCCCCGCCCGAGAGCCACGTCAGCTCGCGCGGAGCGCGGTAGGCCGTCAGGAACAGCGCGCTGAAGAGGTGAATGAACATGGCGAACACCATCAGATTCGCCGACCAGGAGTGGACCGATCGGATAAGCCAGCCGAATTCCACCTCGGTCATGAGAAACTGTATGGACTCGTAAGCTTCGGTGGCACTCGGCCGATAGTACAGCAACAGTAGGATCCCCGACAGAACCTGGACCATGAACAGGAACAGGGTCATGCCGCCGAAGTAGTACCAAATCGAATGCGGATGCACCGGGATTTCTTTTTTCCTGGCAAGCTTCTCAAGATCCTTCAGCCCGATCCTCTCATCGAGCCAGTGCCACAATTTTCCGTGCTCCGATTCGCGGTTTTCCATGTCCATGCCTAGACTTTCTTGCTCACGACGATCTGATCCCCTCTGACATTTACCGCGTATTCTTCCAGAGGTTTCGGCGGAGGTCCGGCGATGTTTTTGCCATTCAAGTCAAAATGACCGTTGTGACAGGCGCACCAAATTTCGCTGAGATCGCTCCGATATTGAACGATACAAGCCAGATGCGTGCAGGCTGCGGAGAACGCCTTCAGCTCACCCGAGGGTGTATTGACCAGAATCCCCGGCTGACTGCCAAAGCGAAAAATCTGCCCGCTGTTGGCTTTCACTTCTTTCGGCTTTAATGCCAGCGTCACGGACCGGGCGGTCGATTCCGCAATGGGAGGCGGAGTCAGGTACCGACTCAAGGGATAGAGAACGGAAAGAACAAAAGCCCCTGCGGTGGTACCGAGAAACCAGTTAAGAAAATTTCTCCGGTCCATCAATTGTTTCAGCGTTCCTTCCGCCATTGTTTTCTCCTTCATACCCCTTCCTTCTCGCTGCTCTTCCGTGCGTTCTCCATCTGACGTATTTTGAACACCAAACCAACGATCAAGCCCAGAATGATGACGGCTGACACAGCGAGCCATTTGCGCCGAAAGCCCAATTCTTCGAGCGCCTTCAGCCCCCCGGCATAAGCCTTCGCGCTCACCTGAAGCCCCGGATCGATCTCCTTTTTCAGCGTCACCACCGAGAAGGCGTGGATGGCCGCGCGTGCTTTAACCAGTGCGGTCTTCGCCTCGTTGAGGTCGAACTCGGCTTGGCTAACCTCCATGCCGGCATGCCCGGCCTTGAGCAAAATCGCATGAGCCTTATCGTTCTCCTGCCGCAGCGAGTCGATCATCGCGCGCATCGCAGCAGCGCTCTTCCCTCCCCGATCCTCCGCCGTGTGACATCGAATACACACGGCCTTTTCGCGCGTGCCAATCAGATCGTCACTCGTCTCTAAGATCTGGTGGTTGTCGTGACAGGTCGCGCAGCCCGGGATCCCCATCTGAACGAACACCTGCGAATGGCGGCTCTTGTTAAATAGTTCTCCGTTGACCGCATGGCACTGACCACAGACATTGCCCACCCAAGAAATGCCCGGCGGAGCTGCCCCATGGTTGCCGTGGCAATCGTTGCAGGTTGGGGCTGACAGGTCGCCCTTATTCGCCATCATCCTCCAATGCACGCTCTTCTTGTAATTCGCCAACTGGTCGGTAGGAATCTTGTACGGCGCCATGTATTCGGCGTTGGCATGACACGACCCACAGGTATCAGCGACATGCAACGGATGAACGGAGGAGCGCGGGTCACTGGGTGCTTTGATGGAATGAGCCTTGTGACAAGTGGCGCAGGTGGCGACCTTGGAATCCTTTTGTTCTTTTAGCCTCCGGCCATGGACCGACGTGTAATATTCCGTCACCTGATCCACCCGTAACGCCGGATTGTACTGCCGCATGAAACGGGCATCGGAATGGCAGCGCCCACAGACGTCCACGATCTTCGTTCCAGTGGGTTTGCCGATGTATCCTTTGGCCGGGCTCATGGCGCTCATTTCGGTGTCCGAGGCATCGCCACCGTGGCAGGAAACGCAGCCGAACCCCTTGACCGCATGGATATCTTCTTTGAACAACTTTGCCGGTCCCGCAAGCCGCTCATCGGGAAGGCTTTGGTGGCAGGCAACGCAATTTTCTACTTTCGGCTGACCCATTGCACGTACCGGCAAAAATAAAATGACCGCAATTCCCAACCATAAAAAACCGCGTGATGTTGCTCTAATCACTCCCGCCTCCCCCCGAAAGTTTGAAGATAAGCCACGAGGTCCCCCATTTCCTCTTCCGTGAAGGCAGGCCAGGTCACAGATTTTTGCCGCATCTTTTCGGCCATGCCGCTCGCGTGGTTCCACATGGCCGCTACAACGGTTACGGGCTGATCAAGCTCCTTGGCGCGCTCGAAATCCGGTCCCACATTGCCCCCCTTACCACGTACCGCATGGCACTTTAAACAGCCTTTACTGGCGAGGAGTTCCTGCCCCCGGCGGGCATCGCCTGGTCTTGCAAAATACTGGACTGAATAAAGATAACCGACGATATCAGCCATCTCTCCGGCATTAAGTTGAGGCAAAGGGATCCTTCTGTTGGCCATTTCCTTTGTCATCGCCGGGGCCTTGTTCCACATGGCGGCGACGAATTGAACCAGGCTCAGCTTAACGGCTCGTTGAGCGAGTTCGCCGCCAACCTGCCCTCCACGCCCTTTGACACTATGGCACTCAATACAGCTTTTTTGCACGAAAAGCCTCTGGCCCTGAGCGGGGCGACCGGGAAGAAGATAGAGCGGCTGATGTTCTCCCACGGGTGAAGCGGACTTAATAAACGCGATCAAGCTTTGTAATTCAGCTTGAGTGAAATTAGGCCGGCTGATACCCGCAGCGCGCATGGCCTCGCTCATGGATGGCCCATGATTCCACATCGCCGCGGCAAGGAATATGGGAGAGTTATACTGACCCAAGCTGTCGAGGCTCGGACCCGCTACGCCGCCGCTCCCGCCCACCTGATGGCAAGTAATACAACGCTTGTCGCTAAACACCCGCCGCCCTTCTTTTGGGTCAGCAGCTTTCTCGAAATAGTTCACCGTATAAAGGAAGGCGATCAAATCACCGGTCTCGCTCGGGCTCAGATGGGGGCGTGCTATGCCTGCTTTACGCATCTGCTCCGTCATCTTGGGCAGGTGATTCCACATCGCCGCGGCAAGATCGTAAAAGGATCGAGATCTTTGGCTGCGCGCAAGGTCAGGACCCATGGTGCCGCCAACACCGAAGATCGCGTGGCATTTCGCACACCCCTTGTCGCCGAAGATCCGCGAACCGACGAGCGGATCCTGCGTCGGGCTAAAGAGCGGTTGAGCCAGGCCCGCCCCGCAATACCATGGGAGAATAGCCGCGAGTAAAATAATTATTCTTCGGGCCTGAGTCAGCATGATGCCACCTCCCAAAGCGCGACGATGGCGCGCAACTTTGAGACTGTCAGTAAACGCCAATTTCCTATGCAGGAACACTTTGTCGAATCAATGTCGGGCGACGACTGTAACTTGCCGATGACTCGCGATCCATGAAGCCGGCAACGACAGACTGTTAGGCGGGAACTATTTTTGTGAGAACGATGTTGCACGCGGGTTCAAAGCTCATTTTTCTTTGGGTTCCGATTTCTTGCCGTCAGCCGGAGCCGCCGAACTTTTGCGGACTGACAGCAAGTAACTAATGAGGTCGGCCATCTCGCCGCCCTTGAAAACCGGCCATTCCACGGATTCCTCCAGCATCTTCCGCTCCATCGTACCAACGTGGTTCCACATTTCGGTCACGACTTCCACGGGGGTTTGCAGTTTTT
The DNA here is from genome assembly GCA_030688735.1 of Deltaproteobacteria bacterium. Lineage (GTDB taxonomy): Bacteria > Desulfobacterota > Binatia > UBA9968 > UBA9968 > JACPFE01. Next base: position 32,705 of record JAUYJC010000211.1, read on the forward strand.
CGGCGCTCGCCAAGTCCGGTCCGACGGTTCCGCTCACTCCTGGCAAAGTGTGGCAGCCGCCGCAACGCTTTTCTTGGTACACCACGCGCCCCCTTGCGACATTTCCGGTTGGATCGATGAACTGTAGAAAGTACAGGTAGCTGATGAGATCGGACATCTCCTCAGGCGCCAGCGACGGCACGTTGTCCATCTTCGCCCACATCTTCGGACCATGGTTCCACATGGCGCCGGCGATGCCGATCAAACTGCCTTTGAGCTTGGTGCGCAGGTCGGGACCGATGCGCGTTCCTTGCGCATTGGGCCTGTGACATTGGGCGCAGCGTTTCTGGACAAACAGCTTCTCGCCGACCTGCGGATTACCGGGGCGCACGTAGACTCGTTCGACGCTTCCGGCGGTGGTCCTAATATAGGCTAACAGATCGGCAATATCGTTTTTCCCGAACGCCGGGCGGGGCACGCGAATCGCCTCCATAACACCCGCCATCGCTTTGCCGTGGTTCCAGAGACCGGCCGTCAAGTAAAGGGGAGTAGCATATCGTCCGTAGCTATCAAGCTTCGGGCCATGCTTACCCCCTTTCCCCCCCAACGAGTGGCAGGTTTGGCACTGCTTTTCGCGGAAGAGGCGGGCACCCGCCGCCGCGTCTCCCGGCGGATCCAGTGATCCCAAGTAATAAAGAAACGACAAGAGACTTGCCATCTCCGCTGGTTTGAATTGCGGCAGCGCGGTGCGCATTTCCTGAAACAGATGCACCATGCCGGGAGAATGATTCCACATCACGCCGGCGATATCGAGGAGCGGGCGCTTCAGGATTCCCTGCCCCAACTCAGGCCCAGCGACTCCTCCCACTCCGTAAACCGAATGACAGCCGAGGCAGCCCTTTTCGGAAAAGAGCCGACTGCCATCGAGCGGATTGCCGGGGAGGAGATACGAGGCGGACGGCTCCGCGCCGAGAAGCGACGCGTCTTGACCGGCAAAACTAACAACGAAAGCCAAGGCAAGGAGCGCGAGTCTCAATTTCATCGGTCTCTCCCACGAATGGCCAGGCCCCAGAATACATAAAAGACCACGCTCGCCAGCGCCAGGAAAATCGGGATCGCCACGAGCGGGATGCCGATGGCGGCCGAGGGCACGTCGCCAAGCCACAACGCGGTGCGCATCAGATGAATGAACCAGGAGATGATTCCCAACACCAACACGATGAAGCCGATCATCCATATCCACTGTAGTTTTCTTATCAGCTGATCGGAAGGTGAGCGCAGATTTTCCATCTCATTTCCTTATTGGCTTCCTTACGCCGCGCCGTTAACCTCGTCCGGCAGGTAGCTTTTGATCCGTTCCTCGACCTCTTTAACTCCCTCTTCACGACCCTCGCGGATCTCCCAGATCGAGATGATCGGGAACACCTTGGTGAAGAGAAGATAAAATAACGCGAACAGCGCGAGGCTGCCGGCGAATACTCCCAACTCAACCCAAGTCGGCACATAAATCGTTTGCGGAAACGGCAAGCGGGGAATTGACAGCGTCGGTACGACGATAATAAAGCGTTCGAGCCACATGCCGACGATGATCGACAGCGACGCCGCGAGAACTTTCCCTACGGTATGCTGGCCAAGCCGCACCAGACAGGCCAGCGGGATAATGAAATTGCAAAGAACCATCGCCCAGAAAAATGGCCAGAATGGACCGGAAAACTTGGACCAGAATATTTTCATCTCCTCGGGTTCCGCCCCGTAATATCCCGTCAGATACTCGGCAAAGGTAAAATAGAACCAAAGCAGCGCCATGATTAGCAGGAGCTGACCGAGGTAGCGGAAATGGATCGGCTTAAGAAAAGGCTCGAGCCCGTAAGCCTTCCGGAAAATGATCATGGCGACGATGAGCGCCGCGATGCCGGAGAAAATCGCCCCGACGACGAAGTAGGGGCCGAAGATCGTGGAGTGCCACATGGGCTGAAGCGTCATGGAAAAGACAAAGGAGACGACGGTGTGTACGGAAACAGCGACCGGGATGACAAGCACACACATAATGGCGATGGCGCGGTTGAGAACTCGCTGCTGCGCTTCCGTGCCGGTCCAGCCGAGGGCCAGCACGCTGTAGAAGAGCTTCCACTTGCCGAGCCTGTCTCTGAGGATGGCGATGTCGGGAATCATCGGCAAATAGAGGTAGGTGAGGCTGGCCGTCAAATAAGCGCTGATGCTAGTGGCATCCCAGAGCAGCGGTGACTGGTAGCGGCCGTGACGGATGACGTTGAATATTCGGTCGGGCCGGCCCATATCCACAAGGATCTGACCCGCGCCGATAAACAGCACCATCGCCGTGATCACTTCGGCCATCCGCGTGATGGGCCGGCGCCACTCCGCCCGGGAAAGTCGCAGGATCGCGGAGATCAGGGTTCCCGCGTGGCTGATGCCGATAAAGAAAACGAAATTCGTAACGTAAAAGCCCCAACCGACGGGCTGTTGCAGCCCCGTGACTCCCAGTCCGTAATAAAACTGGAACCCATAGGCGATCGCGCCCCACAGGATGAAAACCCCCAGGCCCGCCACGGCCCAATAGAAGCCCGGCCCCGTGTGTGCGATGGGGGCGAGCAGAATATCTTCATGACTGTCCTTGTGCTCAACCACCGCCTTCTCCCTCTGTCAGATAGATCACTTTGGGCTTGGTCCCCAACTCTTCTAGCAATTTGAAAGCGCGCGGACTGCGGGCGAGCTTTGAGACCTCGCTGCCCGGATCGGATAGGTCGCCGAAGACAATGGCTTGCGCAGGACAGGCGTCGGCGCACGCGGTATTATATTCGCCGGGTTGGATTTCGCGATTTTCCCCGTGCGCTCGCTCGCGCGCCTTTTGCAGGCGATGATGGCAGAAGGTGCATTTCTCCACCACGCCTTTCGGGCGCAACGACACGTCGGGATTTTGTCCCGGTTGCTCCTTTTGATAGGTGTACCAGTTGAAAAATTTCGCGTTGTAGGGGCAGGCCGCCATGCAGAAACGGCAGCCGATGCAGCGCTCGTAAATCTGCGCGACGATGCCTTCCGGGTTGCGATAGGTCGCATAAACCGGACAAACCTTGGTGCAGGGCGGGTCGTCGCACTGGAGGCAGGGCCTGGGAATAAATCGCGTCTTCTCCTCGTGGTGTTCTTCGTCGGTTTCCGTCAGTACCTGCATCCAACTGATGGTGCGACCTTTCGTCGCTTCTTTGTTGCCAACGGCGGGAACATTATTCTCCGCTTTACAGGCCATAACGCAGGCCTGGCAGCCGGTGCAGCGATCCAGATCTATGACCATGCCCCACAACGCCACGTCATGCCCTCCTGATTCTCACCTGGGTTGTATTGAGCACGCCGAATCCCTTGAGCGTATCCGCTTCGTTGGCGATCAGGTCGTTTGGATTAGGTCCTTCGCCGCCGAAGAGCGGGATATGAACCACCTCGGGCCGCGTGCCTGAATAAATCTTGACGCGCAGCTTGACGCGCCCCTTTGCCGACTCCACCCAAACCCAATCATTTTCTTTGAGCTTAAGGTCGGCAGCCGTTTTCGGATGCACTTCTACCCAGCTCTCCCACGGACTGTACAGATGGACCGCAGGCTGTTCGAGAAGCCAGGGCTGGTTGCGCCCTCCGCCCATGGGCCGGCTCATGAGACGGTAAGTATTGAGGCGCAGCGGAAACGATCCCGTTGGCGCGGGTCGAGGGATCGCCACCGCCGGCAGAAACAGCAGATCTTCGCTTTTGCCAGCGCCCAGAGTGCTGACAAACGAGTTTGTTGTTCCCTCTTGCTTGACCGCCTTATCGACCAACTGCTTTAACTCCGTCGAGTAGAACTCGAACTTGCCGGAAGGCGTTTTGAGCAGCGCATTCAAGCCCACCGGCAAACCTGTGGGGTCCCACCAGGCGCCGCGCTCGAGCAGCGCATTCCAAAACGCGTCGAAATCCTTGAACTCGGGAATCCAGTATCCCTGGCGCTCGAGGACCTTTCTCAGGGCTTCTTCGGGGGGAGCGGAAGCGATGTATCCTCGTTTGGAATTGTATAGACCCTCCGCTCCCTGCTTGAGCAGCTCTTCAAATTTTTTCCAGGGAAAATTCTGCGCCACCGGCGCGCCGAGCGCTTGGGCCACCTGAAGCAATACGTCCGCCGTGTTGCGAGTCTGGTTAAGCGGGGCGGCGGCCGGCCGCGCGAGACTGAAGCAAGTGAAACCAGCAAGGTGAGTTACCTGATCGTCCTGCCATCGCTCCAGATAGGTCTGGTCCGGCAAGATAAGATCGGCCAGCGCGCTCGATTCGTCGAGGAAGGGCGAAAAACTGACGATGAACGGGACCTTCTTGAGCGCGCTCGCCAGAGCTTCTTTGGCTGGATGATTCGCCAACGGATTGGTGGCGAAGAAAAACAGCGCGTTAACGGGATAGGGAGTTCCGCCGGCAATTCTCTCGGCCAACAGTTGCGGCGCGTCCGGAACCAACAAATACTGCTTCTCTCCCGCTCCGTCGATCCGCGACTGGGCCGCTCCTTGCTTTGCCGTGGCATCCTGCCGAACCGCCGGCAACGCCGCCAGGGGCAACGCACCTTGGATACGCAGGCCGCCGGCAACGCCGATGTTTCCGGCAAGTGCATTGAGACTGTGAATCGCCATGCGCGCGTGCAGATCGTCGGGTCCGTAGACCGGGCCGCGCTCGCCGATGACGATGGCCGGCTTGAGCGTGGCGAGATTTCTCGCGATCTCGATAATGCTCTTTACCGGCACGCCGGTGGCCGCGGAAACAGTCAGCAGCCCATATTCCCTCAAGACGAGATTTTTAAAACCTAAATGCTGCTGGCCAGAGCTATCGACCCAGTCTTCGAAGCCGAAAGTGTGCTCCTCGACAAAGTCCTGGTCATAGAGCTGCTCGCGGATCATCGCGTTGGCGATGCCGAGCGCCAGGACGCCATCGGTCCCCGGCACGATGGAAATCCATCGGTCCGCTTTGATCGCCGTCGGTGAACGGCGCGGGTCTATTTGCACGAACAGTCCGCGCCGCCGTTCGCTGCTGCGGCGCAGCCGCGCAAACGCGCGCGAGTTGTGCACCGGGCCGGTCCAGGACTCGAGCAGCCCAGCGCCGAAGGAGAGAATGAATTGCGCTTCCGCGAGATCGTAACCCAGCGGCTCGGTCACGCCCTGCATGAAGTGATGCGCGAGGGCGGGCCGTTCGGGAGAAAAGCAACGGACGCGAATATAATTGGGCGTTCCGTAGCTCTCGGCGAAGCGCTGCCACAAGAGGTCGCGGTAGCCGCGGTACTGCCCGCCGAGGATGACCGCCGTGTGTGAAAGATTTTTCGCCCTGAGATCGGACAGAGAACTCACAACCTTCGCGATCGCCTCATCCCAGGTAATCGGCTTCCATTTGCCCTGGCCTCGCTCGCCGGCCCGCGCCATCGGTTCCTTGAGGCGGTTGGCGTCGTAAAGAAGTTGCAGTCCGCCAAATGCCTTGGGACAAAGCGAGCCGCGATTAATCGGATGCTGACGATTGCCCGCGATGCCGGAAACCTGTCCATCGTGCGTGCGCACCATGAGCCCGCAGCCGCCGGGGCATTGCTGGCAAATCGATGGAACGATCACCTCCTCGGGCGTGGCCCACCGCTCGATATCCTCGGCTGCCGCGCCGACTTTGGACGAGAGTTGTCCTTTGGCGACGACGGCCGCTCCAGCGGTTCCGCCCAGCACTTGGAGAAAGGTACGCCGAGTAAATCGCATTATTCCCTCACCGGTGACAGCTGTTGCAGTCGTTCAACAGGCTGCGCGCCGTTACGGAATGCGCCTGTGGCGCGGTGGTTTTTGCCGCCACGGCTTTCTCGCGGCTCTCATGGCAAGCGATACAGTCATTCATGTCGAGAGTCTTGAGCGGCGTGACCGGCGGCTTGGTCAGTGTCTCCATCGGCCCGTGACAGGTCTGGCACTCTATTTTTGCGAGGACGACGTGCGCGCGATGAGGAAAGAACACATGGCTCGGTAGACGCCAAACGCGCCGCCAGGGAACCTCTTGCCCCTTTTCCCCATAGGAGCGCAGCTTTTTGATTTCCTCGCTCTTGGTGTCTCCGCCGGCGTGGCAGGCCATACACAGAGCCGTCGCGGGCCGCCCTGCCACCGCGCCTTTCTCCGCGCTCTGATGGCAACCGGTGCAGGGCAGTTTGAGATCCAGATGAGTCTTGTGTGGAAATGCAATGGGCTGATAGACCCCGCCGCTCACCCAACCTGCAGAGTAAGCCCAAGTCAGCACACCTAACCCGACCACCACGATTAGAACGATCCTTTTCAACCCCACGCTAACCGCACTCCTTCTTTGGGACTAGCAAATTTGCCGTTCGAAACCGCAAGACGCATGCCATCAAATTTGCTGCTTTTTATTAGCGAAACCGAGTGCCGTTTCTTGAGACTTAGAAAAAATCCTGGTCATTATCGCGCAATTGCGAAACGGGGAACTCACTTGTGTCGGAACTAAAAAAAACTGCGGGAGTTTAGCCAGAGTGAGGGCGCAAAAAAACGCCTCTTCAGTTGCGACACTGAAGAGGCGTTAATGAACCGCCGCGTTCGATTAATTTGCGGGGTTATTTGGCGAGAGTACGAATATAGGCGACAATGTCCGAGATCTCCTGATCGTTTAACTTCTTGCCACTGGCCGGCATAATTGGAGATTTTTTTTGCGACCCGCCGCCGTCCTTGATGATGTCGAATAGATATTTGTCGCTGAGCGCCTTCATCGCCTTGCCGTCGCTCATATCTCCCGGCTTCGGATTCAAAACCGCCGCCGCCGCTCCGTCGCCTTTCCCCGTCTTCCCATGACAGCCGACGCAATTGGCGTCGTATTTAGTTTTCCCCGCTTTCGTGTCTCCCTTGGGTTGGTTCCACGCCGGTCCCGGAATCAGCGAAAGCAACAACAGGGCGGCGCCGGTGGAGTATGCAAATTTCATTTTCCTCGTTTCTCCTCCCGGAATTTTCGACTCGTCTCTCTCTTAGAACTTAAGCTTTACCGCCACAAAACCGACATGTGCCTCATAGGGTCCCTTGAGCCGGTCGCCCAGGAAAATCGAGTTGGCCGTTCCGGTGTCCACATCGCCCATCCAGAGCTTCATGATATCGACTCCATAGTCCTTTGACGAAAAGCGATTGAAGTAGTAACCGAATTGCAGGTCGACGTTCTTGTGCAGGGCGTATTCGAAGCGGGCAAGCAGTTCGTGCCAGCGGTTGGTGATGGACGGATAATCGGTCGCCTGGGTACAACCGGCGCAGGTGCTGCCGCCGGAGTGCACGAGACTTTCACCGTAAGAAAACCCATACTGGAGGCGCAGGCCGAGGATTTTTTCTATGAGCTTCAAGTCGGTCCCCAAGCTGAAGGTGTGAATGCGGTCGACTCCGCGGCTGGTCCAAACTCTATCCGGATTGAGTGTAGGAGTCTGCGTAGTCGATGTCCGCTCAATGTTTTTCAGTCTCCAATCGAAGCGCTCCCAGTTGTAGTCGCCGAAGAAACTCGCCCACATGAGCGGCGCATAGATAAAGCCGACCGACGGTGAATAATTGTTGTCTTTTTGAGTGCCGATTTCGGTTCGCGGATAATCGTCACGGATCATATCAAAGCCGCCGTGCAGTGTGAGCATTTCCCACGGACTGATTTGGGCAAACAAGCTGACCTTGTCTCGCTTGCGCGCCGCCTCGTCGAGCTTTCGCAGTTCCTGGAGTCTATTGGCGATGATGTCCCCTACGTCGTCTCCCGTTTCGTATATGACTTCCCTCCCGGCGTTATACTCATGGGCATCGCGCAAATAGCGCCTGTAGCTCGCGCGGAACAGGAGCCAGGGGTTGGGCTTAATATCGACTGTGGGACCAAAGCTATGCTCATTCGCGTTCAGCACCTCGCGCCGGTTGCGGTGCGTCCTCTCCCAGCCATAGCTAAACTTGGCGCTGAGCCATTTGGCGAATTCGTAGCCGGCGTCAAGGCCAAGATTCTGCTTGGAATGGCCGTAGGGAAAGGAACGCAGCCCGTCGGCTGCGGCCGAAGAACCGGGGCCGGTATCGCTACGGATGTAACCGTCGGGAAGGAGGAGCCGCTTGCTATTATTTTGGAAATCAAAGTACCGGTAATATGCCTTTAGATCTAAGTTTTTTACGTAGCGGTTTATCAGCGTCAAGTTGACCATGGTCGGCCGCACCTCGCCGTCGAGGCTTTTGCGGAGCAACCTAGGCGGAGTGATCAGAGCGGCGCTGCAAGCGGCCGGATCGGTGCCGAAACACCGGTTACTCGTGAAGGGCAAAAATTTGTCGTCTTGGAGTCTCCAGCCGTGCGACACCGTCCCCAAAAAGCTTGTCATTAAAGGCAGTTTCGCCGTTCCCGTCAGAGTAAAATTATGGGCCTGATTGCTCGGGTAAAGATCCAGTTGGCTGCGGCAGGTTGAATTCGGGGCGTCCACGCAGGCTGCGCCCAAGCCGGCGCTCGAGCTGAACGGATTGTCCCAAACCAGCGTACTGTCGTAATTGTGAAAGAGCGACGCATTATATTTCATCCCAAGGGTCCACCAGTTGGCCGCGTATTCCCCCCCCAACTCGATGTTGTGCGTCACGTAGTTGATCGGCTCGGCCAACTCGACGATGTTGGTAAAACCGTTGGTGACGGTGGCGAAGGCGCGATCGCCGTTGGTGCTCTGGGATGCGTAACCGGCGCTGAACGTCCATCCCGGCGATGGGGTGTAGCGCAGCTTGAATCGCGCAAAACCTTGAATGAGCTTGAGATCAATGCCATGCGAACAGGTATTGACCCATCCTTCCACCGAGCCGACGCCGGCGGGGCAATTCCCCGCGGCGTTCCGCTTCGAAAGTAGACTAAACGTCCCATCGTGCCTGGCGAAGGGAGTGGCCGCCGTGTCGCCGTTGAAAAAGTGCGGGATCTGGTCCCATTCGACTTCGACGTCCAAGAGACCGTATTTGCCGAGCCGCAGACGAAAATTTTGATCGTCGCGGCCTGGCTTGGTGGCGTCCCATTCCAGATAGTAGTCGTTTTTCTTACTATCGACTTTAAGCTCAAGGCTAGGCACAATCACCGACTCCGGTAGGTCTCGGTACTCTTCGAATTTCGCCTTGTGGCCGACATGATTTTGCGGCAACCCGCCCACTTCGGCCGATCCGCTGATGGTATAATTCCCGACGTCGAGTTCGGCCTGCCCTGCCGTAGTGAATACCAGGAGAGCCACCAGGCTTACGATTGAGATCCCTGTAATTTTTTTGTGTGCCATCGTAGTACTCCTTAGCGCTGAAAGCGCCGGCCCGACGGGTGATTAGAGCCGTGAATTTGGCTATGACAATTGGTGCAGCTACGGTTAAAGACAAACCTGGAATTGGCATTCCGCGGGGTGCTGGGATGTCGCGTGTGCACGTGGCATTGGGTGCACAACCTTGGGTCAGTGACTTTGAGCAGCCGGTCGTTTACCGAGCCGTGCGCCTCATGGCAATTGGCGCAATTTTCTATGGCCGGGGGATGCTCCCAGAGAAAGGGGCCGCGCCGCTCGGCGTGGCACATGAAACAGGTTTCATTGACGCTTGACTTTATGAGCTGAGAAGGATTCGGCGTGCCATGCGGGTTGTGGCAGTCGGAGCAAACCATCTTGCCTTCGCGCAAGGGCATGTGGGATGAGCGCATGAGCTGGGCTTTACGCTGCAAGTGACACTGGCCGCAGACTTCGATCTCCGCCCGGTTGATGGAGAAAGGAGTCTTGTCGCTGAGTTTGGCGAGTTGTTTGCCGCTGGTTTTTTCCATGAGCGTGTGGCAATTGACACAGGCGATGCCGCGGCTCGCGTGCGGGCCCGCTTCCCAGTAAGTCTGCATGCCGCGCTGATGGCAGCTAAGACAGGCATCGTTCTGGACCTTGGCCGATTCTCCCGAGTCCTTGCGAAACGTGATCATCCCACCCACGCCCTTGCCGCCACCGGCGGAGACGTGGTTGCTGCCCGGACCGTGGCAACTCTCGCAGGCCCTCCTTTCCTCCTCGTTGCGCGCGTTGAATAGAAAGATCTTTCCCATCCGGGTCTGGGAGAATTTTTCAAACGCGGGGGCGTGGCAGGCCTTGCAAACTTCGTTGCCCACGTACGTGGCGGGCCCCGGCTTTGCCGCCTCTTTTTCCGCCGACCAGACCGCCGGCAGATAGCCAAACAAGAACGCGCAGCACCACGCTGCGACGATGAATCGTCTCATAGCTCCTCCCTCACGCTTGCGGAAACGCACGACCATGGATAATGTTTTTTCAAATACCACAGGTTGATGGGTTTGGCTAGGGGTCATACGGCCCATTTTTCGCGGGTCGAATTAATTTCGTCATCGCACAGCTCAAGAGGGCAGCCCGGATCGGCGCCGCGCGGGCAGCCGATGCTTCTCAGAGCGTATATCGCCGCTTCGACGCGGTTCCTTAACTGAAGTTTTCTCAGAATGTTCTCCAGGTGCCGCTTGACGGTGGCGGGGCTGATCCCCAAGACTACCGCGATCTCTTTGTTGGTCTTGGCGCGCGACACCAGAGCGATGACTCGTTTTTCGGCAGGGGTCAGCTGCGCCACTTTATTGACGTCGTCCGTCATAAATTTGGCGGCGCCCTCATCCGTGAAAGTCCTGCCGTAGCGCATATCGTTTGCTTCCTTCCGCGTTATTTCTTTTTCAAGTCGAAATTAACATCCACCACTTCCCCGTCGCGGACAATTGCGACTCCAGTGTCGGTGGTGCCGAGTTGCGGATGCCAGACTTGCACGCGATATTTTCCCAGTGGCACGCCGTCCATGCGGAAGTTGCCGCGCTTGTCGGCCGCCGCGATATAAGGATGGTCTTTGACAACGATAAACGCTTCCATGGCCGGGTGAGCGTTGCACAGAATGCGCGCGACGCCGGGTTTGTCGAAAACCTGGCTGCGCGATTTGCCGGGCGGGTAGAGTCCGAGATCGAATGATTTTGCGTCGGATTTGGAATAGACGTTGTGCCAGCTCTTGTCGTTGTTCGGGAACTCGACCGTCGTCCCCACCACGATGGGCAGTACGTACGGTGTGAATTTCATTTCTCTCTGGTCGAGGAGGGCCTTCTTGGATTTCGCGGCCGCCAGCCGTGCTTTTGCAGTTTCCTGCGGCACACCTTCCACCGAAACGACCACATCCGCCGTGGGTTTTCCCGCGATGGTGATTGTCCCCTTGACGATGCCACCCTTGGCCGCTGTATCGGCGCCGTACGCTTCGGCGCCGAGCAGAAGCGTCGCGACAGCGATCCAGCCAAGACTTCGTCGGTTCATTTTTTCACTCCCGGTTTGGGATTAAAGATAAAATCGACATTGAGGGATGCGCCGGCCTTGACCTCCACCATTTTGTCTTCGGCCCCCAGACTCTCGTGCCACACCCTGAGCCGATAATTCCCGGCGGGAACGTCGTTGATCAGATACTCGCCATAGGCGTCGGTGACGGCGTGATAGGGGTGTTCCGTCACGACGATATAGGCGCTCATCCACGGATGTACTTCGCACAGGATTTTAACGACCCCGGGTGTTACCAGCGGCTTTCGGCTGGTCCTCCCCGGGTAGAGTCCCACGTTGAAGTGCGGCTGGCCGCTGGCAAAATAGGCGTGCGCCGTGTGCAAGATCGGGTCGGTATTTTTTAGCAGGACAAACTGCCCGACGCTGGCCGCCTGCACGTGGGGAGCGAAGCGGCATTTTACGTTGTCGAGCTCATGCTGGACTTCCCTTTCCACCGCCTTTCCTTTGACGATCCCTTCGAGCGTCACCACGGCATAGCGGAGCCCCTGGCT
>JAUYJC010000224.1 GCA_030688735.1 Deltaproteobacteria bacterium
GCGAGCCCTTCGATCCGAGAATGAACCGGCCCCAATCTTTTGACCGTGACCGCGATAAGCGGACACCCTTTTTTGGCCTGCTTCTTCGCCTTGCGCTCGCTCCAACGATTGAATTTTCCGTCTCCCGCCACCTTCATAAAGACCCCCGCGTCGCGGGGAATTTTCTCGGTGATTTCGGGGTGCTCCAAGACATACTTTTCAAACTCGAAAATTAAATCCAGGTTTTTCTCAGCCAATATCTTTTCCGCCGCGGTCATGGCCATTCTCCTTTTAAAAATCTTGCGCGGTAAGCCAACCAATTCTGCTTGATCTCCCGCTCCGCTCTCGTCAACGCTTGGCCGAAACTCAAGGCCAGCTTTTCCTTCTTGGCGCGCCCTTTAAGATTATACCGATCTATATGCGCAAAGCCATGAGCGGTGTCATAGCGAATAGCCGGCTTCCAAATCCCCCGGACCTCCACCTCCAACTGCACGACAAATTCGACCACCTTTCCCGATTGCGTTCGATGGTAGTGCCTGATTCTTGTATCCGTCAATACAGGTAGGGTGTAGCTCGTTTCGGGCAATGTTCGTGATCCTTAGCGAGTCTTGAAACACAATGCGCGAAGCGAGCCGATTCTACGCGATAGAATAGAGGGATGGCAAGGCGCAAAGTGACTTTAAATTCTCATTGCGGAATCGTTGTCTGGGGCCGCTATGGCAATTCGGCCAAGAAGCGACCGGCACCGGCGACAGGCCGGCGGATGCGCATCTATTATTGCACGTACCAGACGCGGGCAGCCACCGGCTGGATGACCGGCACTTCGAGGTGTTTCTCCACCTACACGGCGCCGACGACCGCCCATTCGAATCTGAATCTGGGGTGCCTATTTGACTTTGTTGCTCGCCTTACGTAACTTCGCATCCCGATGGCAAGAAAACCGCGGGTGTATTTCACCGGCGCGCTCTATCATGTCATGTGTCGCGGTAGTCAGGATCGAGGGGTCAATCTGATCGATGGGTCTCGATGGGTCAAATCTGGAGTTGTCGATGGGTCAAATCTGGAGTTGAATAGTTGTCACTCGTCTTGGTCTCCGCAGTTGATCCTGTAGACCGTCGAGACGGTATAGATTCAGTCAACTCCAGACCTGACCCGTTTGCCACCGCTCACCCTTGAAGACGGCAACCAAGAGGAATCTATGCTTGCGCTCCGACGTATGGCCAAAGCTTTTGGCGGTGTGCCGAAACTCGCGGAAGAGGCGGAGTTGAACGCCAACCCCCTCTACCGGACGCTTTCGCCGAAAGGCAATCCGGAACTGAAGAGCCTAAGGGATCTTCTACGGGCGATGAGAATGCAGCTTACGGTACGTAGGCTGCGGACACGCGTGGCGTGAATCACGGAATGAGCGGCACTAGCCGACCAAGTAGCGGATGGCATCGCTCCGTCAGGATTGTCTAGAAAAAAAAGGCCGAGCGTGAGACTTACTGAAAAGTAGCCTGTTGCCTTTTCTTCCTAGTGCTAACATTGAAACGCTTCATGGCATCGGTTAAAGACAAAACAGCGAATTTTTGCCCTTTTGCTTTTTCGGTCGGTCTTCCCTGGATAGTCACAGAAACCAGGAGGTAAACATGCATAGAATTGCGATGGGTTTAGCGAGCATGGTCATGCTGGCTGGTTGCGGTGGTTTATCGGGGACGCTTTTGGTCAATCCTGATGGCAGGGTGGCAAGTTGCCCAAACGGCTGGGCCTGGGGGCTGGCCGGCGCGATCGGGATCCGCGAGGCGCAACAGGTGCGCGATCAGTGCGTCGGGGACATGGAGCGCGACGGGTTCGTGAGGCTCCCGAATGTCAACGTGGGGATAAACCCGGACTACAAGGCCGATCCCCCGGTGATCAGGGACGTCAAGGAGCCAGCGAAAAGCGCGGGGATAAACGACAGCGACCTGCTGCTCGCCGTGGACGGCATGAAGGTGCAAAACGCCGCGCAGATGGCGCGTCTGCTGAACGCGAAGAATTCCGGCGAGACGCTCACGATAAAAGTCGGCAGGGGCGCGGAGAAAACCGAGATGGTTTTCCCTGTCGTGCTGCAATGAGAAAGATAAGCTTCGGGCAAGTCTGTGAAGGCTGTCAAGCTGATTTAAAAGTCTGGCTCTTGCCTCAAGCCTCACGACAATCTGGGGTCAGGGGTCAATTTAGATTCTGCTGAAAAACCATCCGTTCATCCTTCGAGAGCCTCAGGACGAACGGAGGAGCGGTCGAAATCATTGGAGATTTTTCCGTTCATGCTGAGCCTGTCGAAGCATTCTTAGGGTTTTTCAGCAGAATCAATTTAGGGTTCACTAACCTTCTCCTCAGCCAACATTTCTTTGAGCAATGAATCCACCTTCTCATCCGAAAGCTGATCCAGGTTTGCCAAAAGATGTTCCGCATTTACCTTGTCTATGTGCTCCTTCTGCAGCGTAACTGCCGGGGCGAGCGGCGCCGACGGATTGGCTGCCTCTGCTGTCAGTTGCTCAAGCACCTGGGTTACAGCCTCGGCGACGCTAAAGCCCTGAAGAAATTTCACCACCGGCACTTTCACCCCCAAGTCAACCGCGATCCGGTTCTTCAACTCGACGGCCATCAGTGAGTCCAGTCCCAGATTGCTAAGGGGTTGCTGGGGGTCCATCTTGGATGCGGCAAGGCCGAGCACACGAGCCACTTGCTGGCTCAAGTAGGACTGCACCAACTGGTGGCGCTCCCCAGGCTCCGCAGCCAGGAGGGCGGCGGAGGTCAGGCCCCTTTTTTCTCCCGGACGATCCGCTTGGCGCGGGACGTCGACTTCCTCACCTGCAAGTTGAGACAGCAGCGGTGGTTCACTGCCCGCCGGATAAAACTCGCGGTACTGCCGCCAGTCGACCGGCACCGCCACGACCTGGGTTGAGCCTTGCCCGAGCTGTCGTTTCAATATCTCCAGCGCTTGCGCGGCCCCCATGTTTTTGATTCCCAGGAGCGCGAGGCGCGTGGCGAGGCGCTTGCCCCCAGGCGTATCGGCAAAACCCAAATCGGCCCAGGCGCCCCAGTTGATACTCAGGGCCGGCTGGCCTTGAGCCTTGCGGTGATGCGCCAGAGCATCGAGGAAAGCGTTGGCGGCGGCATAATTCCCCTGACCGGCCTGGCCCAGGAGAGAACCCGCCGAGGAGAAGAGTACGAAGAAGTCCAGGAGGGCATCCTTAAGCAGGCGATGCAGCAGCCACCCACCGATCAACTTGGGCCGCAAAACCGTATTCAGTTGAGCGGCATTGAGTTGCACCAAGAGTCCGTCGTGCAGCACTCCCGCCGCGTGCACCACACCGCGGATCGGCGGCCAACCTTCCGAGCGAAACTCGTCCAGAAAGCCGCTCAACTGTTCTTCATCCGCCACATCCACCGACGCCAGGTGCACCGTCGCTCCCAAGGATTCCAGTTCCCGAATGGCGGCGATTTGATGGGCTAAGCGACTTCTTGTTTCTAGCGAGCTCCAGCTCGAGCGTGGCGGGAGCTTGGTGCGTCCCAAAAGGATCAATCGGCGAGCCCCCTGCTCTACCATCCAACGGGCGACCAAGAGGCCGAGATCTCCCAGTCCGCCGCTAATGAGATAGCTGCCATCAGGCCGCCACCTGAGCGGAGTTTCCTGCGTGACAGATCGGGACTTGCGCACCAGACGGGCCACGTATCGCCGCCCTTGACGGAAGGCAAGTTGATCCTCTCCATCCGGAGTGGAGATTTGCTCCCACAACTGCTGAGCGGCAGCTTCATGCGGCGCTGCCGTAGGTTCCAAGTCTACCAATCCTCCCCAGAGCATAGGGTGTTCCTGAGCGATGACGCGACCCAATCCCCAAAGAGGCGATTGAGCAACGGCCAGCGGCGCGGGCTCCTCCCCTGCCGCTTGACCACCCTCGGTGACCAGCCACAGACGAGGGAGATCGCGCGATTCCGTTCGCGCCAGCTCCTGGACCAACAGGAGGACGCTGCCGCAACCCAGAGTTTGGGCTGCATTCAGAGCGGCCACGGTGGTCTCCTGTGGGCGACCAACTTCGAGACTCCAGAGATGGACAATCCCACGGCAGATGGGCTGATCGGATACCAGAGCCGCCTCGAAAAGCCGCCGCAGGTCTTCGGGTTGGTCCGGGCGGATGCGAAAATGCTCACCGTCCCGGTGCTCGTACGATTCCCCGCGAGAGACCAGAATGCTTCTCTGTCCCTGTGCTTCCAACAATGCCGCCACCGCGTCTCCAACGCCCTCGCTGTCGGCAAAGATCAGCCAGCTTCCCCCGCTAGCTGGCGAGGAAAGTTCCGCGGCTCCTGCGGGACGCTCTTTGGGCTGCCACTCGATCTCATAGAGCCAGTCGTCGAGATTCTCCTCGCGCTGGGTATCGTCGCCCAGGTATTCGAAGCGAAGACCCAGAATCTCGACCGCCACGCGCTCGGCTTCATCGAGGAGCCGCACCTCTCCCGTTACTGCTTCGGCGTCCCGCTCTTTAACACGGGCGTCACTCCAGAGATGCAGGCCCGGACGACCGTGGAACCGGAACTCGTCTATGCGGGTCGGCATGAAAATACCTTGGTTGCCGTTTCCAGTCGCTTCAGCCGCTAACGCAGCTCCTGGAATCTGGAAGCAGGCGTCCAGAATGGCCGGGTGGAACTGGTAGGCGTTAAACTCTGCATCCGGCCCGTCAGGAACCCGCACTTCACCCAGCACATCTCCGTTGTTTCGCCACAGCTGTGCGATGCTCTGGAAAAAGGGACCGTATTGGATGCCACTTTCGCGGAGTTTCAGATAATAGTCCTGGCCAGAGACCTTCTCCGAGCACCGAGCTTGGAACTCCGCGAGCGTCTCCCGCCCGAGAACAGGGGAATTGCTGCTGTCCTGTTGAGGACAGGCTTTCCCGGTCACATGCAGTGTCCACGATTTACTGGCTTGCTCTCCCGGGCGACTGTAGATGCGAAAGGATGCCGCTCCATCGGCGCCGGGAGAAAGGATCACCTGAATCGTGTGGGTTCCGTTATCAGGCAAGAAAAGCGCCCTGTGAAATTCGACATCCTTCAACGTAATGGATTGTTCACCGAAGACCTCAACCGTGGCGGCCAGAGCCATTTCTAGATAGGCCGAGGCGGGCAGGACGGCAACCCCCTGGATGCGATGGTCATCCAGATAAGGCAGGGCCCTCTTGTCCAAAGTGGCTTCCCAAAAGTGGCTTCCTGCAGGATCGGCCGACTTGAAATGGCGGCCGAGAAGAGGGTGCTTCCCTATCCGGCTCGGCGGAGTTAGGCCCCAGTGAGAGTCGGTGTCTCCTGCTGCGGTCTCCAGCCAGCAACGCTCCCGCTGCCAAGGGTAGACCGGCAGTCGAACGCACCCGCCTCCCGACGGATAGATGCGGCTCCAGTCCACCGGGTACCCCAGAGTATAAAGCGTGCCCAGGGATCCCAGCATGACGGTGCGTTCTTCTTCTTCACGCCGCAGAGAAGGGAGCACGGCGCCTTCTTGGCCGAGGTGATGAAACCCTTGCTGAATGGAACTGAGTAAAATTGGGTGGGCGCTGATTTCTAGGAAAATATCATGTCCAGCTTCCAGCAACTGCTGAACCGCCGTTGAAAAGAGCACCGGCTCTCTCAGGTTCCTCGCCCAATAGAGCGCCTCGAACTCAAGCCCGTCGCTGACCTTGCCGGTCACCGTCGAATACATGGGCACGAACGCAGCACGAGGCTGTAGTCCTTCCAGAGCCTGCAACAGATCAGCGCGCAATGGATCCATCTGCGGGCTGTGAGAGGCAAAATCCACCTTCACCATACGACAGAAGGTGTCTTGGCGCTGCAATTGATCCACGATCGCTTCGAGCGCCGCAGGATCGCCCGACAACACAGTCGAAGTGGGACCGTTGCTGACAGCAATAGACACGCGATCTTCGTAGCCGGCCAGGACACGCCGGGCGTCCTCCATGGAAAGTTCCACGGCTGCCATAACTCCTTGCCCGATGGTGCGCTTGACCAAGCGGCTGCGACGACAAATAACCCGTACCGCATCTTCCAGGCTCAGCGCGCCGGCAACGTAGGCTGCCGCGACCTCTCCCATGCTATGGCCCACCACGGCCTGCGGCTCGATACCCCAGGAACGCCATAGGGCCGCCAGGGCCACTTGAATCGCAAAGAGGGCCGGCTGGATGATATCGATTTCGTTCAATCGGGACTGTGCCGCATCGGTGACAGTGATCTCGGCGAGCAAAGACCAATCCCCGTACGGTCGCATCGCCCGGTCACAGCGCTCCACGACCTCCCGAAAAACAGCTTCCTGCTCCAAGAGCTTTTGCCCCATGCCAAACCACTGAGACCCTTGCCCGGGAAACACAAAAACCAGTTTTCTCTGGCGACCCGAAACCTTGCGACCGGAAGACAAACCGGGACGAGCCTCTCCCCGCGAAAAAGCCTCCAAGACCTCACTCAGTTGCTCCAGGGAGTGGCCTGTCACGGCGAGACGATAGTCGTGGTGGCTGCGCCGCACGCCGGCGCTGTAACAGATGTCGTGCAGCGACACTGGGGACTCTGGGGCTGCCAGGAAGTGTTGATATGCTCGAGCGAGAGAGTGGAGAGCCTCCGGGCTACGTGCCGACAGTGGTAACAGGTGTGCGGATTCCGGATCGCAAATTTTCCATTTCGCATTCTGCATTCCTAAATCGGACTGGGGAGCCTCTTCCAAAACCACATGAGCATTGGTTCCGCCAAAACCGAATGAGCTCACCCCAGCCAAGGCTGGACCCGAGTGCACAGGCCACGGGCCCAGCGTTGTCTGCACTCGGAGAGAGAGCTCGTCGAAAGGAATATAGGGGTTGGGCTCCTGAAAATGCAGGCTGGGTGGAATCTCCAGATGATTGAGCGCCAGCGCCACCTTGATCAAGCCGGCGACGCCGGCTGCGGCCTCGAGGTGACCCAGGTTGGTTTTGACCGAGCCCAGGGCGCAAGGTCGCCCAGGGGGACGGTCGATGGCAACCACTGTGCCCAGGGCATTCGCCTCGATTGGATCGCCTAAGAATGTGCCCGTGCCGTGGGCCTCGACGTATTGAACGTGGCCGGGCGAGACTCCGGCTCGCCGGTAGGCTTCTCGCAGGACAGCTTCTTGGGCCAGCGGATTCGGAGCCATGAGCCCATTGCTCCGTCCGTCCTGGTTCACCGCGCTGCCGCGAATCACGGCATAAATCGGATCACCGTCGGCCAGGGCTCTCGATAAAGGCTTAAGAACGACGAGGCCGGCGCCCTCACTGCGAACGTAGCCATTGGCCCGGGAGTCGAAGGCCTTGCAGCGCCCATCCGGAGCCATGGCCCCGGCTTTGGTAAAATTGATGGTAATCGCCGGCGACAGGATCAGGTTCACGCCCCCAGCCAGAGCGAGAGTGGACTCTCCGTTCCAAAGGCTGCCGCAGGCCAAGTGGAGGGCAACGAGCGACGACGAACAGGCAGTGTCGATTGCTATACTCGGCCCCCGGAAATCAAACAGGTAAGAAATACGGTTGGCCGCGATGCTCATGGCATTGCCTGTGCCAGCGTAAGCATCGATACAACTTAGATCGTTGAACTGAATTCGGCTGTAATCGTTGGTCGAGATGCCGATAAACACACCGGTGCGGGTGCCGGTTAGACGCTCCGGCGCCTGTCCAGCATCTTCTAATGCTTCCCAGGTCACCTCCAGTAAGAGGCGTTGCTGGGGGTCCATCCGTAAAGCCTCCCGAGGGGAGATGCCAAAGAAATGGGGATCGAACTGATCCACCTGATCGAGGAAGCCGCCCCAGCGGGTGTTCATTTTACCCGGGATCGCTGGATCTGGATCGTAGAAGGCGTGAAGATTAAAACGCTCCGCTGGAACTTCTGTGATGGCATCGACTCCCTCTCGCAGCAACCGCCAGAACGCTTCCGGGCCGTGGGCGCCGGGAAACCGGCAGCCGATGCCGATAATGGCGATAGGTTCGGTTGTTGCCTCCCGGTTTTGGTCAGCCCAGGTGGTTGACTCCGACGCCTCCGGTGACTCTGCTAAATGGCGAGCGAGAGTCTCGATGGTGGGGTACTCATAGGCCAGAGCAGGAGAGAGTCTTCGTCCAAGCCACTCTGCGAGTTCGCCAGAAAGGCTGACCGCCTGCGTAGACCCCAGACCGTAGCTGGCGAAGGGCTCCCGGATATCTATCTCGTGAGGCTCGATTCCCAGCCGCTCCGAAAGCTTGGATACCAACCAGGCTTGGATGACTTCTGCGGTCCGAGAATCCATTTGTGAATTTCCCTGTTCGTCCCGTTTGGTCCGATCGACAAAGTTTTGTAACTCGCTGTTTGTAGAATTCCCGGCCATGGCTCACTCCTCACCGAGCCGATCCAGGGTGCCGTCCAGGAAGCCAGCCCGGCAAGCCCGGCGCTGAACCTTGCCGCTGGGAGTCTTCGGAATGCGCCCAGTCCTGAGTAGCACCACCGCGTCCACTCGCACATCATGCTCTTCTGCCACCGCTCGCCGAATAGACCGAACCACCGCCTCGACATCCAGCCGCGGACGCAGCTTCGGATCAGAGCGCGCTTCCCCATCCTGCGGGGTGCGATCCGCCGGTTGGTAGCGGCGCTCTACCTCGGCTGTGACGATCAAACGTTCTTCGTCGGCGACATCGACCGAAAACGCTGCGCAACAACCCTGCCGCAGCGCCGGGTGACTCTGTTCCACCGTCAATTCAATGTCGTGGGGGTAAAGGTTACGGCCACCGATGATGATCAGATCCTTCAGACGACCGGTGACAAACAGCTCGCCATCTTTCAAAAATCCCAAATCCTCGGTGCGGAGAAACGGCCCCTCACCGGTATCGGCCAGGTAGGCCCGGAAAGTGCGCTCTGTGTCCTCAGGTCGGTTCCAGTAGCCCTGAGCGACGCTCGGGCTTGACACCCAGATCTCGCCCACCTCATCGAGTGCACATCGGGTCAACGATTCAGGATGAACGATGACAATCTTGGTATTGAGCTGAGCACGGCCGCATCCTACGAATGTCCGCACATTCTGTTGCTGTTCTAAGGCCTCCACGACGCGATTTTTTTCAAGTGATGCCACCCCTGTGGTGCAGAAAATGGGTTCATCTCTTAGAAGTCCGCCTGAAACTATCAGAGTGGCTTCGGCGAGTCCATAACATGGATAGGAGAAGCTTGGGCGGAAACCACAGGGTGCAAAGGACTCGGCGAACCGTTTCAGGGTGTCCGCGCGGACTGGCTCCGCGCCGTTATAAGCCGCAACCCAACTGCTGAGATCGAGAGTTTTACGTTGCTCAGGAGTAATCCTGCGAGCGCACAGTTCATAGGCGAAATTGGGGCCTCCACTGACGGTGGCTTGGTAGCGCGAAATAGCCTGCAGCCACCGCACCGGCCACTGAAGAAAGGATTGGGGGGGCATGAGGAAACAGCGACCTCCCGTATACAGAGGTTGGATGATTCCGTTGCTAAGTCCCATATCGTGAAAGGCCGGTAACCACGTCACGGATACGCTGTCCGGTGTGAGCTCCAAGGCATCGGTGAGATATGCCGAATTATGGAGAAGGTTCCCGTGACTGACCATCACACCCTTCGGCACCGCGGTGGAACCCGACGTGTATTGGAGCAAAGCCAGCGTAGCGCTGCTCACCGCAGGGTCGCGCCATTCCCGCGCCGGGCTGCCGGTAACATCGTCGGTGACCAACCAGCGCATTGCCCGTAGCTCTGGAGCTTGCGCGAACAGTCGCTCAATCTTGGAGAAGATCGATGACGTGGTCAGTGCCATCGATGGGCGAGCATCGTTCGTGATAGCAAGAAGCCGCGGGAGAGTCCGCTGCGGCTGGGCGGAATTGGGCGGGGGCAGAGGGACGGCAACGACCCCGGCATATAAGCAACCAAAAAAAGCGGCTATGAACTCGAGACCTGATGGATAGAGCAACAGGGCGCGCTCCCCGCTTGCGCTACAGCCCTGGAGCAGTGCAGCAATCGCCCGGGCTTGGCGGTCCAACGCCGCATAGGTCAGATGGGCCGCTTCTATTTCTCCATCGAGCAAATAAGTATAGGCCCGATGTTCAGGCTGCTGAAGCGCTCGCCGACGAAGCAATTCGATGAGCGTAGAAGACTCAACAATTGAATTAGCAGGGCCTCCGTTCATCCATAGCCTCCGGGAAACTTAACTAGTTTTTTTCTGAAAACGCCGGTATTTCTCAGTCCGGCTCCGATGGTTCTGTCGATTTTCACGCCGCCAATGCCGTAATGGATATTGCGCGCCGACCTCTTCACTTGCAGAACCGCGACCGTTGTCAGGAAGAGGACACCCTCATTCCGGCTGGGCTCTCCGTTGGCGCCCTTGGCAAGCTCCAGGGACCCAGCTTCGGCATCTCTCTGAAAAACACCCCTACAATACGAGGAATTTATCACGGTCGTCAAGGAGAGGGAAAGCGGAGTAGTCGTTCAATTTGATTTCAACGAATCGTCAATGTAGGGGCAGACCCCTGTGTCTGCCCTCTGGGACATGTTTGCCACCGTGAGGAGTGTGAAGAGAACATCAAGCGATATGGTGGGAGTCGGATCACGCAGCGGTGGTTGGCAGCTATGTTACTGCATAGCGAGCAGGCTTGTAACCTCCGTGATCTGCCCGATATTTCTTTTCGAGATCAGTTTAATATTAGACTGCAATCCTTTTCAAATCGCCTTAAGTTCTGTATGGAATAATAAGTCCCCCGGTCGCCGCGCTACCGGTCAACGAGTCTCATGCAAACGGCAATAACAACGGCCCGGCGTCCAACCGCCAGCGCATCGCTAGATTCTGACGGCACGTTGCGCTGCGCCGGCGCTTGGCAAATGGCCAATGTCCCCTTTTTGGAGCGCCAGTTGGCTGAAGTTTTGGAGACGGAGTCCGGCCAGCAGATTTGGGAGATGAGCGCCATTACCTCGATGGATACGGCCGGTGCTTGGCTCGTGCGACGTTCTCTGAGCCGCCTGGAACAGAAAGGGCGCCGCGTCGAATTGCGCGGGTTGCGCGCCGAATTCGAGCAATTAATCCGTTGGATCTCGGCGGATGAAGGAGAATCGGTTGCGGGCCAACCCCAGAAGCCCGGCATGATCGATCGATTGGGTCACGCCGCCTGGAACGTCTCGCTGCAGGGACTCGGTTTTCTCTCGTTTGTCGGCGAATG
>JAUYJC010000234.1 GCA_030688735.1 Deltaproteobacteria bacterium
GATTCGGCCGCCGGCTTTTCTGCTGCAATAACAGGTTGCGCTGAAGACCGCGCGCCGGGTGGCGGTCGCCAGGGGTGCGTCCTTCGCCGACTTCTTGCCCGCTACCGATAAGATCCGAGCTAAGGTTCGCGCGGTCAGACCTCCACTTTGAGCAAATTCACTTCGGTTTTCCACATTTTATGAACGGCAAAGCCCCCCTTTATCTTATTTGCGCTTGCGCCAGTATTGCCGAACCAATATGTATAACAAGAACAAGGTAACGGTCACGGCAGAACCAATCACAAGATTAGGGCGGACCTTTCCGAAAACCAGTGTCCATTGGCTACTAAAAAGTAACCGGCGGAAATAATAGTCACCGACCAAATGAACCATCCTGTATATGCAAACAAAGCGAATACGGACAGCGGTAGTTTTGATGTTCCAGCACCAAAGGCTATCAAATGTCGTACTCCCGGTAAGAGATAACCGAACAACAGGCCCCACTTCCCCACACGATCAAACCACGTGTGAACACGGGTTACCTTATCTTCTGTGATTTGAACGGCAGGACCGAATTTTGTGACTAGATAATTGCCAACAGAGCGCCCCAACCCATAGCTGATAGTGATACCGCACACGCTACCCAGAAATGCCGCGGCCATGGTGGGAAAAAGCTGTAATCGGCCTTCGTAGACAAGATAACCGGCGAATGCTAGCAACCCTTCGTCCGGCATTGGGGTTCCTAGCGTCATCAGTACAAAGATTGCTAGATATCCATATTCTGTAATCCAGCGGAGAATGGTTTCGGTCAGCATATTATCTTCTCGTCAGAACCACCCGAGAATCTCTAACGGAAGAGGATATGAGCTGGCTCGTCTTAGTCCCACATATCAAGGACGGGTACAGTCCATATTTACAGAAGGCTTACGCTCCCTTTATTTTCTCCTGAACATAGTCAATAACATCTTGAACCGTTACAAAGGGCAATTGGCCTTGTGGAATTTCAATATCGAATTCTTCCTCGAGTTTAAAAATCAGATCTAAGGCATCCAGCGAGTCCACCTCGAGGTCTTCAATGAGTCTGGATTCCATTTGAATTTGACTTGGTTGTTTATTTAAGACCTTTGCGAGACCCGTGATAATCCGTTCTTCAACCGAAGCAGTCGATCCCATTCTTTATCCTTTGTTTACGAAAGTGTCTTCATCACTAAACAGGAGTTATTGCTACCAAACCCGAAGGAGTTGGACAGCGCTACCTTTACTTCTCTCTCTCGTGCTTGATTAGGAGTGTAGTCCAAATCACATTCCGGATCGGGTTCTTCATAGTTGATGGTGGGATGAATGACATCCCGTTGAAGGGTCAGGGCGCAAACAATCCCTTCGATCGCCCCGGCAGCGCCGATGGTGTGTCCGATCATCGATTTGGTCGAGTCCAACGAAATCCGGTAGGCCTGTTCTCCAAAAGTCCGCTTTATCGCCCTGGTTTCAACCAGATCGTTCAGCACCGTCGAAGTTCCGTGGGTGTTTATATAATCAACTTCGTTGGGCGATATCCCCGCATCCTGGAGCGCCAGCTCTATCACGCGAGCCGCCTCGCTCCCCGTACCCTCAGGCTGGACAATATGGGTTGCTTCGCAGGTTGCCCCGTAGCCTATAACCTCCGCATAAATGGTGCCTCCCCTCTCCCTCGCGCTTTCCAATGTTTCCAGGACGATGATTCCGGCTCCCTCTCCCATCACAAAGCCGTCCCGCCTTTTGTCGAAAGGCCGACTCGCTCGATCCGGAGCTTCGTTCCGAATGGAAACCGCCCGGAGGGAACAAAAAGCAGCAAGCACCCCGGGTAAGATGCACGCCTCCGTTCCTCCTGCGACGATAGAGTCGGCCTTGCCCATCCGAATGAGGTCGGACCCATAGCCGATGGCATGGGACCCGGACGAACACGCGGCTGAAACAGTCATATTAGGACCTTTCAACCCAAAGGAAATTGCAATCTCTGCTGCAGGGGCATTGGGCATGATCAAGGGAACCGACCAAGGATGAACTCGCCGCGGGTTATTGGTTTCGAACAACCTTCGTAGCTGGGCTTCATAAACACCGATCCCGCCTAAACCGGTTCCCATAACAACCCCGACTCGGCCTCCATTCTCCCTGGATATATCGAGGTGAGCATCGTCAATCGCCATTTTTGCCGCGGCCATTGCGAACTGGGAGGCTCTTGACAGTTTAGGGATGTCCGCAGGCGGAATGTAATCTTCCGGCCTAAAATCTGAGATCTCCCCAGCGATTTGACATGAATAAGAAGAAGCGTCGAAACTCCGGATCGGCTGAATCCCTGATTTTCCCTCAAGCAAAGCAGACCAAAAGGCTTCTTTCCCTAACCCGATGGAAGAAACAACGCCTAGGCCAGTGATCACAACCCGACGACCTGTCATGGACTGCACAATAAAGAAATACCGAATTCTTTGCAACAAATTGGGTCGGATAACATCCAAAAGGGGGCACTCTGCAGCTGGGCGTTGTGGCCCATCATGGTCATTTTTGACCAATCGCAGCATATAATTTATCGGTTCTCTTGTTTTTTTTGCTCCCGCCAAATAGCATATTTGGCCATGCGGTGGCAAAAAAGAAGTGTGGCACTATGCGTCGGGCTGGCATTGCTGAGCTTGGGTCAAATGTCTCATGCGGCGGACGATCAACGGGCGCGGCAGATCGTCGACCGGGTGGCTCGGCTTTCCAGCAGCAAATCCAGCATCGCTACGGTGGAAATGCAGATCACCAACGAAAACTGGCAACGTAATATCTCGGTCCAGATCTGGTCGCGCGGAGAGGATAAGCTCCGCGTCCGCATTGGCAGCCCTCGGGAAGATGCGGGCACGGGCGTCCTGAAAGTTGGCAGCGAGATCTGGTACTATCTGCCGAAAGCGGATCGCACGATTAAGATGCCTCCTTCGATGACGATGACCTCGTGGATGGGAAGTCACTTCACGCTCGACGATCTGGTGAAAGCGAGTCACCTGACTCGCGACTACTTCACCGTCCTCTCTTTTGAGGGAGAGCGAAACGGGGTCGGGGTGTATGAAGTCACCCTCACTCCCAGGCCGGAAGCAGTCGTGGTGTGGGGGAAAATCTTGCTGGAGGTCCGCCGGGCCGACCATATGCCCACGTGGCAGCGTTACTATGACGAGAACGGGAAGCCGGTCCGGGAGCTGACCTTTTCCGATTACAAAACTCTGAGCGGAAGGCTCATTCCTACGCGCCTGGTCATGCGACCCCTGGACAAGGCTGGTGAGCAGAGCACAATCGTGTATAAAAACATCCTCTTCGACGTGCCGCTCAGTGAGGAGATGTTTTCCCTGAACAATCTGAAGCGATGAGCGGACAACTTTTTCGGCTCGCCTGGCGCAATCTCTGGCGCAATCCCCGGCGTACGTCGATCGCCATGGCTGCCATCGGCTTCGGCTACGTAATGCTGCTGTTCGTTGCGTGCCTGATGGCGGGACTGAGGCATCAGATGATCGAGAGCGGCACAGGCATTGTTCTCTCTAATATTGAGGTTCACGCTCCGGCTTACTACCCCAACCGTTCCATTCACCAGACCCTGGGAGAGCGAAAAGGGACAAATGTCAGCGCGCTGCTGGCTGCCATCACAGCCGACCGCCAGGTTTATGCTGCGACTCCCCGCGTGTACGGCTACGGCCTGGTAAGCGCTGCCCATCAATCTGCCGGGGCGGAGATTCTTGGTGTCGATCCCAAACAGGAACAAAAGGTAACTGTACTCCACACTCGGATAGTAAAAGGGAGCTATCTGAGTGAACAGATACCAAAGGGTATCGTGATGGGAGATAAACTCGCCACCACGATTGGCGTCGAGGTAGGGTCGGAAATCGTCCTGTTGACGCAGGCGGCCGATGGTTCGATGGGAAATGACCTGTACACGATAGTGGGGATTTTTCACACTAATCTTGACGATATGGACCAGGGTCTGGTGCTCATGGGTCTCACTTCTCTGCAGGAGCTTTTGCGCTTGCCGCCTGTGAGGATCCATGAAGTCGCTATTAAGCTCCATGACATAACCGAGGCTACGACGGCGGCTCGGGCACTTCAGATCCAACTGAATAAAACCCTTCCGGTTCGAGTGAGGGCATGGCCTGAGCTGGCGCCGGAGCTAGCCGATTACGTGCAATTTAATCGCAGTGTCACTTTTATTCTCTTTTCCATCTTTTTCCTGCTAGCGATCATTGGCATAGTCAATACCATGCTCATGGCGGTCATCGAGCGCACGCGCGAGCTGGGCATGCTGATGGCCGTGGGAATGCGTCCTGTTCAGGTGGTGGGTCTCATCCTGGCAGAGGCGGCAGGTTTGGCGGGAGCCAGTCTGGTTTTGGGAGGAGCAATCGGGGTTCCGCTCCTCTGGTATTTGCAGGTTCATGGTTTGGACTTGGGCAGCGCGATAGACGAGTTCTCTCTGGCTGGAGTCGCGGTGGGTCGCCACTGGTACGGTCGGCAAGATTTTTTTGCTTACAGCCAAGCCGCGCTGGGGCTGGCGGTCACTGCTCTTGCGTCTGCCCTCTATCCCGCGTTGCGGGCTGCCCGCTTTCGGCCCACGGAAGCGCTCCGAAAGGTCTAGCGATGCCGGGAGTTCTCCTGCTGGTGAAAATCGGCTGGCGCAATCTCTGGCGCAATCCCCGGGGTACCCTGCTGACTGCGCTGGCCTTGGGTTTGGGTCTTGCCCTGCTGCTGATCTCTTTGGGCTTGCTCGATGGCCTCCACGAGAAAATGGTTGGTGACGGAGTGCGATTCGGGTCCGGACACGTAGTCATCCAGGCGAAGGGGTATCAAGACACCGGCTCTCAGGAGCTCCTGCTTCCGGCCCGCGTCGTGTCTACGACCGAGAAGTTTTTGCATACCGAGCCCATGAAACATGTCGTGCGAGGCATGAGTCCCAGGCTTCTGGCCTCTGGACTGCTGAGTTCCGCAGCCAACGCTGCCGGCGTGGGCATTATTGGGGTCCTACCGAAAGAGGAGCGAGCCGTCTCCCTGATTCCCGTGCGGATCGTCGAGGGAACCAATCTGAGTGACGACAAACAATCTGGGGTTGTCATCGGCGCTGAGCTGGCCCGCAAGCTCGAGGTGAAGGTAGGCTCCAAAGTGGTGCTCATGAGTCAGGCTGTGCAACCGACTGGCACCGAAGCCACGGTCGCAGCCGAAGGAGGAATGCAGAGCACGCTTCTGCGGGTGAACGGGATCTTTCGCACGGGTGTGCAAGCGATCGATGCCCACATCATCCATTTGCCATTAGCCGTGGCTCAAACACTGCTCGGAGTGCCAGACCGGGTGACTCAGGTAGCCATCCTCCTTGAACGGGAAGGTGACTCGCTGATGGTGGCAAGGGAATTGCGCAAACAGTTGGCGGGAGAGCCAGTTGAAGTTCTCCCCTGGCGGGAATCCATGCCCAGGCTGGTTCAGATCTTTCGGCTGGACCAGGCCTTTAATTATGTTATGAACGGTGTGGTGCTAGCGATGGTGGGGTTGGGGATACTCAACACAATTCTCATGCGCGTACTAGAGCGGCGCTATGAATTCGGTCTCTGTAAGGCTCTTGGCCTTCGGCCCCTGCAGCTTGCACTAATGATCATTGGCGAGTCTCTGGCTCTCACGACGATCAGCCTCTCCCTGGGTCTGGCGTTGGGTTCGAGTGCCCACTATTATATTTCGACCTTCGGGCTGGATCTGCACTGGCTCTTCGAAGGCGGCGCTCCCTCCGCTTTCGTTTTTGACCCTATCATCTACTCGCGCTTAAGCCTGAGTCGAGTCGCTTCTTCCGTTAGCATTGTGTTTCTGACAACGACGGTCATATCCTTTTATCCGGCACTCAAGGCAGCACGAACAGAGCTGCCTGATGCATTGAAGGTGTTTTAGAAAAGCGAGCTATTAGTTTTGGGCTTCGAGAAAATCAGAAAACTTCTTGAGGCACAGAGGAGCAGAACAGATTTAACCAGGGCGCAGAGCATGGATGAAAAAGTTGCGATTGGAAATCATATCGCCGAGCATGGGGTGGCGGGCGATGGGGCCACGTGGGCAGTGGAACTGAAAGAGGCGAGAAAGACCTACCGTACGGGTCCAATCGAGATCCCCGCGCTGCGCGGGGTCAGTCTTCGGATTGCACCTGGAGAATTTCTGGCTATTGCCGGTCCTTCAGGTTCTGGGAAGACCACCTTGCTTAACATCATCGGCGGACTCGACCGGGCAGACGACGGGGAGGTGTGGGTGGAAGGAAAGAACCTTCAGCTCTTATCTTCAGGGGAGCTCGCTCATATGCGGCTTGAGCGCCTTGGTTTTGTCTTCCAAGCTTACAACCTGCTGCCCGTCCTGACGGCCATGGAGAACGCCGAGTTCACCCTGCTCCTCCAGGGCGTCCCTGTGGAGAGGCGGAGAGAAAGAGTGCAAAAACTGTTTTTGGAAATCGGTCTCGCCGGTCTTGAAAATCGTCGTCCCGGAGAGCTGTCGGGCGGGCAACAGCAGCGGGTTGCTGTGGCTCGGGCCATGGTCACAGAACCTGTGCTGATCCTGGCGGACGAGCCCACGGCGAATCTCGACTCTGCCACTGCTTTGTCTCTCCTCGATGTGATGGAAAAGCTCAATCGTGATCACGGTACGACATTCGTCTTTTCCACCCACGATCCTCAAGTCATGGAGCGGTCTCGCCGGTGGATTCGCTTGCGCGACGGTCAGATAGCAAGTGATGCGGCGCATGCAAGCCACGTGCTCCCTTTTGTAGACCTCGATGCCCTTGTCAAATTCAGTAAATAGCAAGTGATGCGGCGCATGCAAGCCACAACTCCCGCCCTGAAAGGGGAATTCACTGGTGATGAGCCTTCATGGTGGCAATGGAGATAAGGGGCGGTTTGTAGAATGCCGATCCTGAGCAATGGCAAGAATCGCCCTGAAACAACGAACCCGACAGATTTGGCAAAAGCTGTCGCACCTCAATGCCACACCCGACCAAATCGCTGCTGGCTTCTCCATCGGCATCTTTGCCAGTTTCATTCCTCTGAATCCATCCCCAATAATTGCGGCGATCGTTGTGGCGTGGCTCCTGAGGAGGAACGTGATGGCCGCTGTCGCCGGGGCGGCGGCTTCGATTCTCTATGTCCCGCTTTTGCCCTTGATATGGCTGGCTGAATATCAATTGGGGAAGTTGATTCTCCCGGTGAAGCATCCAGTGACGTTGGATCAGGCACGACTGTGGGACATTTTGCAAACGGGGTGGGATGTTTACGCAGCCATGCTCGTTGGATCGATCATCATCGCTTCCCCTGTTACGTTGCTCACCTATCTGGTCATCAAGCGCCTCGCCGCGAGATGGGCCCGGCAAAAATGAGATATCGCAAGTTGTGTGATGGTCTTCGGGGTCATTGGCGGGACGATCAAAGCGCCACGGAGGAACAGTAGAGGCGGTGGGTGCAGCCTTCATGTGACGGTTCTCATCCGTCCCCGCGCAGTTCTTGGGAAAGCGCCCCAAGAAGCGGAGGCTGAGTTGTGTTCAAGAAAAAGTGGTCGCCGGGAAACATCCGCAGCGAGAAGGAAACACTCGTTTGCTCACGCCAGGCTTCGAGATCGCCGCGACTCACCCTGTGATCCTGCAAGCCGCCGAAGGCGGAGATCGGACAGTTGAGAGGAGGTTCGGTTAAGTACCCGTAAGTTTCGTAGACGGCGAAATCTGCTCGCAAGAGGGGAAGCATGATCTGCCTGAGTTCTTCATCTTCTAACACTTCTCTGGGAGTGCCGTTCAGGCGACACAGTTCCACTAAGAATTCTCCCTCCGGCAGGGTATGGATAACCGGATCTCGATTAGGGATTTGAGGCGCACGATCGGCAGAGATAAATAAGCAGACAGGCTGCACAGCATATTCTCTGCGCAGCCGGCGGGCGAGTTCAAAGCTAACCAATGCGCCCAGACTGTGGCCGAAGAAAGCAAAAGGCTTGTCCAGGAGTGGAAAAAGGGCTTGAGCGAGAGCCTGGATGAGAGGCGAGAGCCGAGTGAACGGAGGCTCCATCAGCCGAGTTCCTCGTCCAGGAAGTTGAACCGGACAGACCTCAACATCCGCTGGGAGACTATCCGACCAGGCGCGAAAAACCGAAACACCGCCTCCCGCGTACGGGAAGCAGAATAGACGGAGGCGAGCCTGTGGGATCGGCTTGCGGCACGCAATCCAGGAGTCCAAGGCGGTTGCCGTGGTCATTTGTCTTCCCGCGTCTCCATTTTTTTCCTCAGGCTAAGCGGCCTCATGTCGATCCACACTTCTTTGATGTAAGCCAAACATTCCGTCTTGGAGCCGCTCTTGCCTGCATCCCTCCAGCCAAGAGGGTTCTCGCGGTCGGCCGGCCAGATCGAGTACTGCTCTTAGTGATTCACGACGACTTTGTAAATCGTCTTGTCTTCCGTGTCGTCCCGATTCATTGGGCCTCCTTGATCAACGGGTCAGTGGATAGACTCCGGGTGAGCCGTTCGTGCGCCGATTGCGCATGGTTTAGGCAATCCCTCAGTTTTTCGGCCAAGACTTCAACGTGAGGCTCATAAACCATATTGGCGTGATTGCCCGCAACGACATGAACCTCCACTTCTTCGACAGCCCACTCGCGCCAGCCCAACGTCGGGTCAGGAGACGTACCCTCAAGCTCCTCACCTGCCTTGAACAGAGTGACTCGACCCGGGTAGAGTTGCAGCTCATAGTTCCGCGTAGCTTGAAAGTCGCTCTTGAGGAGCTCGACAAAACGGTGAGCCTGGGAAACCTCAACGTCGGGGGGCACCAGGCCGGCGCTCTGCGCCAGCTCCAGCACATGGTTTAACACTTCGTCTCTTGGAAGCTGCGACAGGGAATTTGCCAGGTCCAACGAAAGACCGAAGTAACGGACAAAATCTGCCAGCAACATCGCTTCAAAATCTGCGTCCGGAACCTTCTCATCGGGAGGTGTAATCCGAGCATCCAGCAGGGCGAGCAAGTCCACGCTCTGACCTTGCGCGTGAAGCTGCTGCGCCATCTCGAAGGCTACAAGACCTCCCATGGACCATCCTCCCAGAAGGTAGGGACCCTTAGGCTGCACGGTCCGCAACGCTTTGGTGTAATCGGCAGCCATGTCTTCGATCCGCGTGTGTGGGTCTTCTCCTTCTTCTAGCCCCTTTGCTTGTAGTCCATAACAGGGTTGATCAGGGCCCAGATAGCGCGCCAGATGAACGTAAGGAAAAACATGTCCGCCGGCCGGATGCACCAAGAAGAGAGGCCGTTTGCTGCCACCAGGTTGAATAGCCACTAAAGAGGACCGCAGTGCCGGCTTGGCGTCCTGGCGCAGAATGCCGGCAAGATGCTCCACCGTCGCTCCCTGAAAGACGGTGGCCAGGGGAAGTTTTTTCCCCAGTCTGTTCTCGATTGAGGCGAACAGACGCGCAGCTAGCAGGGAGTGTCCCCCCAACTCGAAAAAATTGTCTCTTACCCCGACAGGGCGAACGCCTAGAACCTCCTCCCAGATCTGAGCGAGCTGGAGTTCCAGGTTATCGCGGGGTGCGACGAAGGACTTCTCTGATTGAGGCCTGGCTCGGTCCGGCGCCGGCAGTGCCCGGCGGTCTACCTTCCCGCTGGGCATCAGCGGCAGGGTATCGAGCCACACGAAAATCGCCGGCACCATGTGCTCGGGCAGCTTCTCCTTCAGAAAATTACGCAGGTCAGTGGTTGTGGCGAGGGGCTCTCGCTCGGCGACCACATAGGCCACCAACCGCTTCCCTGTCCTGAGCGAAGCCGAAGGGTCTCCAGGAGCGTCTTGCGGAGCTAAGACGACAGCCTCGCGCACGGCCGGGTGTTGGCCAAGCGCTGCTTCTATTTCTCCCAATTCGATTCGGAATCCGCGGATCTTCACCTGGTGGTCAACACGACCCAGGAACTCGATGTTCCCGTCCGGCAGATAGCGGGCGAGGTCCCCGGTCTTATACAGGCGTGCTCCCGGCTCCCGGCTGAAGGGGTTAGGAACGAACTTCTCGGCTGCCAGCTCCGGTCGGTTTAGATAGCCTCGCGCTAAGCCCGCACCGCCGATGTGGGGCTCACCGGGAACTCCAACCGGGACAGGGTTGCCGTAGTTGTCTAGAATGTAGATCTCTCTGTTAGCGAGCGGACGGCCAATGGGAATCCTCTGAAAAGTCTTGTTCTCGCAGAGTTGGGGACTAACTTCGAAGACAGTTGCCGTTATCGTCGTCTCCGTGGGTCCGTAAACATTGAGCAGACGAACTGTTTTCACCGGCGTTCGCTGCCAGAGATTGAGAACATCGGGCAACATCGTATCTCCGCCGACAATGAAGAGTCTGGGCTGGATGTTCGGGACCAGCTCCGGGACGCCCGCCCACTGTCGAGCCAGTTCTTGCCAGTAGGCGGTCGGAAAAGTGAGCACAGTGAGTCCAAATTCCGAAATTTTTCTATGAAATTCCGCCGTATGCCACACGTCCGTACCCATCACAACCAGCCTGGCCCCGACGATCAGTGTCGGCAGGATTTCCTCCAACGAGACATCGAAACTCAATGAAGCAAACTGGAGCACCGCATCGCTGGCGTCCAGTTCGTAGTATCTTTGAGCAGTACGGCAGTAATCCGCAATCGAGCCATGCGAAACGAGAACTCCCTTGGGCTGACCCGTGGACCCCGAGGTGTAGATTACATAAGCGAGGTTTTCAGGCGCGGTTGCGTTGATTGGGTTCTCTCCGCTTTCACTGGCAATGGCCTCCCAGCCTGAATCCAGACAGACTACCCGAATTCGAGAATTGAGGATCGAGGATCGAGAATCGCCATCGTCTATCTTCGGTCCTCTATCTTCGACTAATTTTGCGATCAACCGCTCCTGGGTCAACAGCAACGGCACCTGGGCATCTTTCAGCATGAAGGCCAGGCGCTCCTTTGGATACGCCGGGTCCAGGGGCACGTAAGCTCCACCGGCTTTGAGAATGCCAAGAAGTCCGATGACCATCTCCAACGAGCGCTCCAGGCAGACGCCGACCGGCACCTCCGGTCTTACTCCCAGCGCCTGCAAGTGATGCGCCAGTTGATTGGCACGGCAGTTAAGCTCCTGGTAGGTTAGTTGCTGGCCCTCACACACAACCGCCACAGCATCCGGGGTTCGCTCCACCTGCGCTTCAAAGAGCTGATGAATACACACATCCTGTGGATAGTCGGTCTTGGTATCGTTCCACTCCACCAGCAGTTGCTGCCGCTCTGTTTTGGTTAACAGCGCCAAGTCCGAGAGGCGCTGCTCGGGATCGCCGACCACCGCCTCCAACAGCGTCTTAAAATTTCCCAGCATGCGGGCGATCGTCGCAGCCTCGAATAGATCGGTGTTGTACACGAATGCTGCCGTCAGTCCTTGCTTGGCGTCGATGATCTGAAGGGTCAAATCAAAAAGAGCCGTCTCGCTGTCCGCCTCGATAGGGCTAAGAGTCAAACCCGGAAGCTCCGCCGCCCGCAGCGAAATATTCTCCAACACGAACATCACCTGAAAGAGCGGATTGCGGCTCAAGTCTCGCTCCAGGTGCAACTCCTCCACCAGCCTCTCGAAGGGCAGGTCTTGACGAGCATAGGCCCCCAAACAGACCTCCCTCACCCGCAGCAAAAGCTCCCGAAAACTGGGATTGCCCGAAAGGTCAGTCCTCAGGACCAGTGTGTTGACGAAGAATCCAATCAGCCCCTCGATCTCCAGCCGGTTACGGTTGGCGATCGGCGTGCCGATGACGAGGTCGTCTTGACTCGTGTAGCGGTGCAATAAAATCTTGAATGCCGCCAGCAATGTCATGAATAGTGTAGTCCCCTCCCGGCGGCTCAGCGCCTTGAGAGCCTCGGAGAGGGTTTCAGGTAGCGCTACGCTTAGCCTTTTACCTCGAAAGGTCTGAACTGCGGGTCGAGGACGGTCTGTGAGCAATGGCAGCACGGAGATATCGGCCAACTGCTGCCTCCAGTAACTGAGCTGACTTTCCAAGACTTCTCCCTGGAGCCACTCCCGCTGCCAGACCGCAAAGTCCGCATACTGAATGGGCAGCTCAGGAAGCGGCGAGGGTGCTCCATTGGAAAACGCGCCGTAAAGCGCTACCGCCTCTCGAATGAACACGCCAATGGACCATCCGTCGGAGATAATGTGATGCATCGTCACAAGAAACACATGCTCCCGATCGCCCAGCCTGAGCAACGTAACCCGCAGCAACGGACCTTGAGCCAGGTCGAAGGGGCGCTGGGCCTCCTCGGTAGCGAGCCGCCTGACCTCCGCCTCGCGCTTAGGTTCGGGAAGGCTCCCGAGATCCATCACCGCTACTGGTAAAGTCAGGACCGGGGCGATGACCTGTACCGGTTGACCTTCGATGCTACGAAAAGTAGTGCGCAAGACTTCGTGACGCCTGACAATTTCATTGACGATTCGCTCCGCGAGCGCAACATCGATCCAACTTTCAATGCGAAAGGCGCCGGGGGAATTGTATGCAGAACCCGGCATCAACTGATCGAGGAACCACAACCGCTGCTGGGCAAAAGAGAGAGGAGCGGGACCGTTGTCGGGACGGCGATGAATGATCTTCGTGGATCCCGCCCATTCACCGCGCAGGCGCTTTTCAAGCAGAGATCGCTTGGCGCCCGAGAGCTGTGAGCGTCGGGTTTCTATATCTTTCGTCATGCCTGGCCGTTGATTGAACTAACCGCGCAAGCGCTTTTCAAGTAAGGCCCGCTTGGCCGCCGAGAGTCGAGCCCGTCGTTCCGAGAGTTGCGCTTGTCGTTCCGAAGACTCCTCGACGGGGTTGGCGTATCCATCCACTTGGGCCACTTGGGC
>JAUYJC010000237.1 GCA_030688735.1 Deltaproteobacteria bacterium
CTCGCCAAATTTAACCGCGAGGCGAAAGTCATTGCCGGCGGGACAGATCTCCTCAATTTGATCCGGACCAAGATTATAAGGCCAAAATACGTCGTTGATATCTCGCGGATTCCCGGGCTCGATCATGTGAAATATGACGCCACCGGAACGCTCTCCATCGGCGCCCTCGCGAGCATCAGGGCGCTGGAAATGTCGGCTCAAGTCAAAGAACGGCACCTTGTTATCTCCCAGGCGGCTGGACAACTGGGCTCCGTGGCGATTCGCAACGTGGGCACGATTGGAGGCAATCTCTGCCACGCCTCCCCTGCCGCCGATACCGCTCCAGCTCTGATCGCTCTGGGCGCGAGAGTGAAAATTGCCGGCCCCGCGGGCGAAAGGGCAACCGCGCTTGAAAACTTTTTTACCGGTCCGGGACGAACCGTTCTGGAACGGGGAGAGATACTCACGGAGATCCAGATCCCAGCCACTGCTCCAGATACCAAGGGCATTTATTTCAAACACGCGATCAGAGGAGCCTCCGACTTGGCCATTGTCGGAGTAGCGGTGGTGGCAAGTTTTGACGGCGGCCGCTGCCGCAATCTCAGGATTGCGCTTGGAGCCGTCGCGCCGACCCCGATGAGAGCCACTGGCGCGGAAAGGCTGCTCGAGGGACGAGAACTCGATCTGGCCCTGATCGAAATTGCCGCGCGGGAGGCAGCGGATGAATCGCGGCCGATCACGGATATCAGGGGTTCCGCCGAGTACAGGCGGGAGATGGTAAAGGTATTCGTTCGAGCGGCTATCAAGAGCGTCCTCCCTAAAGAAAATGATCGAGGCAACGAAATAGCAACCGCCTTTCAATCATAGGGTAAGCGATGAAACGGCTCATCACGTTAAGGATCAACGACACCGATGAAGAGATTTATGTGGAGCCGTGGTGGCCCCTGTCTCGCGTGCTGCGCGACGAGCTGAATCTGATCGGGACGAAAGAAGGCTGCGAGGCCGGCCATTGCGGCGCGTGCACCGTTCTCATCGACGGCAAGGCGGCGATGAGCTGCCTCTATCTCGCGATCAAGGCGAGAGGCAAAGATATTACAACCATCGAGGGGGTTCAGGGAGAAGACGGCGCATTACATCCGCTGCAGGAGGCCTTCATCGCGCACTTCGCCGTCCAATGCGGCTATTGCACACCCGGAATGATCATGACCGCCAAGGCCCTGCTCGATGAAAATCCCAACCCGACGGAAAAAGAGGTCAGAGAGGGACTAAACGGCAATGTCTGCCGCTGCACCGGCTATACAAAAATCGTCGAGGCGATTTTGTCCTGCGGCGGGAAGCCTGAAAACTAGCCAAAGTTATTTAAATTCGGAAACGAAGAAGAGATCGGAAAAACCATGTCTCCCGCAAAGACGCCCGCCTGCCGGGGCGCGGGCAGGCAAAGACGCGAAGTGACGGGCCGAGGTCCGTCATCCCGAGCGAATGCGAGGGATCTAAGAAAGATTTCTCCCCCGTGGAGTTGCGGCCCATTACTCCACGGGGTCGAAATGACACCGAGTGTCACTTTGCGCCTTGGCGGAATAAACCTTCCTGGAGTCGTTCTGTGAAACAATTCTCTGGTTAGTATCTAGCAGGCTACTATGATCGCGAAACCTCGGTTAACTGAGGCGTTGAGAGGGGGTGCAAGATGACACAACTCTCGGTGGTCGGGAAAAGCGTTCTCAGGCGCGATGCGCGAGCGAAGGTTTTGGGTCGGGAAGAATTCTGTATCGATATGAAACTTCCCGGCATGCTCCACGCCAAGGTGTTGGGGAGCCCCCATCCTCATGCCAAAATCCTTACCATTGATGCTTCGGCGGCTGAAAAGTTACCGGGGGTCCGCTGTGTCATCAGCGCGGCGGATGCGCCGAAAAAGTTGACCGGGACCGGGACGGTGAGGGACACGCCGATACTGGCAAGTGGCGTCGTCCGTTACGTTGGCGAGCCGGTGGCGGCGGTGGCGGCAACCACGCTTGAAGCGGCAGAGGAAGCGCTCGAGTTGATCAAGGTTGAATATGCGGAGCTGCCCGCGATATTCGATCTGGAAACGGCGGCTGGAACGAACCCGCCGGTGATCGTCCACCCCGATTTTTCCAACTACAGAAAATCGACGCCTCCTGAGCGACTTTCTCCTGACCGCCCGAATGTCTGCGCGCACATCAAGATTTACCAAGGCGACATCGATCGGGGATTCAAGGAAGCGGACCTGTTGGTCGAGAACCGGTTCGTCGTGCCCTCGATTCAACACTGCGCGATCGAGCCCCACGCGGCCGTCGTTCGCCCCGAACCTGACGGCGGTCTCACCCTGTTTACCGGGAAACAGGGGATCAACCGCGTCAAAGAAGACGTCGCGGCGCTGTTCGGGATCGCGCCCCATAAGGTCAGAGTCAAGCAGCAATATGTGGGCGGCGCTTTCGGCGGCAAGGCGACCATCTACGAGCTTATCCCCACTCTGCTGGCCCTGAAGACCGGACGCCCGGTCAAATGGGTGATGACCAGGGAAGAGGTATTTGTGCAGGGTGGGCCGCGACAAGGGATGGTTCTCCTGCTCAAAGACGGATTCAAGCGTGACGGAACTCTCGTCGCCAGAAAGATGGAAGCGTTTGTCGATGGCGGCGCCTACGCCGAAGCATCCCCGGGCGTAACCCAAAATTGCAGTTCGGTGGCCGTTTGCATGTATCGCGTGCCCCACCTCAAGTGGGACGGCTACACCGTGTATACGAACACGCCGAAAAGGCGCGGCATGCGCGGTTACGGGGTGAACGAAGTTACTTTCGCAATCGAATCGAACATGGACATTGCGGCGGAAAAGCTCGGCATCGATCCCGTGGAGATTAGGCGGAAGAACCTGTTGCGCGAAGGCGAGGCGATGTCGAATGGAGAGATTATTCACAGTATCGGGGTAACGGAGTGCCTCGATAGGGTGTGTGAGTCGATAAAACTCGAAGAGAAAGCGGCGCCACATGGACAGTGGCGAACGGGAAAAGGGCTGGCCCTGGGAAACAAGTACAGCTCGCCGGGAACCCATTATGGGGCAAAAATCGTCGTCACTGACAACGAAAGGGTGGTCGTCTATCACGGCGCCGACGCCATCGGCCAGGGAGTTAATACCGTGATGGCCCAAATCGCCGCAGAGGAGTTTTCGGTTCCCCTGGACAACGTGGACATCGTCTTTTCGGACACGGCGTTGACGCCCTATTTCGGGCATGGATCGACGTCGAGCAGGACCACGTTCAATCTGGGTAACGCCGTGCGTCTGGCCTGTGACAGCGCAAAAAGAGAAATTTTTGAAAGGGCGGCAACACGCCTGGAGGCTCCGCCTGAAATCATGGCGCTCAACAATATGGAGATTTGTGTCATCCAGCACCCGAACAAGAAGATCAAGGTGCGCGATCTATTCACCCGGCAGGATGCCGGAGAGATCGTCGGCACCGCCGATTACAAAGCAGACTGCATTCCCGATGACCCGAAGACGGGCCAGATTGATCCGGCGCTGGCCCGACAGGGAAAGCGGTTCATGGCTTTCTACGCCTATGCGGCCAAAGCGGTTGAGGTAGCGGTCAACATAGAAACTGGCGAGGTTAAAGTTCTTCGCTGTCACGGTGCGATCGATCTGGGGAAAGCCATCAACCCAAAGAGCTGCGAGCAACAGTCGGAAGGCGGCATGGCGATGGGCATCGGCAGCGCCCTCTATGAGGAAACTTTGATGGCAGAGGGGCGGGTGCTAAACCCCAGCTTTATGGACTACAGGCTGCCTTTGGCCGCTCAGATGCCCGACAATGAGAATATGAAATCGATTCTTGTGGAATCCGCGCCCCATAAAGATGGCCCTTTCGGGGCCAAGGGGTTTGCCGAGGGCGTGGTGACGGGGATGGAACCGGCGATCGCCAGGGCGGTCTATGACGCCGTGGGAGTAAGAATAAAAGAGCTGCCGATTACGCCCGAAAAGGTGCTCCGGGGGCTGCGCGAAAAAATCCTCCAATAGATCTTTGCTGCTCTCCGGCACTCAGAGTGTGTGAAAAAATCCGTTCATGCTTCGAGAGCCTCAGCACGAACGGAAAATGGTCAATGTTATCAATGTAATTTCCGTTCGCCCTGAGCTTAGTCGAAGGGCGAATCATTTTTTTTCACACACTCTCACTCGTCGTAGACTTCGATTCGAATCGCCTGCCCCCTGCCCGACTCCGGACAGGCGCTCGCGGCGACCAGGCAATCCATTTCGGCGCGGAAATCGACATGCGCCTCCTCTTTGGGACGGATCATCGTATCGTACATGATGCCGGTGTCGGGATCGATGCGCATGCATTGAAAGATATTGAACGGGCTCGGAATATCGTCCGGTGAAATTTTCCAAGGCTTCACCGCCGCGCTCAAATTTTCCCAGCAGCCGTGATCGGGAATTTCCTCTGGAGCTTTCGGATTGATATCGACGCCTTCGGCGAATACCCGCTTCGATTGCCCCCGCGCCACCATCTCGAAGCGCTTGCGGCTGCACATCCCTTTCTGCAGATCGTGGCGGCCTTCTTTGAAGGTGTCCTCCACAATCGTCAACATCCGGTTATTCCGCTTGGAATAGAGAACGTCGCCGGTACTGACAAAGATTTTCACCTGGTTGGTCTTCGTGCGCGCCTGATCGAAGCGCTCGTTGAGATCGTGCAGGTTAAAGGCCACGAAATCGACAATGCTCCTGCCCGCGACCCGCAGCCTTTGCCCCTTTCTCACCTCGAACGCCGCCCCGGAATTCTTCGGCACGACTTCGCTCTTCAAGATAGCCATCAAAGTCTCCTCGTAAACACACGCCTGCCAAGCAGCCAAATTCTTCCAACAGGCGACCCGCATTGTCAAACGGAGCGGTTCCTTAGCGCTGTTTCCGCGAGAAAAGTATTGCTCGACCGATTTTTTTCGCGCTTCGCCGCAAATGCCCAAGCCTTTGATAGATCAATAGGTTAACCGCCTTTTGACAACTCCCATGCGTTGATCGTGCAGACGGTGCACATTACTATGAAATGTATCTGTGATCTAAACGTCTAAAGGACTGATTGAATACCACTTTAGGGTTTCTTTCATGCTAACGCGCGGAGGGAGAATATAATGAAGATCGCAGCGCGAATTTTTGGATTTCTGCCTTTCGCCTTATTGGCTCTCGCCGGTTGCCACGAACTTGGCCATGTGGACGGTCCCGGCGATTATGGCACGATCGGCGGAAATGACATCGTGGGCGAGGTGCGTTATGTCGATGCGCGGGCGCGCGAGATCGAAGTGCGCACCGAGGCGGGGCGCACCGTGAACGTGAGATACGATAATCGGACTCGGGTCACCTATCGTCAGAAAGACCACTCAGTCTCCAACCTCGAACCGGGAGATTATGTCGCCATGCGCGCGCAACAGGACCGCGACGGAAGGCTCTATACCGATCTGGTCGCAGTGCGGGAAAGCGTCCAGGACCGAAGCGGTTCCGGGGGACAGATCGGGCGCCCGGATAGACTAGAGAGATTCGAAGGCACCGTGGAACACGTCGACGCGCGCCGCGGCACATTCGAAGTCCGCGACCGGGGTACACTGGTCGTCGTCTCGGTAGCCTTCAACGCGCCGCGCTCGGTAACGGACCGCTTCAATCGCTTGCGCGAGGGAGATTTTGTTCGGATCGAGGGCCGCTTCGCCAATCGGGACCGCTTCGACCTGGAAAACTTCCTATGACGCCTGCGTAACCGTCCTTGCCCTCGCGTCGAGCCTTACGAATAAGACCGGCGCGGGGCGCCCGCCTCAATGAAGAATCTGTTTAAAGAAATCGTTGCCCTTATCGTCGACTAAGATAAACGCCGGAAAGTCTTCGACCTCGATCTTCCAGATCGCTTCCATTCCCAGCTCCGGATACTCGAGCACTTCGACCTTTTTGATATTCTCCTTCGCCAGAATCGCCGCCGGTCCGCCGATGGAACCGAGGTAAAAGCCGCCGTACTTCTTGCAGGCATCGGTGACTTGCTGGCTGCGGTTACCCTTGGCCAAAGTGATCATCGAGCCGCCCAACGACTGGAACAAATCGACATAGGAATCCATCCGTCCCGCCGTCGTCGGTCCGAACGATCCTGACGGTAGCCCCGCCGGCGTCTTCGCCGGCCCAGCGTAATAGACCGGATGCTCTTTTAAATACTGCGGCAGCCCCTCGCCCCGATCCACCCGTTCCTTGAGTTTCGCGTGGGCGATGTCGCGGGCGACGATCATGGTGCCGGTGAGCGACAGTTGCGTCGTGACAGGATGCTTGGTCAGTTGCGCGAGGATCTCCTTCATCGGCAGGTTGAGATCGACCTTGACGACGTTGCTGGCGATCTTGCCGCGGAACTCCTCCGGAATAAGCCGGCCCGGCTCACGTTCCAATTCTTCGAGCCAGATGCCGTCTTTATTGATCTTGGCTTTGACGTTGCGATCTGCCGAGCAGGAAACGCCCATGCCCACCGGGCAGGACGCGCCGTGGCGCGGCAGGCGGATAATGCGCACGTCCAGGGCGAAGTATTTGCCGCCGAACTGCGCGCCGTAGCCGGACTTGTAAGCCGCCTGGAGCATTCTCTCTTCCAATGCCGTGTCCCGGAACGCACGGCCGTGGACATTGCCGGTGGTCGGCAGATGATCGAGGTACCCCGTCGAGGCGAGCTTTACCGTCTTCAAGCAAGCTTCGGCGGAGGTCCCGCCGATGACAAAAGCCAGATGATAAGGCGGGCAGCCGGCGGTGCCCAGAGACATCATCTTGTCGGTTAGGAATTTCTCCAGGCTCGCGGGATTGAGCAGCGCCTTGGTTTCTTGATAGAGCGTCGACTTGTTAGCCGAGCCGCCCCCTTTGGTGACGAAGAGAAACCGATATTCCATTCCATCCGTCGCCGCAATATCGATCTGCGCCGGCAGATTGGTTCCGGTGTCGACCTCATCGTACATGGTCAGAGGCGCCGTCTGCGAATAGCGTAGGTTTTCTTCCGTGTATGTCTTATAAATACCCTTCGCCACATATTCCTCGTCTTTGACGCCTGTCCAGACCTGCTGACCTTTCTTGGCGACCACCGTCGCGGTCCCGGTGTCCTGGCAAAAAGGCAGAATGCCCTTGCAAGACGTGTCGGCATTGCGCAGCATGGCCAGAGCCACATAGCGGTCGTTAGCCGAGGCTTGCGGGTCCTTGAGTATTGCCGCGACTTTCTCTAGATGGGCGGTGCGCAGCAGGAACGAGACGTCGCGGATCGCTACGTTGGCAAGGAAGGCTAACGCCTCGGGTTCGACCTTTAAGATATCCTTGCCCTCGAACTTCGTCAGCGACACATGCTCTTTGGTGAGCAGACGATACTTGGTTGTATCCTTTTCCAGCGGAAAGGGGTCCTGATAAACGAATTCCGGTGTGGCCATTTTGGTTACCTCTCTACCTGTAATCCTAATCAAAAAAAAACCCTTTGTCGATGCAGGGAATCGAGCAAAATCATTGACAGGGCACCGCCAACTCCACTACCCTGCCAATCAATGGAGGCCCTATGAGTCGAGCCCTTTTTCTCCTTTTCGCCGTCGCCTTTTTCCATTGGACTCACACCCCGCTACTTGCCCAAACCCAGGACCAGCTTATCGCCGGGGCTAAAAGGGAAGGCAAGCTGGTCGTCTACGCTTCCGCCACGGCGCCGCAGTTGCAGATGTATTTTACCACCTTCAACAAGCGGTACCCATTCATCAAGACCGAGTTCTTCCGCACCGGCAAGCAAAAACTCGTGAGCAAGATTCTCTTCGAAGAGCAGGCCAAACAGCATATCGCGGACGTCGTTCACACCAGCGTCATCGAAACCAACATTCTTAAGAAGCGGGGCGTCTTGAGCCGCTACGTCCCGCTGGAATCCGCCTCCTATCCCGCGCAATACAAAGACCCCGAAGGCTTTTGGACTTCGGCCTACGCCAGCGGCACGCTCTTGGGATTCAACTCGCAGCAGGTCAAACGCGCCGAGGCGCCGAAAGTCTACGAGGATCTCCTCAACCCGCGCTGGAAGGGCGGACTCGCCATCGATACCAACAAGATCGAGTGGTTCGCCATGCTGTT
>JAUYJC010000240.1 GCA_030688735.1 Deltaproteobacteria bacterium
GCCGTTGTTTGATGCCAGTGCGCACAGTGATCCACTCGTCGCTGGTCTCCACCATTCTTTCCAAGTCCCGATTGGTGATGACCTTGGTGGGAAGCTCCGACCCGGTGCCCAGGATGACGCTTCGCCGATGCGCCCCGCTCATTCAGGCCTCCGAAAAACTACGCAGGCGTTGGTTCCGCCAAATCCGAACGAGTTAGACAGCACCACGCGGACATCGGCCTTGCGGGCCTTATTGGGCACATAATCGAGATCACAGGCCGGATCCGGGTTTTCGTAATTGATGGTCGGTGGAATGATTCCGTGGTGCAACGTCAGCGCGGAGAACACGCCCTCGACCGCGCCCGCGGCGCCGAGCAAGTGTCCGGTCATGGATTTCGTCGAGCTGACAGCCAATTTGAGCACGTGCTCGCCGAAAACTCTTTTGATCGCCTGGGTCTCGTTGGCATCGTTGTACTCCGTCGAAGTGCCATGGGCGTTGATATAGTCCAC
Source organism: Deltaproteobacteria bacterium (assembly GCA_030688735.1). Lineage (GTDB taxonomy): Bacteria > Desulfobacterota > Binatia > UBA9968 > UBA9968 > JACPFE01. The sequence goes on from JAUYJC010000240.1 coordinate 490, forward strand.
TTCGCTGGGCGCAATGCCGGCGTCTTTCAGCGCCAGGGCCATGCAGCGCGCCGCGCCGTCTCCTTCCGGCGCCGGCGCGGTGATATGATACGCGTCGCCGTTGGCGCCGTAGCCGATGATTTCCGCGTAGACTTTCGCGCCGCGCTGGAGCGCCCGCTCCCGCTCTTCGAGGATCAGGATGCCAGATCCTTCGCCGATGACGAATCCGTCGCGATCCTTGTCGAAGGGCCGGCTGGCGCGTTCCGGCTCGTCGTTGCGCGTCGAAAGCGCTTTCATGGCGGCAAAACCGCCGACGCCGAGCGGTGTGATCGCGGATTCCGCCCCGCCGGCGATGACCGCGTCTTGCAGACCGCGACGAATCAAATGGAACGCTTCGCCGATGGCATGAGTCCCCGAAGCGCAAGCCGAGGTCGGAGTCCAGTTCACGCCCTTGGCCCCATGCCGGATCGCAATCTGCCCCGGGGCGAGATTCGAAATCACTTTGGGAATAAAAAAGGGAGAAATCTTGCGCGGACCGCCGTTGAGCAAGGCTTCCTTGGTCGTTTCGATGGTCTCGATGCCGCAGAAACCGACGCCGACGATCACGCCGACCTGCACCGCCCAGTCCGGTTCGATCTTGAAGCCGCCGTCCTCCGCCGCCATCGCCGCCGCCGCCACGGCGTATTGAATAAAGAGATCCATTTTCTTGATCTCTTTCGTTTCGATAAAATCCTCAGCGCGAAAATCCGGGACCTCGCCGGCGATCCGGGAGGCAAACGCATCGCTAATAGGGAAACGGGTTAGCTTTCGGATACCCGAGCAGCCACCAGATAACGCATCCCAGTTTTTAGCCAGCCCAGTGCCGAGTGGACTGACGAGCCCGAGGCCGGTGATGACAACTCTGCGTTGTTCAGATGTGTTCACGATTCGTAACCAAACTGTAATAGAATTGGAATCTAAAGATAGACGAGTAGTGCGAGAGGGTCAATAGTTCTATTAACGATATTTTTCGTGCACTTGCTGAATTCGACGAATCAGCGGTTGCAACCGTTCACCAGCCGATTCACTCAACTGATCCGAAATGCTTTCCCGGTCCCGCAACGCGTTCAGCACCGCGGCGACGGAATTCCGCAGGGCGGCGAGGTCGTATCCGCCTTCGAGCAAGAATGCGATTCGGCGTTCGGAACATTGATCGGCCACCTCTAATAACATATTGGCCATCGCAGCGAACCCCTCCTCCGTTACTCCCATGCCACCGAGAGGATCACGCCGGTGCGGATCGAAGCCGGCTGATACCAGGATCCACTCCGGGGCGAATTTGGCCGCCAACGGTACGACGAGATCATTGAAAACCCTGAGATACTCTGCGTCGGCGCAACCGGCGGGAAGTGGGATGTTCACGGTGTAACCTTCGCCGGCGCCTGCGCCCACTTCGTCCATCGCGCCGGAGCCGGGATAATATGGAAACTGGTGCGTCGAAATATACAGCACCGACGGATCTTCATAGAAAGCATCCTGAGTGCCATTGCCGTGATGCACGTCCCAGTCCATGATCAAGATCCGCTTCGCACCGTAAGTCCGCTTTAAATATTCCGCGCCGATGGCAATGGTATTGAACATGCAGAAGCCCATCGCGCGATTGCGCAAAGCGTGATGGCCCGGAGGGCGAACCAAGGCAAACCCGTTTGGGTTCTCGCCGGCTGCGATGGCGTCGAGCAGACGCAAGAAGCCTCCCACCGCCAGCAAACCCACGCCGAAGGAATCGCGGCAGGTGATCGTATCGCCGTCGAGCGCGTAACGGTTTTCTTTTGCAGTGGACTCAAGCAGAGAGACATAGTCGGCTCCATGGCAAAACTCGATCTCGGCCCGAGTCGCTGGTTTCGGCGGCAACAAATGGAACTGACCGGCGTCTAACGCTTGGGTAAGCTGGAGTAGAACCTGAATTCGCTCGGGCCGTTCGGGATGACCGTCCCCAGGTTGGTGTTTCAAATATTCCTGATCGATAACGACGCCCGGTTTTTTCACTGACATGAACTTACCATCTGGATACTCAGGTCACAACTCGACGGCGCGCCGATTTCTCGCGTTGCCCCGTCGAGAGGTCTGCTTTGCACTGATCCCGGATTCCACAGTGGGAAAGTGACGCTGTGCGCGAGGCGCAAACCTTGCGCAACGAAGACAATGCTTTTCTACCCCTGAGCTAAGGACAAATCTCGCTGCTGTGCGAATTTAGTCGGAGTAACAAGGCGTTGTGCCAAGCGGCAGAAAAGACTTTGAAACAGCACCCGTGGGTGTCTTCGCCGCTCCAGGTTCGCCCCTCGCTCATGTTCAACTGCGGAATTCGGACTGATTTCGACTCGATCGACTCCCTTACCTTGACTCCGCGCAATCCAAAGGGTATGAATTCATTTCAGATATTTGCCGCGGGGTGGAGCAGTCTGGCAGCTCGCAAGGCTCATAACCTTGAGGTCCCGGGTTCAAATCCCGGCCCCGCAACCAAATTTTCCGCATAGTTAAAAGCGGACGGTGGCAAAACGGTGGCATTGATCGAGAGCGAAAGCGTTCCACAGTAGTTTTCCTCGATCATTGCCACCGATGTCCCGCAGTAATCCCCGATCGCTTTTAAGTTGTGTCCCGCCCTTACCATCTCGGTGATAAACGTATGCCGCATGCTGTACGCTTTGCGGTGACGGACGGCGAGCTTCTTTAGCGCCGGGGTCAAATACCACTCCCCCCACTTTTTCGAATCCACAGGATCGCCGTATTTGTTCAGGAACACGGTCTTGATGCCGAGCCCACGCGACGGTAACAACCGAAGGACTTGAACCACCTCGTTAGTCACTTCAATTTGCCGGTGGCTCTTGGCGGTCTTAGGCGAAGCCACCGCGCCGCGTGACCGTGACTTGGTGATCCAGATCCGGCCAGTCTCTAAATCAACGTCGCTCCATTCCAGTGCCGACAACTCTGACGGTCTCGCCCCGGTATGGAACAACGTATAGACCCACGGGAAGTAGAAAAAATCGTTTTCACGAAAGTGGGCGACGATCTTATCCCGCTCATCGGCCGTGAACGGATCGGGTCGTGATCGTTGCGCCCTTACCCATTTTAGCGCCGCAAACGGATTGTTCGTGACAATCTCTTCGGCCATCGCGTCACGCCACATAGCGCGAAAACTCGCGTCAATGATGTTTCGCGTCGTCTTGGCGCTTAACCCGCTCGTAAGCAGGCGGGACTTGAACCCGGCTAAGTCCGGCAATGCCACCTTGCGGATATCGATGTCACCGAACACGGGCAGAATGTATCTTTTGAAATGATGCCGATAGTCCTGGACCGTGCTCCGTCTTACGATTGGCTCGCGTTTGGTCTCAATCCAGCGCTCGTAGAATTGTCCGACCGTGACAACAGTTTGGCCCATGCCGTACCTGCCGCGGTAATACTCTTTGAGCAAGAATTCCGCGACGCCCTTATTTTTTGTCTTGAGCGACCGGTTGACTTCCCCGTCCACCAGGTACCACGTTAAGCTGCGGTCTTTGCGTTTGATTATATGCGGTGGCATTGCCTAGCGCCTCCTCCATCGATATTTGGAGCCCGTCAACGAGTCTATACAGAGCATCTATCCTGCGCGGTATCTGACCGTCAAGGATTTTCGACAATGTTTTGTTGTTTAGGTGACAGTTTACACAGGTATCCCGCCGACCCCAGCCGCGCCGTTTCATCGCTGAATATATTTTCGTGACGTTGACCATCGCTCGCTCACTGCCTGTCGATGATCGCGGCCACGGCATCAGCCAAACGGGCGGAGGGGGTGCTTAGCTTGTCGTTATCCATTTGAAAGCTTTATTCGAGCCAAAATTTACGAAACGAACCTCCGCGTTCCAGCCACGGCAGCACTTGTAAGTCGCTTTGGCTTTCGCGCCTCTCTGATTTGCTCGAATAAATCAAAAAGCCAGTCGTAGCGGGTTGCCTACGTGGTTTCACGCGGCACTGGTACGCTGCTCATCAGAAACGTCAGGTCATTATGTAGGGAGAAGATCATATCGAGCATGACAAGATAACCGTGGTCGTTGCAAAAGTTGCCCTTTCGGCACACGCGGCAACCTGTTTCCGGTCGGTGAGTTGGAGTGTTTAGACCGTGTGGAAATTCGTCGTAAAAAGTCATCCAATGGGGCATTGTCTTAGATCCTCCCTTTAATGAATTGTTCATCATATCGGCTTCACTGGCTTTCCAAAGGTGCGGTTCTGAGTCTTTGCGAAAGGCGTGGTCAATAACTTGTCTGAGACACCCACCAGCCGGCCCGATTGGATTCTTCGCCAGATGGTGACGGGTGCCAGATGGTGACGCTGTTTTGTGTAACTTTCTGAGAATCATCTTTATAGAGGAGTTTCCAAAATCTTGGTCACTTGCGTCACCATGCGTCACCTCAGCGTAGGCGAATTCCCATCCTGAATCGCCCCAACGTTTTGTTTCTGTCTGGCGCGAGATCCCGCTCCGTTAAACATCTCCCGAATTCCTTTTTAGACATTGAGTCCTCGCCGTTAATTGAACACCAAGCCTTGTAGGCTTCGTAGAGTTTCTTAAAAGGTGTCTTCGCGCCGGGCACCAATTCGCAGCGTTCAGCTATGAAATCAGCGACCATATCCATTTCCGAGCGATACTCGTCGGTTGCGTTTTTAACCGGTTCTGGCGGCTCCAAGCCCTCTTTTTGCCAGAGAAGACACCCGTCCACCGCCCAACGGAGAATGCCCCGCTGTTCTTTCTTAAGCTTTTCAATAAGTGTCTTGTCCTGCTCGTCAGGTGGAATCGTAACGTTGAATGGAACCAGGCGAATCCGACGCCAAATGGCGTGATCGCTTCCCCGAATCGTCGGTTTGTGATTCACCGCAAGAAAGAGTTTGAATGTCGGATGAAACTCGAAAAACTCGCCGTAAAGAAATCTAGCGGTTATCTTGTCGCCGCCTGTTAGTTGCTTTACCATTGCCTCCGCAAGTTGCTTTCCGCTTTCCGCCTCAGCCGCGGTAACAAATCTGGCACCCTTCAGTCTTGCGATGTCATTGGGAATCCGATCTCCCCATTTGGTCAGGAGTGTTTCGGTTGGAGTCTGGCAGGCGTAGTTACCCAACAGTGAAAGAATACTGACAAGAAAGGTACTTTTCCCGTTTGCGCCAGTGCCGTACAATATGAACAACACCTGCTCTTGAATGCTGCCCGTTAGGGAGTACCCAACAGCTTTTTGAAGGTAGTTCGCCAACTCGGCGTTATCACCCGTGACGCGTTGGACAAACGCACACCAGGCCGGACAGGTGGCGATGGGGTCGTAAGGGACGGGTATGAGTTTGGTTATTAGGTCTTCCCCTCGATGTCGCCGTAGTGTTCCTGTTTTCAATTCCAATGCGCCGTTGAAAACGTTCAAGATCCAGGAATCGCGGTCGAGGTCCGGCTCCGTGATTGGAATGCCCGGCTCGGACTGCGCCAAATTTATCATGGCCCTTAGCCGTGACTCGTACTGTGTTTTCATTGCATGCTTCACCCGAGCTTCGCGTTTAGCTTGGTCGGGTTCTGCCACAGCCGCTTGGAGTAAACGATCCGCCGTTTCCTTTGCACGTTCCATAATCTTCCCGGTTTCGTCCCGTAGCCATCTTTTGCCATCCCAAATAAGCCACTTCCCGGAACTGTGCGAAAATTTAATGTCCGAGCTATGCTCCTCGGCAAATCGCCGCGCGTTGCCAACGTCGGTTAAAGCGTTATCCTGCGCTGGCGCTGCCGATTGAGGACCGTTATTCGACTTTGTGTCTCTCGCTGCGTCGGGGCTCTTTTTCATTTTGAGATCGGCAGGCGCGAGATTACACCGCCACTCCCCTTACTCATGGATCTCATTCGAACTTGCTGTAGGCCCATCTTCAGTATTCTTCGAGTAACCTCAGACCGGTTTAACTGCTGCTGATCCATAAGTTTATGAATCGTGGTGAAAGCACCGCGGTCAATTCGCACGCTCAGCCATACCTTTTTAGTTTTCATTTCAAACCCATCTTAGTGTATAAACGGGTCTGTGACACGCGCCAGCGAACAAATTAATGGCGAAAAATCACGGAATCATTTGCGAGCCGAGAGCACCAAACCTGACTCACTAGAGCCTGTGCTACAAGGTGCCCGTCTGGATCGCGATCAATACCGAAGACTCTTAACGTGGTGGGTTGCGAACGGCACCCAGCCGCAAGACACAGACGCGGTAAAGAACTGGCGGAAACGTTTTATAACAGCACTTAGCGCCGACTCCTCTCGTTGGAGAGAATTGATCCAAGGTGACGCAAGAAGCCTGGACGAGTATGGAAAGCAGAGGATTTTTGACTGGCTCTCGAACGCTGAAGGAGACCCGCTAATGTTTCTTAATCTCGCAAACGTTGCGCCATATCACGTTTTATTTCAACTGGACTACTGGAAGGCCATCAATGACATTGTTGATTGTTTACGGAAAGAGGTTAGGAAACC
>JAUYJC010000242.1 GCA_030688735.1 Deltaproteobacteria bacterium
CTCTTCAGGCTTGGCGAATACTCCCACTCCCATGCCCTGGTTCGCCGGCAAAAAACTCGTCATCGAGTTCTCCTAAACCCAACGCGTATCCACGCCCTCCACTGTTAGTTCTTTCCCATTGGCGTGGAAATCGAGGCTAGGAAAGTATACGCCAAGATTGTTAACCCGGGCCGTTTTCCGCCAAGTGATTTGCCAGCTGATGAAGTGCCAGTTTCTGACCGCCCCCTGCGCCGGACTCCGCTTTGACAAGCGCGAAAAATCCAGATAAGTAATGGTCGGGAGTACCGGCGGGGAGTGAGTAAGGCGAAACCCAGACAATCATTTTTGAACAGCATTTGCGGCGATGAAATGCACCCCCAGGGGTGCATTTTTTTTTACCTGATCGGGGGAGTAAAAGTTGCACGCACAAATCGAAATCCTAGCTTCGCTACAGTTGGTGGATCGTGAAATTCGGGAGCAAACCGGACTCAAGCAAGGGCTGATGGGCGAGCTCCGGACCAAAGAGACGGAGATCAAGGCGAGGAAGCGGGAGGTCGAAGCGTTAACGGCTCTTTTCTTGGAAAAAGAAAAACTGCGCCGGGAAAAAGACCGAGTATTTCAGGACGAAGGCAAAAAAGTTATGGATAAGCGGATGCGGATGAATCGCATCAAGAACATCAAAGAGCTACAAGCGCTGCAGCGGGAAATCGATCAAATTAAACAAAGCAATATAGAGCTGGAGGAAGCCCTCATCCAGATCATGGTGGAGATCGACGGAATCAAAGCAAACATAAAGGCCAAGGAAGATGAGATGGCGCAGATACAGGGTGAGTGGCAACAAAAGCAGCAAGAGCTGCAGTCCCAAATCACCGGCATTGATCGAGCCGTTTCCGAGGCCGCCACGCGCCGCCAGACCATTGCATCCCAGGTGGCGGGAGATCTGATTTCCCGGTACGAATTGATATTCTCCCGCCGCGGCGGCACCGCCGTGGTGGAGGTCGCCGGCGGGATCTGCCAGGGCTGTTATATGAACATCCCGCCGCAGTTGGGAAACGAGCTCATCAAGAGCGACAAGGTCCATCTTTGCCCCAGTTGTCAGCGCATTCTTTACTGCCGGCCGTCGGCGGAACAAGAGAAGACGGCTTGAGTGTCCCTCGGACGCTATCTCACACCGATTTTTTTAGCGTAAACAGGTTGGAGTTCTTTCCTTATTAGACTTGGTATCTACAGTCGCGTTCTCTTAAATGGAACGATGCGCCGTTCATGCGGCGCTTGCGAGAATTTGATCGGCTAGCGGTCGAGTCCGAGCATAGGCATGGCAGGAATTGAGAAAGAATGGCTTCTGATGGTGGATGGCGCGGCACGCGGCAACCCGGGAGAAGCGGGTTGCGGGGGGGGCGATCTCCGACGAGACTGGCGCGGTTGTGAAAGAGCTCAGCCGATACATCGGGCACGCAACCAACAACGTCACCGAGTATGAAGCTTTGTTGATGAGCCTGGAAGCGTTTGTTCAAATGGGCAGGAATAGAATCCGCGTCCCGAGTGATTCGCAGTTGTTGGTTCGGCAATTAAACGGCGAATATCGCGTCAAAGACGAAAAGCTAAAAGTGCTCTTTCAACGAGCGGTGAGTTTGTTGCGTCGCTTTGACGGGTATCGTATTCTGCATGTGCCGAGAGAATTAAACAAGCTAGCCGACTGGCTCGCCAGCCGGGTCATCGATGACGCCGTAAGGAGCAATTCGGTGGGCTAAAGTGGATCAAGCGATCGCTCTCCGCTTTGGGTGGAGAGAGGAAAGTCCGGACTCCGCAGGACAGGGTGGCCGTTAACGGCGGCCCCGGGTGATCGGGGGAAAGTACCACAGAAAACATACCGCCCCGTGAAATAAGGTGCCTGTGGCTCCTCTAAATGCTGAGGAGCAAATCCAGGTCGGATTCCCCGGAGCGTTAGGGGAGGAACTTTGTTTCACGGGGTAAGGTTGAAAAGGCGAGGTAAGAGCTCACCGGTCCGCCAGTGATGGTGGACGCTTGGCAAACCCCACCTGGAGCAAGACCAAATAGGAGGGTTGGGTGGTCCGCCCATAACCCTCGGGTAAGGTCGCTCGACCCCGTGAGCAATCACGGGGCAAGATGAATGATCGCTGTGACTCCGTTATGGGTCACGACAGAATCCGGCTTAACGATCCACTTTAGCCCACTCTCACTCTCAAATCGCTCTACTCCCACCGAACTTATTCCAATCACTCGGTCCGGCAAAGCCAGCTCTGTCGGGTGCGATGAGAGATTCATCCACCCCTTTGGCTTGAATCACTGCGGGTTCATTCCCAGCAGTTTGCTGTGAACCCACTTCGCCTGAGCATCCGACACCCAGTAGCTTGCTGCGGGGAAGTTCGTTTTGACAGATCAAAGAGATTGGCCCGACATCTTCAGTGGTCTGTATGTTGGGGTAGTCTCAATGGTGGCACCAAGATGTTGTTAACCTGTTAGAGCTGGCCAAAAAACCCTGAAAAATAAGAAATTTTTGTTGACAGCCGAAGCATAGAAAGTTATAAGTGGCCCTTAAGTGGGATAAAGTGGGGTTGTTTCCCATTTTAATCCCATAGTCGCAACTAAATTTATGTTTCGTGGGAGTTATGAACATACGCTCGATGGCAAAGGCCGCTTGAGCGTTCCGTCGAAGTTTCGCGACGTCTTGGTCGGGAAAGGCGACGAAAGGGTCGTCATCACTAATTTTGTCGTCGATGGGATGCGTTGCCTTGACGTTTACCCCATCGATGAGTGGCTGCGCTTTGAGGAAGAGGTTTGCAAGAAGCCGAAGTTCGAACGCCGCATGGTCATGTTTCAAAATTTTTATCTCGGCGGGGCGTGCGAGTGCGCGCTGGACAAACAGGGGCGCATTCTGATTCCGCCGGTGCTCAGAAAATACGCCGATCTCAAGCGCGATGTGGTCTTGGTCTCTGCCCTCGAGAAGTTTCGCGTGTGGGACCAAACAGCATGGAAAAAGATCTTCGCTGATGCGGAAGAGAAATTAATGCAGGATCCGGATTCTCTTAGTGATCTGGGACTCTAGCAAAAGCGGATAAAAAAGCGTGCGAGGGGTTTGATGAAAGGAGCTGAATCAATGTTAGCGCGAAAGCCTATCCAGGACATATCGGTGCTCGATGTCGCCGGCGATATCGATTTTCGCGAGATGATTCGCATCAAGAACGCTATCGGTTCATTGATCGAAAAGGAACGAATCAAGGTCGTTCTCAATCTCAAAGCGGTCGATCACATCAATTACCTGAGCATCGGGGTTTTGCTCGAGCGATTGAAACTTCTAAGAAACCTCAATGGCGACCTCAAGCTGTCGGGCATGAGTCCGTTTCTCCGCGACATATTCAAGGTGGTGGGCATGGATCGGTTCTTCGAAGAATACACTTCGCTGGAAGACGCGGTCGCAAGTTTTGACGACGACTGGGAGGGCGACGGGACCAGTCATTGAATGGTGTACGAACATGTACCGGTCATGGCTCGGGAAGTGGGGCAATTCCTCAATGCCGGGCCGCACCGGCGTTTTTTGGACGGCACGCTGGGAGGAGCAGGCCATAGCGAACAGATTCTGATTGATAGTAGTCCGGACGGGCAAGTCCTGGGATTGGATTGGGATGACGAAGCATTGGTGGAAGCTCGGCGGCGGTTGGCAAGGTTTCCGGACCGCGTGACGTTGCGCCAGTCGAGTTTCTCGGCGGCCCGGGAAATCTTGTCTGAGATCGGCTGGCATTCCGTGCACGGGGCGATCTTGGATCTCGGCGCCTCGTCCCATCAGCTGCGGTCCGAGGAACGGGGCTTCAGCTTTCGTTCGCAGGCAAGGCTCGATATGCGCATGGACCGGCGCCAAGCGCTGGACGCCTATCAAATCGTCAACTCGTTTCCGGCAGCTGAATTGGAAAAGATCCTCAGGACTTTCGGCGAGGAACGCCAAGCGCGGCGCATCGCTTGGAGGATCACGGAGGAGCGCCGGAGCAAGCCGCTAGAAACCGCGGCGGAGCTTGCCCAATTGATCGAGCGGGTGAAAGGAAGCCGTGGTCAGGGTCATCACCCGGCGACGCAGTCCTTTCAGGCATTGCGCATCGCGGTGAACCAGGAATTGCGCCATTTGGAACTTTTTTTAGCGGACGGATACGAGCTGTTGGAGCCCAACGGCCGAATGGTGATCATCTCGTTTCATTCGCTCGAGGATCGTTTGGTGAAGACAGCATTTCGCAAGTGGGGCCGGGATTGCATCTGTCCGCCGCGGGCGCCCACCTGTCGCTGTGGCTGGAGTCAAAAAGTCAAGCTTCTCACCCGGAAACCCATGGTTCCATCGGCTAGTGAAATAGAATTTAACCCCCGTGCCCGCTCTGCAAAGTTGCGCGCGGTGGAGAGAATCTAGAGAATTGATCATGCCAGCCGCAGAGGGTGTCAGACTAAGAGTAAAGAGCCGAACGGAAGCGCGAACTACCCGGAGCGAGCGGCGCCGCCATCATTGGGCCGTGCTGTCGTTGTCTCTCTGTTTGGTGGGAGTCGTTCTGCTGCATGTCTGGTTAAGGCTCCAGGTGGTCCGGATGGGCTATGCGCTGTCGACCACGAGCAAGCTGCAGAGCCAGCTCGAACAGGAGCGGCGGGAATTGACGGTGGAGTTAGCGACGTTGACGTCGCCCGATCGTTTGGAAGCCATGGCGCGCAAACGCCTCGGACTCGTGGCGCCTGAGAAAGGCCAGGTGATCGTCCTCCCATGAGACGTTCTTATAAAGGGATTCGTTTCCGGCTCGGCTTGGCGAAAATCTTGTTTATCGCCTTGGTGGCAATCGTCGGCGGGCGCGCTATCCATCTTCAAATATGGCAAGGAGAAAGCTTCAAACGGCTCGGCGAACGGCAGCACTTGAAAGAGTGGATCGTGCTGCCCAAGCGCGGCGCCGTGTTTGACCGCGCTGGTGAACCGCTGGCGGTGAGCTTGGAATCCCAATCTGTCTATGCCCGGCCTCACCGCATCCAAGATGCCATAGGGATAAGCCGGAGTTTGGCTCAAATACTGAGTCTCGATCTCAATGAAGTCAGGCAAAAACTTCAGGCGGCGAAGCCGTTTGTCTGGATCAAGCGGCAGGTTTCTCCCGCCGAAGCGGATCGCATCCAGGCGCTCAATCTTGAAGGCGTGGGAATGTTTTACGAGCCTAATAGGTACTATCCGCAGGGACAGCTCGCGGGACAAGTCATCGGATTCGTAAACCGCGACTCCGTGGGCTTGGAAGGATTGGAGCTTCAGTACAACGATTATATTCGCGGCGAGGCCGGATCGTCGCTGATCGAGCGCGATGCCCTTGGCCGCCGGGTCCTGGTCCAAGGCGTCGAAGGTCTACAGATCCCCCCGGGCGGCGATATTCATTTGACGCTTGACAGTTCCATTCAGCACCTGGCGGAAAAGGAACTTGAGGCGACCATTACCAAATACCGCGCCAAGGCCGGCGTCGCCATCGTCGTGGAGCCTTTTACCGGAGAAGTGCTCGCCCTGGCCAATTTTCCGTCTTTCAACCCCAATAATTTTTCCCAGGAAACGGCACAGCAGCGCCGCAACCGCGCGGTCACGGACGGCTTTGAGCCCGGTTCGACGTTTAAGACCGTGCTCGCGGCGGCGGCTTTGGAAGAGGGCGTGGTCGGCAAAGAGGATCTTTTCTACTGCGAGATGGGAAAATACGCCTACGCCGGGAAAATCATCCACGACACCCATCCGTACGGCTGGCTGCCATTTTCCAAAATTCTCCAGGTGTCGAGCAATATCGGCTTTACCAAAGTCGCGGAGAAGCTCAAGAAGGAACGCTACTTTAAATACATTGAAAAATTCGGCTTCGGCCAAATAACCGGCATCGATTTGCCGGGAGAAGTGCCCGGTTTGCTGCGCAAGCCGGAGACTTGGTCGGCGGTGGACCTCGCCACACATGCCTTCGGCCAAGGGATCTCTACGACCCCGATGCAGTTGGCGATGGCCTATGCCGCGGTCGCCAACGGCGGCTTTTTGATGAAGCCCTACGTCGTGCGCCGCGTGCTCAGCCCGAAGGGCGAAGTTTTGGTCGAGAATCAGCCCCATGTGGTGCGGCGGGTGATATCGGAAAAAACCGCGCGAATGCTTGCGTCCATGCTCACAGAAGTCACCAACGCCGGCGGCACGGGGACGATGGCGAGCGTCGAGGGGTTTGAAGTGGCGGGTAAGACCGGCACGGCGCAAAAGGCCGATCTTGCCCACGGCGGGTACGCCGCGGGCAAGCGCGTCGGATCGTTCGTCGGATTCGTGCCGGCGGAAGATCCGCGGCTGGTGGTACTGGTTCTCGTCGATGAGCCCGAGGTCAACGTCTACGGCGGCGTGGTGGCGGCTCCGGTCTTTCGCAACATCGCCCGCGGCGCGCTGCGTCATCTGGCCGTCGCGCCCCAGCAGGCGGATGCCTTGCCGTCGCCGGTTGCGCAGGCGGGAATTCCCATTCGGCCCCCGCCAAAAAAAGAAAACAACGACGCGTTCGGCGCGGGTTCGAATTCCGTGCCCGATTTCGTCGGTCTCAGCCTGCGGGAGGCGGTGAAAAAGGCGCGTTCGATGAACGTCAATGTGCAAATGCACGGAAACGGTTATGTTATCAAGCAGGCGCCGGCGCCGGGCGGCCGTTGGAATGAAGCAGGAGTCCTGGTTTTGAACCTGCAAGGTTGACGGCGATGCGCCTCAAGGAACTCTTGATGCTAGTTGAGGTGGAAGAGGTCAATGGAGATCGCAATCAAGAGGTAAGCGGCCTGGCCTATGACTCTCGCAAGGTCGGCGCCGGCCAAATCTTCTTCGCCATACCGGGCGAGAAGTCCGATGGCCATGATTTCGTTCCGGAGGCGATCAAGCACGGCGCCGCGACGATCGTTTGCGCGCGAAGAACGGCGGAAACGGAGGGGGTTGCTTTCGTACGGGTAAAGGATGTTCGGCGCGTCATGGGGCAATGGTCGGCACATTTTTATCAGCGGCCCAGTCAAAAACTAAACTTAGTGGGCGTTACCGGCACTAACGGCAAGACGACTGTCACCTATCTGATCGAATCGATGCTTCGAGCCGCCGGCATCGAGCCGGGCGTCATCGGTACGATCAACTATCGGTATTGCGGCGATGAGGTTCCGGCGCATCATACGACGCCGGAGTCGCTCGATTTGCAGGAACTCATGGACAAGATGCTCGGTGCGGGCGTAAAAGCGGTCACCATGGAGGTTTCCTCCCACGCCTTGGTCCAGGAGCGAGTGCGCGGGTTGGATTTCGACGTCGGTGTGTTTACAAATCTGTCGCGGGATCATCTCGATTATCACCGCGACATGGATGATTACTTTCTGGCTAAGAGCAAACTTTTCACCGACTACCTCAAAGTTAGCGCGAAGCGAAACAAAGCGGCGGTGATTTACGCCGACGACCCGCGCGGGCAAGAACTGATCGCCAAGCTGGGTGGCGAGAACTTGGAGATCTGGAGCTACGGCGAAGGCCGGCAGTGGGATATCCACCCGCTGAACGTCGTGCGGGACGTCGCAGGTCTTCGAGGGCAAATTCGCGCGAAGAACCGAACCATCGAGTGTGTTTCACCCCTCATCGGCGCGGCGAACCTGCAAAATATTATGGCTGCGGTCGGTGTCGGCTTGGCTCTGGGGCTCGATACGGACGCCGTCGCCAAGGGAATCGCGCAACTCCGAGTGGTGCCCGGCAGATTGGAAAAGGTGGCGAACGATCTCGGCGTCACGATCCTGGTTGACTACGCGCATACGCCGGATGCGTTGGAAAAAGTCCTTGGGGCGGTACGTTCGGTGACGCCGGGAAAACTCATTACGGTATTCGGATGCGGCGGTGATCGAGATCGTGGCAAACGGCCGCTGATGGGCGAAATCGCCGCGCGGCTGAGCGACGTCGTAGTCGTCACTTCCGATAATCCGCGCACCGAAGACCCGCTGGTGATCGTGAACGAGGTGGAGGCGGGCGTGCGAAAAACCGGCTTAAAAAAGTTTCAGGTTTCAGGTTTTGGGTTTCGGGTTTCCGAACTCGAGACTCGAAAATCAAGACTCGAAACAGGTTATTACGTCGAAGCCGACCGGCGCGCGGCGATTCGCATCGCCTTGGACGCGGCGCAGCCGGGCGATTCGGTGCTGATCGCGGGCAAGGGCCACGAGGATTACCAAATTCTCGGCACGAAGAAGATTCATTTCGATGACCGGGAGGTGGCGCGCGAAGAGTTGGCGCGGCCTGCCACCCCGTAAGCGCCCAGCCAGGTTGAGCCGCATGTGAAAGGGAAAAGATTTCACCACGAAGGACACGAAGAGCACGAAGTTTAAGAACAAAATTTCCGAAACCTTCGTATCCGGAGCCTGTCCTGAGTTCAATCGAAGGGTGATCTTCGTGGTGAGCAAGGGAGTTCGGGGCATGGTCCAGGCAGTGGGAATAGCCAGCGGAAAATTTGCGCAAGCTGCGAAAGCTTTCTGAGGATAATAGAACGAGGGATGGGATGGAGCCAAGCAGAAATTCTCGCGGCGACCGGCGGCAAGATCGCGCGCCAGGGTCATGGGACACGATTCGGAGAAGTCATGACGGATTCGAATAAAGTCAAGAACGGGTCGGTCTTTGTCGCCCTCAAGGGAGAAAGGCACGACGGCCATCGCTTCGTCGGCGAGGCGGTGCGCCGCGGCGCCCGCTGCGTGATTATTCATCGGTCGATGCCCGTGTCTGCGTTGGGACAGGCGACAGCGGTAAGGGTGCGCGACACCTTGAGGGCGTTGGGCGACCTGGCGCATTACCGCCGGGAAAAAATCGCCCCCAAGGTGCTGGCGATTACCGGCTCCAACGGCAAGACCACGACCAAGGAGATGGTCGCGGCGATTCTCGAAGAAGCGCGGCTCGACGGTCAATCGCTACGCAGCAGGGTGCTGAAGACGGACGGGAACTTTAACAATTTGGTCGGTCTGCCGTTGACGCTGCTGCGCTTGCGCAGAGGGGACAAGGTGGCCGTGGTCGAACTCGGCACCAACCATCCCGGCGAGATCCAGCGGCTGGCTGAAATCGCCGACCCCGACATGGGCATCATAACGTCAGTGGGAGCGGCGCATCTCGAAGGGTTGAATAGTTTGGCCGGTGTTGCCCGAGAAAAGGGCGCGCTTTACCAAAATATCCGCGCCGGCGGCGCGATTGCCGTGAATCTCGACGACCCCTGGGTAAAGCGCCTCGGCGCGCGCTTCAAGGGGAGAAAAATCACCTACGGTAATCGCGGCCATGTGCGCGCGAGGTCTCAGCGCATGCGCGGCGCTCAGGGCCAGGAAGTTACTTTGCAAGCCGGGCGCGAACGATGCCGAGTCGGGCTCAATTATTTGGGCCGGCACAACATTACCAACGCGCTCGGCGCGGCGGCGCTGACGCTAGGCGCCGGTGTCGGCTTGGTCGCCGTTCGTCGCGGCTTGGCGAAAGTCAGGCCGTTTCCCATGCGCATGCAAATCGAAATTTGGCGCGGCGTCGGCATCATCAACGATACCTACAACGCCAATCCCACTTCGATGAACGCGGCGCTCGAGACACTCACCGAGATCGATTGCCGCGGACACAAGATCGCGGTTCTCGGCGACATGTTCGAGCTAGGCAAGCACAGCGCCAAGGAGCACCGCTCGTTGGGCCAAAGAGCGGCCAAGGCGGGGGTCGATGCTTTGTATCTTCTCGGCGATCGGTCTGTGGAGGTTCGCAAGGGCGCGTTGCAGAGCGGCATGCGGGCGGAGCAAATCATTATAGGCCGCAATCACACCGACCTCGCGCGGCGCCTGCGCGATCGGGTGCAGCGAGGAGACTGGCTCCTGTTCAAAGGATCCCGAGGCATGAAAATGGAAAAAGTTCTGCACGAGCTCAAGGGCGAAAAGACCTAGGAGATTGGACTTGCTTTACCATTTGCTCTTTCCGCTCTCCACGAGTTACTCCGGCTTCAACGTCTTTCGCTACATCACCTTCCGCGCGGCGATGGCGGCGTTGCTCGCGCTCCTCGTGTCGTTTTTGTTGGGTCCCTGGCTGATTCGCGCGCTGACCGAAAAGCAGATCGGCCAGCACATCCGCGACGACGGCCCGGCGTCCCATGCGGCCAAGGCCGGCACACCGACGATGGGCGGGGCGCTGATCCTGGCGGCGCTGGTGCTCTCCACGCTGATGATGGCGGACATTACGAATTCCTACATTCTGCTTGCGCTGCTCGCGACCGTGGGGTCGGGCGCAGTGGGCTTCGCCGATGACTATCTGAAGCTCACCCGGAAAAACAGCAAAGGGATGCCGCCGCGAGCCAAGCTCCTCGGTCAATTTTCCGTGGCCTTTCTCGTCGCCGTCGCGCTTTACTATACCCCCAGATTCAGCACGGTATTGGCCATCCCCTTCATCAAGACCTTTCACCCCGATCTGGGCATTTTTTACATCCCGTTTGCGATGCTCGTCATCGTCGGTGCGTCCAACGCGGTGAACCTCACCGACGGCCTCGACGGCCTGGCAATCGGACCGGTGATGATCGCCGCGGGCACCTACGCGGTGATCGCCTATGTCACGGGGCATCTCAAACTGGCCGAGTATTTACAGATTCCCTACGTCGCCGGAGTCGGCGAGTTGAGTGTCTTTTGCGCCGCCGTGGTCGCGGCAGGGTTGGGATTCCTCTGGTACAACGCCTATCCGGCGCAGATGTTTATGGGCGATGTCGGCTCGCTGGCGCTCGGCGCGGCTCTGGGGGTCGTCGCGGTCATGACCAAGAACGAGATTCTGCTGATGATCGTCGGCGGAGTGTTCGTCGCCGAGGCGCTCTCGGTGATTTTCCAGGTGGCCTCGTACAAGCTCCGGCGCAAGCGGGTGTTCCTGATGGCGCCGATCCATCATCACTATGAGCTCAAAGGCTGGAAAGAGCCGCAAATCATCGTGCGCTTTTGGATTATCGGATTCATCTGTGCGGTGATTGGCCTGAGCACGCTTAAGCTAAGATGAAGAAGAGCGCAACAGGTCGAGAATGGAGGATGGAGAATGGAAGATAGAAGATTGAGAATCGCTATCCTCAATCCTCGATCATCGATCCTCGGTTCGCAAAGATGGAGCTTAAGGGCAAGACAGTCTTGGTTCTCGGCCTGGCGCGTACCGGCAGCGAATGCGCGCGTTTTTTTGTCAGCGAAGGAGCCCGCGTGTTGGTAAGCGATCGTAGAAACGAACAAGAGCTTGCACCGGAAGTGACGCGCCTGGCGGGGTTGCCGATTCGCTATCTGTTGGGCGGTGAGGAGCGCGAATGGATGACCGGCCTGGACTTGGTCGTGCCGAGTCCAGGGGTGTCGCAGGAAAATGCTCTGCTCAAAGAAGCTGCGCAACGGCACATCCCGGTCCTGAGCGAAATCGAACTGGCCTATCGGTTTTTTCGCGCGCCCCTGGTGGCGATCACGGGCACCAATGGCAAGAGCACCACGACGACATTAGTCGGCGAGATGTTCAAGGCGAGCGGTCAAAGAGTTTTTGTCGGCGGCAATCTCGGCGCCCCGTTTATCTGCGCGGTGGCCGGCGACTGGGAGTGGGGTGTCGTCGAGGTCAGCAGCTTCCAACTGGAATGGGTCGAAGAGTTCCGGCCGCGTGTCGCGGTGCTGCTCAATTTGACCGAAGACCATCTCGACCGCTACCCGAGCTACCAAGCCTATTGCGCCGCCAAGGAGCGCATCTTCGCGGCCCAGACGGCGACGGACGTGGCGATTATAAACCGCGACGATCCGTTGGTGTGGGCGCTGCGCGACCGGCTCAGGTCTCGAGTCGTTTCGTTCGGCTTTGCGGAAGTCGGCAATGGCGTGTTTGCCACGGCCGACGAAATCGTTTGGCGCGACGGCGCAAGCGAAGAACGTTTTCCCCTGCGCCAGGTGAAAATTCAGGGGGTGCACAACAAGGAAAACATGATGGCCGCCGTTGCCGTCGCCAAGTCCGCGGCCATTGAGAGAGAAGCGATCCAGAGAACTCTGGAAGCGTTTCCTGGGCTTGAACACCGGCTCGAGTTCGTGCGGGAAAAAGACGGCGTGCGCTACTACAACGATTCCAAGGGCACCAATGTGGGCGCGGTGGTCAAGTCGCTGGCCGGTTTTTCCGCGCCGGTGCTTTTGCTCGCCGGAGGCGTCGATAAGGGCGGCGATTACGGCCCGCTGCGCGACGTCATCAAACAGAAAATCCGCCGGCTGATTCTCTTCGGCGCGGCCAAAGAGCTCATCGCCGGCGCCCTCGGAGATTTAACCGAGACCGTCATTGTCAACGACATTCAGTCAGCGGTGCGCGATGCCGCCGCGCATGCGCAACCGGGCGACGTGGTGCTTTTATCGCCGGCCTGTTCGAGCTTCGATCAATTTCAGAACTATGCCGAACGCGGCAAGATTTTTAAACATTTGGTGCTGTCGCTATGAGAGACGGATTTGCGGTCGACAAATGGCTGCTGCTCTCCATCGCCGGCCTGCTGGCGGTGGGTATCACCATGGTGCTCAGCACGAGCTACCTCTATTCGCAGGAGCGCTTCGCCGACGGCACCTACTTTTTCCGCAAACAGTTGATCGCCGCGGGCATCGGTGGGTCGGCGCTCATCGCTTGTGCGCTGGTGCCGTCCTCGGCGTACCGGCGGCTGGCCTATCCGTTATTAGGGTTCACTTTGCTGGTGCTGGTATTGGTTTTGATCCCCGGCGTCGGTCTGGTCCGCGGCGGCGCCCGGCGCTGGCTGGCGCTGCCCGGTTTCGCTTTTCAACCGGCCGAGCTCGCCAAGCTGGCGATGGTTTTTTACCTGGCCCACTCGATGGCCAAAAAGGAAGAAACGATCCGCACCTTCCGGCTCGGCGTGCTGCCCCACTTGATCGTCGGCGGAATTTTCTTGGGAGTGCTGCTTTTGGAGCCCGACTTCGGCACGGCGTTGATTTTAGCCGCGTTGCTTTACCTGATGCTTTTTATCGGCGGCGCCCGTGTCCCTCATCTCCTCGCCACCGGTCTGATAGCGCTGCCAGTTTTGATTTACGCGATGTTGACAGCCGAATATCGGCTGCGCCGTCTGATGACCTTCTGGGATCCCTGGCGTGAAGCCTCCGGCAGCGGCTTCCAGGTTATTCAGTCGTTGATCGCCTTCGGTTCCGGGCAGTTTCTCGGGCGCGGGCTGGGGGAAAGCCGGCAAAAGCTCTTTTATCTGCCCGAGGCCCACACCGATTTTATCTACTCGGTGATCGGCGAGGAGCTGGGCTTGCTCGGCGCGCTGACGATTCTCGGCCTTTTCGCCGTGATCATCCTGCGCGGGTTTCGGCTCACGGCGCGGATCGAAGAACCCTTTGAGCAGTATCTGGCGTTCGGCTTGACGATCTTGTTGGGGCTCCAGGCGCTCATTCACATGGGCGTGGTGATGGGGCTCATGCCCACCAAGGGACTGGTGCTGCCGTTCATCAGCTACGGCGGCTCGGCTATGGTGATCAACTTGACGGAGGCGGGAATTTTACTGGGGCTGTCGCGCAGGAGACTCTAACCATGCGCGTCATCCTGGCCGGCGGCGGCACCGGCGGCCATCTGTTTCCGGGGCTGGCGGTGGCGCGCGAATTTCAACGGCGGGACGCAATGACGGAAATCTTATTCGTCGGCACGGAACAGGGAATCGAGTTTCGCCTGTTGCCCAAAGAAGGATTCAAGCTGGAGACTTTGACGGTCAAGGGGATGAAAGGACGCGGCCTGCGTGGCTTGATCGACGCGCTCACCGGCGTGCCCGCGAGCCTGCTGCGTTCGCTAAAAATCATTCGCGCGTTTCGCCCCGACTGCATCCTCGGTTTGGGCGGTTATGCTTCGGGACCGATGCTGCTGGCGGGAAGATTGAAAGGGATGCGCTGCGCGATCATGGAACAAAACCTTCGGCCGGGATTTACCAACAAGTTTTTGGCGCGCTGGGTCGATCGCGTGTTCACCGCTTATGGCGAGAGCGCAGGCTGTTTTCCCGGCGCCCGCGTGATCGAGACCGGCAACCCGGTGCGTTGGCAAACATTGCCGCAGCTGCCGAAGGGAGAAAATTTTTCGCTCTTGGTCTTTGGCGGCAGCGCCGGCGCGCGCCGGATCAATTTCGCATTCGTCGATGCCCTGAAGCGATTGGTCGATTTGGCGGGCACGATGCGGGTGACGCACCAGACCGGACAGGGGGATTATGCCGCCATCAAAGACGCCTACGCCGCGCTGCCGTTCGAAGCGGAGGTGACGCCCTTCATCGACAAGATGGATGAGGCATACGCCCAGGCGGACTTGATCGTCTGTCGCGCGGGAGCGACCACGGTGGCCGAGCTCACCGCCTTCGGCAAGGCGGCCGTCTTGGTGCCGTATCCTTACGCGATCTACGATCATCAGCGCGGCAATGCGCAGGCGCTGCAAGATCACGGAGCCGCCGACATGATCCTCGATCAGGAGCTCACGGGTGAAGTCTTGGCGGGGCGCATTCGCGGCTATTTTTCCGATCGTGAGCGCCTGGAGCGGATGGCCGGCGCGGCGCGCGCGTTGGGGCGGCCGGAGGCGGCGGCGCGGATCGTCGAGGAATGTTACGCGCTGGCGCGCGGGTAAAGGGCTTAGGGTGAGTGCCATTTCATGTTGCAGAAGAAACACCGAATTCATTTCATCGGCATCGGCGGCATCGGCATGAGCGGTATCGCTGAAGTGTTGTTGAATTTGGGTTACGTCGTGACCGGCTCCGACTTGCAGGAAAGCGAAACGACGCGCCGGTTGCGCGCTCTCGGCGCCCAGGTGTCCATCGGCCACCAGGAGGCCAATCTGTCCAGCGATCCGTCGGTGGCCGTGATCTCGACGGCGGTCAAATATTCCAACCCGGAAGTGCTCGAGGCGCGCCGCCGCCAGATTCCGGTGATCCCGCGCGCCGAGATGCTGGCCGAGCTGATGCGCATGAAGTTCGGCGTCGCGGTGGCAGGCAGCCACGGCAAGACGACCACGACTTCGATGGTCGCGGCGGTGCTCAGCACGGCGGGCCTGGACCCCACGATGGTCATCGGCGGACGGCTGCATATGCTCGGCAGCAACGCCAAGATGGGCCAGGGGGAAATTCTCGTCGCCGAGGCCGATGAAAGCGACGGCAGTTTTCTATTGCTCACGCCGACCATCGCCGTGGTGACGAACATCGACCGGGAACATATGGATTTCCATCAATCGATGGAGCGCCTGAACGAGAGCTTTCTCTCCTTCGTCAACAAGGTGCCCTTTTACGGCTTGTCGGTGCTTTGTCTCGACGATGCCGGCGTGCGCGGGCTTCTGCCCAAAGTGAAGAAGCGGTTTGCGACTTACGGCCTGTCATCGGAGGCGGAGTTTTCCGCCCAGGACCTCATGCTCAAGCCGGCCGGCGCCGAGTTCACCGCGCTGCGCAGCGGTAAGGCGCTGGGCAAAGTGCGCTTGCATTTGCCCGGCCGCCACAGCGCCACCAATGCCTTGGCAGCCGTCGCCGTGGCCCATGAGCTGGAGATTCCGTTTTCCCATGTGGCCAACGCGCTGGACGCTTTCACCGGCATTCATCGCCGCTTCGAAATTAAAGGCGAGCCCAGGGGGATTTTGGTGATCGACGATTACGGCCATCATCCCACCGAGATCCGCGCGACCCTCGGTGCGATTCGCGACAGTTGGAAGCGGCCGTTGACGGTGATCTTTCAGCCGCACCGCTATAGCCGCACGCGCGATCTGTTCGAGGATTTCTTGGCCGCCTTCGAGGGCGCCGACCGATTGGTGCTGACCGAGATCTATCCGGCGGGCGAAGATCCGATAGCCGGAGTTTCCGGGGAAACGTTGTACCAGGCGATCAAGAGAAAGGGCCATCTGGAGATCGAATTCATTCCGGACAAGAGCGAGATCGCGAAACATCTTGCCGGCAAGCTCCGCGCCGGAGATATCGTGCTGACCCTGGGCGCCGGCGATATTTATAAGATAGGTGACGCGCTGGTGGAGGCGCTGAAGTGAACGGGACAAAGAGTGGAGAATTGGAGTGATGGAGTGATGGAGCATTGGGGGGACAATAGGCCCAGCACTCCGGTACTCCAGCACTCCAATTTGCGCGTGCTGCTGACAATGACCACACCAACCTACGATTCACCCTTGGCACGGGAGCTGAAGGAGATTCCCGGCCTCAGGGTAAAACTCGCCGAGCCGCTGGCGCGCTATGCGTCGATGAAAATCGGCGGACCGGCGGACTACTTCATCGAGGTTGAAAGCGGCGCCGCTTTGGCGCAGTTGTTGCCGCTGCTAAAACGCCATCGTACGCCGATCTGTTTCCTCGGCAACGGCAGCAACGTCCTGATCAGCGACCGCGGCGTGCGCGGCGCGGTCATTCGCCTGGCGGGAGATTTCAAGCGCGCCGAGTGGAAAGAAGAAGGCGAGGTGGTGTGGCTCGAAGTGGGCGCGGCCTGCGCGCTCACGCAGTTAGTGCGCGAGGCGGCGCGCAAAGGTTACGCCGGTTTGGAGTTCGCCGAGGGCATCCCCGGCACGGTGGGCGGCGCTCAGGTTATGAACGCCGGCGCTTATGGGTCGGAGTTCGAAAAGATCGTCGACGGCGTGGAAGGCATCGATTCAGACGGGCGGGCGATTCGCTATTCCCGCAAGGACATGACTTTCACCTACCGCGATTCCCATTGGCCGGCGGGGGCGGTGGTGACCCGCGTGCGCATGCGCCTGCGCAAGGAAGAAGCGGCCCAGGTAAGCTCGAGAGTCAACGCGCTCGTCGCCAAGCGAAAAAGCAGCCAGCCTTCGGGTTATCCCAATTCGGGTTCCATGTTCCGCAATCCGCCGGGGGACTTCGCTGGGAGATTGATCGAGGCCGCGGCACTCAAAGGCAAGCGCATCGGCCAGGCGCAGATCTCGGAGCGTCACGCTAATTTCATCGTCAATTTGGGCGGAGCCAAAGCCGAGGACGTGCACCGGTTAATGGAACTGGTGCGCGCCGAGGTGAAAAAACAATTCGCAGTCGAGCTGGTGGCGGAAGTCAGGCGGCTCGGAGAATGGGACGTAGAGTAAGCCGGAGCAACAGCGATGAAACTCACACTCTACCGCAGAGACAACCACAAACGAAACGCAGGGCGCGTGCGCCGAGCACTTATCTGGCTCGGCGGCGGCGCCATTCTATCGATACTCGGGTTCGCGGCCTATCGCTGGCACGCTCCCTTGACGGCCGCGGCCGCCGCTGCGCCCGCCATGTTTTTCGAAAATCGCTATTTCTTCGTGCGCGAGATTCAGGTGCGCGGCGGCGAGAAGGTCGGCGGCGGTGAGATCGTCGCCATGGCGGGACTCAAACGCGGCATGAACCTCTGGAAGATCGAGCCCGGTGCGATCGAAAAGAAAGTCGCCAAGCACCCCTGGGTGCGCCGCGTCTTGGTGCGCCGCGAATTTCCCCGGCGCGTCGTTATCGAAGTGGAAGAACGCACCCCCAGGGCCATCGTCGCTGTTGGGCAGCTCTACTACGTCGATGCTGACGGCGTGATCTTTAAGGAAGTGGGCGCGGGAGAGAACGTGAACTTTCCGCTGTTGACCGGGTTGCGTCCCGAGCAACTCGCCAGAACGAATCCGACGCTGCGCGGAAGAATTCAGGAAGCCGTCCGGCTCGGCGATTTGATGGCCAAAGACTCGCGCACGCTCTCGGAGATTCATTTTGACGAGTCGGGGCGCCTGGTGGTTTATACCACGGCTTTCCCCGTGGCGCTGAAGATGGGCTGGGGCGACTGGGACGCGAAACTTAAGCGGCTCGATCGGGTGCTCGCCCTGTGGAAGGGCAACGAGGAGCGGTTGGCTTCATTGGACGTGAGTTTTAATAACCAAGCCGTGGCGCGACTGCGAAAAGTTCAAGGGTTCAATGGTTCAAGAGTTCAAAGGTAGACGAGCCGTGCCAGCACGAGTCCGCGAACGAATATCTGAGATTTGAAATTTGCGATTCTGAGCGCCGCGAAGAGATCTATGGGAAAGAATAACAACGTCGTCGTCGGTCTGGATATTGGCACTTCGAAGGTTTGCGCCGTGGTCGGCGAGATGACCGAGCAAGGGATCGAAGTCATCGGCGTGGGCACCCATGCCTCGCAGGGTTTGCGCAAAGGTGTAGTCGTCAACATCGAGAGCACGGTCGCCTCGGTCAAAAAGGCCGTCGAAGAAGCGGAGCTGATGGCCGGTTGTGAAATCCACACCGTTTTTGTCGGTATCGCCGGCGGCCATATCAAGGGGTTCAACAGCCACGGCATCGTCGCGGTGAAAAACAAAGAGGTGAGTCAGCGCGACGTCGATCGCGTCATCGACGCGGCCAAGGCGGTGGCGATTCCGCTGGACCGCGAGGTGCTCCATATTTTGCCGCAGGAGTACATCATCGACGACCAGGACGGCATCCGGGAACCGCTCGGCATGTCGGGCGTGCGCCTGGAGGCGCGGGTGCATATCGTCACCGGCGCCGTGACCTCGGCGCAGAACATCGTCAAGAGCTGCAACCGCGCCGATCTCAATGTTGCCGACATCGTCCTGGAGCCGCTGGCGTCCGCCGAAGCCGTGCTCACCGACGAGGAGCGCGAGCTGGGAGTCGCGCTCATCGACATGGGCGGCGGCACCACGGATCTGGTGATTTTTCACGAGGGCGCGGTCAAACACACGGCGGTGATCGCCATCGGCGGCAACCATGTCACCAGCGATATCGCCGCCGGCCTGCGCACGCCCTTCGCCGACGCCGAACGCATCAAACATCGCTATGGTTTCGCCAAAGCATCCATGGCCTCGGGCGACGAGCGGGTCGAGGTGCCGAGCATCGGCGGTAAAGCGCCGGGCAGTGTTTCGCGGCAAATCCTCTGCGAGATCATCGAACCGCGCCTCGACGAGCTATTCGAACTCGTACAAAAGGAAATCGCCAAGACGGGTTTTGACGGCACGCTGGTGTCGGGCGCAGTGATGACGGGCGGATCGATGCTGCTGTCGGGAGCCGTCGAGATGGCGGAGGGAATTTTTCGCATGCCGACGCGGCTCGGCGTGCCCATGCACGTGGGCGGTTTAGTCGACATCATTGCCAGCCCGGTTTACGCCACCGGCATCGGCCTGCTGCTCCACGGCATGAAGCGGCAGGAGCGGACTTTTTTCCGCATGCACGATGAGCGGATTTTTTCCAAGGTTAAACATCGCATGTCCGATTGGTTGAGCGAGTTTTTTTAGTCGGTAAACAACATTATTGACCTTTAATTTGGAGGAGGAAAGTCTATGTTTGAGCTGGTAGAGCGAAATTCGATGACCGCCCGCATCAAGGTGATTGGCATTGGTGGCGGTGGCGGCAACGCGGTAAATACCATGATCGGCGCTAAACTCAGCGGCGTCGATTTCATGACGGCCAATACCGACGCCCAGTCGCTCGAAGAGAGCCTTGCGCCGATCAGGATTCAACTGGGCAACCTGGTCACCAAAGGTTTAGGCGCCGGGGCTAACCCGGAGATCGGGCGGCGCGCCGCCATGGAGGACCAGGAACGTATCCGCGAATATCTCGAAGGCGCGGATATGATCTTCATTACCGCCGGCATGGGCGGTGGCACCGGCACCGGCGGAGCGCCGGTGATCGCGCAGGTGGCGCGGGAAGTCGGCGCTTTAACCGTCGGCGTGGTAACCAAGCCGTTTATCTTCGAGGGCAAGAAGCGGTTGCGCCAAGCCGAACAGGGAATCGAAGAACTCAAGCGGACGGTCGATACCCTGATCGTCATTCCCAACCAGCGCCTGCTGAGCATCGCCGCCAAGACCACCACCATGCTGGAGGCGTTTCATAAAGCCGACGATGTGCTCTTGCAAGCCGTGCGCGGCATCTCCGATCTGATCATCACGCCGGGGCTGATCAATCTCGACTTCGCCGACGTGCGCACGGTGATGGCGGAGATGGGACTGGCGCTGATGGGCGCGGCTTCCGCCTCCGGCGAGAACCGCGCCATCGAAGCGGCGCAAAAGGCGATCTCAAGCCCGCTGCTCGAAGACATCTCGATCCAGGGGGCCCGCGGCGTGCTCATCAACATCACCGGCGGCCCGGACCTCTGCCTGCACGAGGTTAACGAGGCCGCTTCGATGATCCAGGAGGAGGCCCACGAGGACGCCAACATCATCTTCGGCGCGGTGATCGACGAAAACATCAAAGATGAGATCCGCATCACCGTGATCGCCACCGGATTCGGCGAGGACAAGGTAGAGGTCAAACCCGTAAGCGCCCCGCTGGTTGCAACCGTCAGGCCGGCGCCGCCGAAGAACCGAAAGGTCATTCACCTGGGCACCATCATCGACGATCAAGACGCCCCCACCTGGCAGCGAAAGAAACCGGGCAGCGACGACACCGAGACGGTGACCTTGAAAGAGACCAACTTTCAGCTCGCGGGGGATAAAGACGAGGATGACAAATTCGACATCCCGACTTTTTTGAGAAGGCAGATGGACTAGACCGCGTAGCGGGATCGCGAGTCGCGAATCTGAAGTTGCCGGTCTGACAGATTGCGGGCTGCGATTTTATAATGGCGGCAGTCGTGTGCGAACTGAATTGACGGAGGTGAGAAGTTCGGCCGTTACAACGCGGCTAATTCTCAGGCGGCCTTGGGCGGGTTGTCTTTGGCGAGACCCAACGCCGCCCGCTCACCGTTTACCGCCCAAACGGGTTTTTTCAGATTCAATTCGATCCTCAACCGGGCGGCAAGACGGTGCAGCGGGTTGGTTAGACGGTGATTTACTTCCCGCTCACAGCTAGAACCCGATGTCAATTATGCGGGATCGGTTTGGTGAATCTCTTGGCTGCCCTCATACAGCGCAAGTTCTTCATGCAGCCGAGCAATCATCTTCCGAATCCCCGCTTTGGTGAAACCTTTGGCGCCCAGCGGATAGCTTTGTTGTAAGCGGTGAAGTCTGTCCTCTAACAGGTGTAACTCCTCTTGGGCTTTTTGGTACTGCACATAAAATGAAATCGGTCAGACAAACGTTTTTTGCGAGCTGTGCCGATCAGCGATGGTGCAAACGGCGCGGCACGGAAGCGGCGCCAAGTTCATCGGCGTGTTAGCCCGCATCGAGCCTTCCGTTGCCCCTATGATGTTTCGTAACCGAAGCTGCGGTCTGTGTCCACGCGCTACGAGCGGCTCTTCTGGCGGCGGACTTTTGATCCGGGCTTTACGGGTTTCCATTCCAGGCGAAAGGCGTCTTCACCGAAACTGTCGTAGATCCGACATCGGAGATCGTATTCACGCCCACCAACAGTGATGCGCTGCCTCTTCTTCGCAATCCTATATAAACCTTCTCGTAACGACTTCGCTTCCGGGCTGGAGCTGCTTAGCCGGATGCCGACGCTAGTTCCAACTCGTCCTGCGACGGGGAACACCTCTTTGTAGTCGTCCTTGTACTCGACTTCCACGGCATCTCCACCAGAGCGAATTGTCTGCGACGCAATCTCTTCAATACTGCTCATACGGTCACGAACCATCTTCACGCCGGGCTAACGCCAACGTTCAAGCTCACGGACAGCCGCCGACATCCCAAAAGCTCCGGCATCCAATCCGGTGCTCGGTAGCCAGGGCGCATCGGCAAACACGACGGCTCGCGGCTGTTCGGTGGAGCGCATTGTTCTGTGATTTGTCCATCACGCTCCTACCACACCTCCGCGTAGTCGATGGATTCAATCGGTATCCGACATGATCGGAGTGTCCTCGCGTCGTTATCTCTGACGAACAGCACTATCTGGCATTTCGCTTTGGCTTGGGCGTAATCTCGTTTCAGCATCGCTCGCGAACGAGGGCTCAACGTTTTCAGATATTCAGAGTGGGCGTACGCAGCGATCCGTTGGGCTGGCAACTCCAACTCGATGACGGGCTTCTTGTCGGCGAATCGATGGTAAACCAACTGAACCTGTCCCGTGAACGCGTCCAGAACTTCCTGAAATCTCTTATCTGCTTTCATTGGGGTCTTACTTTGCGTGCGGGCATCTATTCACAGAACCAAGATTATCTAGTCCCGTAAAGAACTGCATTCATTCTGTATCGGTTCGCGACGCTGTCACTGGGACTGCTTTTACAATGGAGACGATGATTTGTAAAGCCGTCTGTGATGACCCAATCCGACAAAGGCAGAAAGCTGCTTCTGTATATTCGGGCGCCTTTGAGTTTGGTTGTGGGGCCGGTGGTTGTGGGGCCGGCCGGTGGTTGTGGGGCCGTGCCTGGACATCTAAACAATCTCGCATGCGAGTAACGCGAGAGGAGTCGGCTAACAGTTCCGTGCCCGCCGCGCCTTGTCTTCGGAATTGGATGGTTTGACGTACCGGAGCGAGAATGCGGAGACAGGCTTTGCAAATTAGAAGTCTCACTTCTAATTTGCAAACATGATCGAACGGCGCTATGGACCCGTTCTTCGCCGTCTGCTGCGTCGTTTTCCGTGACTGGAAGAGAGGGGTGAACTTTTTGGAAATGTCGATGCCGCGTTTGCGCGCGAGCGTTGGGTTGTTGCCGTGGGCACGCACGCTGGTTGCCAGAGTGCGAAGCTGCTCAGTCAACCAAGTGTCTCAGAATCTCTGGGTTTCGTAGATCCCACGAGCCTGTTTTCGCCGGGCCTATTTCACTCGCAGAATCTTTTTGACTTGCTCTACGACTTGCGGCGGCTGAACCATTATGCGCTCGGCCACGGCTTGAAGCTCATCGCCTGACACGGGCTCGGTCACCCAGCGCGCCTTCTGGGCCTCAGCGATGAGCTCGGGATCTCTCATCGCCTTCAAATAAGCTTCACGCAGAATTTTCACCCGGTCTATCGGCGTCCCGGGAGGAGCCATCATCGGGTGGCCGAACTGCTCTCCAGCCGTCAAGACCTCCACCGCGCGGCGGTTGATATCCGTCGTCTTATACTGATCCATAAGCTCAAAAATAGTCGGCGTGTCGGCGGCGCGGGGATCTCGTTTCCGGCCGGTCTGCAGCAGATGTCGATCGAATCCTTTCTCGTGCCACGATAAGAAGGGCTCCCTACTAAAATGAGCCGTCAAACCGAGGTCGCGACAGATGACTTCGCCTCTGACGACGGCTAAGTCGACCTGGTTGGCTTCCTGATAACCTAGCACCAATTCGAATTTGGCTCCGATGGCATCTTCTAAGGCGACGATGAGGCTCGAACTCTCCCAGCCGGTGCCGCCGCACTTGGGACGCTCCTTGCTTTTGATTACATCGTCGATGGATTTATAGGGAGCGTCCGCGCGCATATAGAGAATGGCGGGATTGCGATCAGGCGAACCGATCCAGAAAAACTTCCGCATCTGGAACTTCACCTCGTTGTTACCGACAAATTCGCCCATGTAAATCTGTTGCGTGGGCATGCCGACCGTCAGTCCGTCGGGCTTGGCGACATTGTAGACGTAATTCGTCGCGATCACAGAACCGGCG
This sequence comes from Deltaproteobacteria bacterium, assembly GCA_030688735.1. Taxonomy (GTDB): domain Bacteria; phylum Desulfobacterota; class Binatia; order UBA9968; family UBA9968; genus JACPFE01. The sequence continues at coordinate 23,401 of JAUYJC010000242.1, forward strand.
CCGGGCATGTTCTGAACGATGAAGGCGGGATTTCCCGGTATGTACTTTGCCATGTAGCGGGCGAGCAGCCGCCCCCAATAATCGTAACCGCCGCCGGGACCGATGATTAGCCTGACCGTCTTGCCTTCGTAAAACGATCGGGTCTGCGCATGCGTGTCTGGTCCCGGCCAGATCATGATGCACAAGATCATGAGCGTCAAAAAGATAGCGCGCTTGGAGTATCGTTTTCTCATTACGCGAAATTGGTGCGGGCGTTCCATGGTTGTGGCTTTATGATTTGGCTTTAACACGAGGATCTTCGCCCTTGGCTTCAGGTCCGTCATAGACCGTGTCCACATCCATCACTTCATACGACGCGACAAATCGGTGTTTGTTGTCTCCCGAATAAGCCTGGCCGCAGTAATGCGCCGGCCGCAGTTTGTTCAGGAGAACGCGGCCTTCGGCGTCGATGCAATCTTTATTGACTGAGGCGACGACGACTCTTCCAACGACCATCAAGCGAGTATCGAACCATTGCTTGGTCCATTCGACCCGGCATTCGAAGTGACTCTTGTACTCCGCGATGCGAGGGGGTTTGACTACCTTTGACGGGATGGCGGTGAGCCCCGCCCTTTCCAACTCATTCACGCCGGGAGCAAAGGGGATCCCGAGTGTCCTGACCTTCTCCAAGATCTCCCGATCGAATGAGGGGGGTATTGACGACGAATTCGTTGGTCGCGAGAACATTTCTATAGGTGTCCTTGTGCGAGTCAACGCAAAACGCGATGCAAGTGGGTTCGTGGTGTACCCTCACGCAGGTCGCGAAGGAAGCTGCGTTTACTCGGTTGGCCGTATCGACGGTGGTTATCGAGACAACGCAAGCAACCGGCGTGAATAACAGATCGAAATGTTCTTGCGGCACATCAACTTTTTGAGACCCCAAGATGCCCTCCATCATTTTTCTCCCCGTTTAGCTTACTGTGCGAATCTGACGACGAACGACAGCGCGTTGGAAGTACCGCCCCGGTGCCGGAGCTGGTATGGTTTCGGGTTGACGACGCAGACAGGGACCGTTCCGCCGCGCAGCGCACGCGAAGGAATTTTCGCGACCAACTCAAGCGGGCTAATATACTGCGTGGGAATTGGCGTGGCGCCGAAATGAACCACCGAGGTTGGGAAGAAGCCTTTGCCTTTGAGATTCAAGACCACCTCGCTGTCTTTCTCTGAGCCCGCCACTGGGGAAATCCGTTCGAGATTTGGCACCGGGTAGCCGTAAAAATCCTGACCGTACGGTCGGGGCATGAGATCGCTGAACCAGGCGTGGTAGGAGGTGTCCAAGACCTCGCCGTCTTTGATCACAGTATCGACGCGCCGCGTCTGGGTGATGTCAGCTAAAGGATCGCCGTTGACGATCACAACGTCGGCGAGCTTGCCCGCTTCCACGGTTCCCAGCTCTTTTTCCTTGCCGAGGTAAGCGGCGCCCGTCTTGGTTGCTGCCTGGATCGCCTGCATCGGCGTCAAGCCCGCCATGACTAAAAGCTCCATGTCGCGGTGCAGGCTGATGCCGGGCGCCACGGCGGGCGCGTCCGTGCCGGTAACGACGTGACCGCCCGCTTTTACCAGTTGGCAAATAAATTCGCCCATCCGCCTGAAACCTTCTTTCATCTCGTCTTGCGGCAGTATGCCGTAGTAGGAATAGCCGTCGCCGAAAATGACCTCGTCCTTAACGTCATGAGCGACTCTCGGCCCATAGGCCAGGTAATAGTGATCGAGCCAGAGGATGCGTTCGCTCTCCGAGATATAGGCAAGCCCTGGGTTCTTCAGCCATTCGTAATCTTCCTTCTCCCACCTCTCTCGCATGCCCAACGACGCTCCCCAGAGCACCGCCGTGGGTTCGATGAAGGTTCCTTTTTTCGCCAGGAACTCCGTCACCTCGGGAAAATGTTTTCTCTCCGCAAGCGTCCAGGGGCCGAGAAACTTGATCAACCAAGTCTCCCACGATGCCAAAGTCTTCAGGCTTTTCTCGTCCCGAATCGTCGCCTCGGCGCTGCCGCTGCCATGCTCGGTTCCGTCGATGCCGGCCTCGACGTAGGGAAAGATATTGGATTCCAGATGGCCGGTGAGCTTCATGTTCTCGGCGCGGCCGATCTCGGCCACGGCCCTGATGATGTCGAGCGAAACGCCGAGGTGAATCTTCAAATAGTCGACGCCCAACTGAACCAGTTTCCGACCCATCGCGCGCGCCTCGTCCACGTTGGCCACGCCCATATGGTGCGCCGCGGTAGCGTGGCCGTAAAAGCCGCCGCCCGCGCCGAAAATTCTCGGCCCGGTGATTTTTCCCATGTTGATCGCATCGCGCAGCGCCAGGATCCATTCGAGGGGATTGCCGAGATCGCGCACGGAAGTCACGCCGTAGGCCAGCAAGATCTCGCCCATGAAGCCGCGATAATGGATATGGTTATCGATGAAACCCGGTAGAATGGTTTTGCCTCCGGCGTCGATGACTCGAGCCTCGCGGGGGAAATCGATTTTGCCTGCCGCGACTTGCTTGATGCGGTTGCCCTCGATCACCACGGTGGCGTTGTCGACCGGCTTGCCGCCGTTGCCGTCGATGAGCCGGCCTCCTTGAATAACGATAGGTGGTTTCTGCGTTGCCATAGGATGCTGTCTCCTTTCCAGCGATGGAAGCTTGTCATAATCGCTTCTCAGGTCAAGGGGGGCAATGCCTCGGGATTGGGGGGATTGGGATCAAGTCTAGAGTTGATGAATAATGGCCGTAATATTTTCAATCCGATCTCTGAACCTGTTCTCCGTGGCTATCTCGGCGCCTATCGCACGGCAGCTCCAACTCACCGCCGACTAACTGCCAACCCCGAAATATTCCGCGATCTCGGGCAACGTCCGGTCACAACACCGCCGCAACTGTACGCCCTCAACCCTGTCGGGCCGATCATCGTGATCCGGTCACCGTCGAGCCCGTGAAGAGCTAAGAGCGGACTTACCCCCTTTTTTTTGGGGAAAAAAATGGCGATCGAAAGATTGTAGTCATTGTGATTCTGCTGAAAAACCCCTCGTTCCCGAAAATTCGGGATGAACAAAATCATTAACCAAGCTCCGCTCGTTCGTTATAGGCCTTCTGTGAGCGAAATATTTTTTACTAATTTTTGGAATGGGACTTTTTCAGCAGAATCCATTGTTATGTCTGACCCCGCCCTGCCCCCCCCCGAATTGGTCAAAATAGTGCGGAAGTTGGGTTGATGTTTAGCGACTCGCGTTCCGCGGAAAAAATCAGCCTTAGGCTCCATGCCAGGCGGCCCGTTGGGCCAACGCAGCTGCAAGCGTGATGGGAATTGATATCGCTCAGTTATAAATGAGCGGCGCCTTTTGGGCGCCAGGGTCGGAGTGCCTTTTGCCACGAGCGTGAACTTCCCCGCCGCCGGCTATGGAAGCTTGTCATAAAAGAACCTCAGGTTAAGGGGGGCAATGATCGTGCCGGATGTGGTATATCTCAAATCTGTAGTTTCCCGAGTCAGAGACGAAAAGCCGTCGACAGGATCGAAATGGCAACGGTCATTTTATGAGAATGAGGGGAGACGTATGGTGATTCAGCGCTCAATAATTTGTATCGCACTGATGTCGGTGATTGGTTTTTCTTCAAAGTTGCATGGGCAAGAGAAGAAGCTCGACAAGCTGCGTGTCGGCGGCGGGTCGGCGTCGCAGATGTCGCTGTGGCTCGCC
>JAUYJC010000256.1 GCA_030688735.1 Deltaproteobacteria bacterium
GCCGTTGACGAAGATGACGACATCAGGCCGGCGGTTGTGTTTGTTCTCAACGACTGTGAACTGATTGACTGCGAGCCAATCGTTGTTGTCCGGGTCTTTGAAATCGATCAAAAAAGCCTGCGCGCCACGGATGGCTCCATCTACCCGATATTCCACGTTGACACCGTCCACGAGCAATCGATGGAGCGCACGATTTCTACTATCAAGCGTCGCCCCGTCGAGCCGAATGACTTTTCGGAACGCGTCTTCAATCGCTTCCGCCGGCAGCACCGGGTTGAGTCGCATAAGCGCCTGGCGCAGTCGATCCGCCAACACCACCTGCGAATAGTTTTCCCTCTCCCACTGGGAAGGGATCAGGGTGAGGATATCGCCGCCGGGCGTTATGTCAGGCCCGTGCTTGACCGCGTAGCCGAGGCTCTCCAGCCAGGCGAGCGCGGCATCTTCGACGACGGATTCGGTGAAGCTGCTCATCCGGCGCCATCCTCCAGCAGGTTAAGAATGAGCCGGATCATGAGATCCTTCTGCGCGGGTTCGCTCGCGGCGACGAGAAGCGCGAGCGCAACCATCGCGTTGTCGGCAAGCCGCGGCCTGCCGTCCGGTCGGGTTAACAATCGATTGCGCCGCAGATATTCCAGGAACAGTAACGTGCCGATCCTTTTGTTGCCGTCGGCGAACGGATGATCTTTGATGACGAAGTAGAGTAAGTGGGCGGCCCGCGCCTGCACCGTCGAATAGAGCGGCGCGCCGCCGAAGGTTTGCTCGACGGCACCCAATATTCCATTGAGCTGGTCGCTACGTTCCTGACCAAAAAGAGCCGTCGCCTCACCACGCGATGCAAGTGATTCGCGCAAACGAGCGATGGCTCCATTCGCCGCCGCCAGGGATAGGTCGGAGGTAGGTTTGAGCGGATGGGTCGGCTTTTCCGAAAGCCTTCCTTCGTCGTATTCAAGCAACAGTCGCCACGCGCGCGTATATTGCTGTACGACCTCTAGCACCGCCCGGCCCCGTCGGTGACGAGCGCGTGTTGCGTGAGAGTGCGGGCGAGCACGCCAACCGCCTGTTCGATCTCGCCGAGTCCCTTCTCGCGGAGCCGCTTTTCGTTGAGCGTATAGCCGCGGAGTAAGTGGTCTTTTAGTGTCCGGGTCGCCCAGATTCGGAACTGGGTGCCTCGTTTAGAATTGACCCGGTAGCCGACGGAAATAATGGTGTCCAGGCTGTAGAGAATTAGGGGCTTGTCTGAAAAAGCAATATGCATTTTTTGCATATTGCTCTCTTCAGGGATCTCTCCCTCCGCAAAAACATTGCGAAGGTGTCGAGATATAACCGACTGATTTCTTTGGAAAAGTTCCACCATCTGAGCCTGAGTGAGCCAAACGGTCTCCCGTTCCAACCGAACATCCAGACGGATCTGACCGTCCGGCGCCTCGTAAAGGACGATCTCGCCGCCGCCGCTTATCGAGCTTTGCATCGGTGCGGAAGGTTTCTCCCTTGAGCGGAGATTCCCCGGCCTTTTACGTCGAGCCACGCGTGACTTGGCCTCCTTTTGAACCACCGAGTAATCCTCGATAGTTGCTCCCCTTTTCGCCGTTCAACGGCACTGGCAGCTCAGCGTCCAACTATTTCCTTCCCGGAAACAGTTCCCTGGCCCCAATTTGCCCAACTGAACCGTTGCATTTTTTGCACGAGTTGCCGTCCGCTCGGATAATAGTTTTCCCGGCGCGATCTCCGGTCCGCCTGCCTGCCGCGTCGTCTCATTTTGCGGCGCAGGCAGGTGCTTAACCGGGTAGCCGAAGCTCTCTAGCCACGCGAGCGCGGCGTCTTCGACGACCGATTCGGTAAAGGCTGGCATTGGTTAGCGTTTAAATAAGAAACGCTCAGTCTTTCACAAGCTTACGCATCAATTATCTCGCTACACGAGTTTGCGATAAATTAACCCTCTAGCGCTTGTAGTAAACACACTAGGCGGCCAACTGCTCCCTGACATCTTCACGACCGCTCCAGAGAACTGGATGGACATCATAACTCTTCAGCGCGTCTACGACGGCTGCCGAAGGAGTCTGATCGGAGTCGTTTAGGAATGCATACGCACGGGAGTTTGGAGGCCGAACGTCTTTCGTATCAATCCATCCAAAGGCTACTGACTGAGCTGTGTCTCGATTAGGACGGTTGATCGCTTGTAGGATGCGCTCTGGTTCTTTTTTTGAGGCCGGGATTACGAAATCGAAAAGATGGTCATAGCCGCTCTTGCCAGTGAACTTCACTTTAGGCGTAAACCGTATATCGTGCAGGCTTAACCAAGAAGCAACGTCCTCCAGAAAAAGACTGGCCACCATGGGAACAGCCAGATAAAAGAGGTCATTGACCGCCAACATGGCTTGAACCAAATTGTGCTTCCGCAATGCGAAGTTGTCTCGAGACGCATGGACACTTAATGCATCCCCGTCCAACTGAACGCCAAATCCGTTCAGCGTAAGACGAAGGAGATCTTTCCTTTTTCTGCTTTCAAGCTCACAGCCAGATAACCTTAGATCCCCAACGACATATCCGTCGTCGGATAGAAGGTAGCCACCATTTTCTCGTTTGGCGTAGATTTGCAAGTGATCATTATGTCGATCGACATAGGGCGTGGTGATTTCAACGTAATCCTGGATTTGCCGTAACGCCGTCTTGTCTTTTAACCAGGCAACGTACTGATCCAAGAGTTTCTGCACTTCGTCAATCACGAGAAGAGTCCTCTTTCAATCAATGGGGGAGTTGCAATGTTACAGAATCGCATGAAATCCTCAAGTGTTTTCCATGTATCCGTGATATCGGGGAAGGTGTGGATTGGAACAGGTACGGCCCATTTGTCACCGTATCCCTCGCGATACACATGAAGGTGGGGTGACTCAAGCTCTTCGCCGTCTGGATTCCGATGCGGTTGACCTCCAAAGTCCAAGCGGACAAGTACGACAACCTGCCGAGCGCGATTCTGGTACGTTCCTTTAGCCAGGTTAATTTTACCTCGGCTCACATCGAGAATGAAGTTTTCTCTCCTGTCGGCGGAGATTAGTGGAATGCTAACTGATCCCCCAAGAATAGGATAATCCCATCGCTCGTCGTTGACACGATGTTTCTCCATCGCAATCAGAGCGTCCGCTTCCGTTTGAGTTAGGTTAATCTCAGCCATCAAACGGTTCTTTCTAGCGCCTCTTCCACACTAGATTCCCTGGGTGCTGTATGCATAATCTGCATACTGCCCACGATTTGAACCGTCGCATTTTTTGCACCAGTTGCCGTCCACGATCCAGGCAACACCCCTGACCGTAGTCCTGCCGCTTCAAAGCAATATGCATTTTTTGCACATTGGCTTCCCTTTGGGTTGTTGCATTTTTTGCACTAACTGCCGCCCTCAGACCGCCGCATCCCTTCTCCGTAGTACGTCCGCTCGGGGAGAAATTCACCCGGCGCAATCCTAGGGCCGCCTGCCTGCCGCGTTGTGTCATTTTGCGGCGCAGGCAGGTGCTTGACCGCGTAACCAAGCTCCCTTAACCACGCGACCGCGGCGTCTTCAACGACGGCTTCGGTAAAGGAACTAGACATCGCTATTCCTGAGATCGTTGGTCGTGTTTTGTGCGGTATCTCGCGATCATCTCGTTGCCTCCCTTCACCATGAGCTCTTGGTATTCGGGTCGGTGTAAACTATAGAGCCACGCCGGAATCACGGGGGTGCTTCGGCGCCTATGATAAATGTGGACTTGCAGATCGCGCGATGCCTTTTCTAATTCGGGCTTGCTCAACTTGCCGTTGTATCCTTCTCGCCAAACTGCCTCGGCGTGCCGCAGCAAGCGGTCGCCTTCTTCAGCCGCACTACGCTGGCGTTTGAACTCGCGTATTCCCCATAGGCACATCGGAGCAATCGGCGCCACTACGGCAAGGATGAATTTCTCCAGAGTTAACCCAGCAACCAAACCGATAGCCAGTGCGAAAACGGCTAGTATCGAGGTCAGTGCGACGATTATATTTGCATAATATCGTCGCAGCTTCGCATCCCACCAACAGTTTGACCGTTGGCAGATTAGTCGGGCAAACGGAAGCGGGAGGTCTTCAAACTTGAAAGAATACCAATCCTTCAGCTTTGATTCGTCCCCGCCCTTTCTCCGAAATCGCCGGGCGTATTCAGCTACTTCCTCCTCGTTTGGTTGCTCACCTATGCCGACTGGGTTCCAAGCCAGACCCAGTAGTTCGCAGTCAAACAACTCTTGAATGTTAGCTGCTTGCCGCTTCCACAAAGCTTGGAGGGGTTCGCAGGCTACAGCGTCGAAAACAGGAACTGCGAAGCCACTGAGCGCCGACCAGACACTCAGTCCGGGTTTCCACGCCAACAAAGGTGGCCAAATGACAGCGTTTAAAATCGGGAGACAAGCCTGAAGCAATTCCAATTTTTCCGTGCCGGCATAGAGCTCTGTTTTTGCGGCGAGTTGATCCAACTTTCTGGCGGAGTTTTGCTCGGATGCAATGTTGTTTTGTAAGGACATCATGCTAGTCAGCCGTAAGCTGGAAAATAATCATCGAAAATCTTCCGCCAATACTGGAAAGCTAATTGCGTCTGTCCACCGCGGTCCAATTGTTCCGCTTGATAAGCGAGCTTGTAGGCGGCGTCTAACATTCCCGCGGCGGCGAACTTGCTGAGGATTGTGCCGTATGAGCCGACGTCGCTTCCATATCCCGCTGGGTCATACACTGCCGCGTTAATTTTGGATTTTCCGTGCTCGAACACGTATCTAACTCCTGACGGAAAGTCGGAGATCGTTACATTCGTTAGGATTCCCCGAACCAAACACTCCAGATGAAACGATCGAAGCAACGTGCTGTGTTTCTTGTTCCACCCCTTAATCATCTTGATCAGCGGGACGAAATTACCGTTGTGCACCTTATTCGACTCGGACCACAAATCAACGTGCTTCTTTGGATCGGTCGGAATCCAGCGTCTTCCAACGCTGTCCGGGATTAAATAACCGCCACCTTGCCGATTGAAGGCAGGCACTACGTCCACTTTGAAGTCCGTGAAGGTGATAGTGACGGCTTGACCGTTAGGACTTATGTCGGGGGTCTTTGTGTAGGTCTTGCGAAGAACCTGCTTTACTTTAGCAAGGAGTGAACCCTGGCCATTCTGCTCGTAGTAGTTCGCAGATAAGACTACAAAGATGTCGATGTCCGACTCGCCTAGAGGCGCGATCATCGTACTGCGCCTGTAGGAGCCAGTAAGAAAAGAGTCGAGCACTGTCATTTCTTTTTCTACGGCCTCCCGAACATTTTGCTGACGAGTTGACACTGTCTCCTCTTGCAGGCCAGTGATTTCTAAGTTCTGCCGTAGTTTCTCAAAGCCTTGTTTGACTGTTAACGCCATAGCTGTTTGATACTGTGCGACAGTCGCAATTCTCCGGATATCAGCTTGGGCAGCAGCGTGTCGCGCAGGGCGGCGAGGATGCGGGATTCTCTGCGGTTCGCGCTCGCCTTCCGCAAGAGAGCCTCAATCGGCTTGAAGATTTTGTCCAGCGAGTCCAGAGGAGGGAAAACTGCGTTTGCACGCGAAATCATTCCGAGGCTCAGGTTTGCCTGGACAGCGTGGACTATATTGCTGTGCAACTCCTCTTGGAACGCTTGCTGGCGCATGGTCAGCACTAAGAAGCCTGGCGGAATTAGTCCGGGCTTGGGGCGAATTATCGCGACAGCTTGGTTTGTGTTAGCAGGCAGCAAATCGTCTTCAACGACACCGACTCGACCAATCGTTCCTGCGATTGTATAAACCACGTCATTCGCCCGAAGAATGGAGCGCTTCAGCGCGCCCTTGTGAACGGTTTCGGGAATCTTCGTTATCTTGTCGTAGAGAATTGAGCCATTCTCTGCGATGGCATTTACTCGGAGATAGTTGATCCGCGCATCAGAAGCGGTGGCGTTACTCATATCGGTCTCCGTCGGGGTAGTTCCCTTCGTGATCTGTGCTGTTACCTGCGTGAGATCGCTTACCCTCCACCCCGCGGGAATCTCTCCCAGCTCCGAGTCCTCGAAGCGGTCGGGGAAGAGGTTGGCCACGGGATTGGGCAAACCGGGGTCGCGGCGTTCGGCTTTGGCGCGGACGGGATCGAAGTCCACGAACCACGACTTGAAAAGCGCCCGCGCCATCGCCTCCAGCGCCTCGTTCATCCGCCGGTTCAGCTCGATCTTGTCGTCGAGCGTACCGAGGATGTGGGCGATGGCGCGTTGTTCGGCTGATGCTGGTAGGAAAATCTCGATCCGACCGAACGCTGACTTGTTGAGGATCGGTTGTGCAGATCCGCCGGCAGCCGCCCGTATCTCTGCCTTGCGAGTACTCAGGTTGTAGTAGACGAACAGGGGATCGTCGCCGGATTCGACTACGATGCTATTGATTTGCTGGTTGGTAACACACTCGCGGCCAGCTACCACCGCCTTTCCCATGTCGGAGCCAATGCAGGAAACCATCACCGCTCGACGCGGAATCCGTGAGCCGCTGACAGCATCTGCCCCCTGTTCGGTCAGGTATCGTCCGGTCGATTCAATCACCCTGCGTCCGTCAAAGTCTGTCGGAGTCACGAACGGTACGTCGCCGCCAAAAAATCCTGGGCCGCTCGACGCCGGTGTCTTGCCGGTGACGATTCGGCCCAATTGATCGAGGGTTGCCTCGCGCCACTCACCCGCCATACCCAAGCTCCTTCCTGCCTTCACCAAAGTTTCGGCAGGCGGGCAGGTTAGCGGCGACCTGCCTGCCGAAGACTCGGCGCAGGCAGGTGGCGGCGTCGAGCTTCGCCTGCCTACCGGCAAGGCAGGTGGCCTCGGCCTGCTGTTTGCGCAGCGTCGTGGTGAGCCGAATCATCGTTCATTCTCCTCGCTTGCCTGTCCGGTAGGCAGGCGGCTGAGCTCCGCCTCGATCTCCTCAATGCTGGGCAGATTGGTATCCAGCGGTTCGGGCAGTGCGCGCACGAGTTGGTATTCCGCCACGCCGATGGGCTTGCCGATCCCGGAGAGGGCATATTCGGCGACGAGGCGGTTCTTGGTTTTGCAGAGCAAGAGGCCGATGGTGGGCTTGTCGTCCGGGGCCTTGATTTGGGCATCCACTGCG
>JAUYJC010000258.1 GCA_030688735.1 Deltaproteobacteria bacterium
AATTCGAGTGGGATGAGAAAAAAGCAGCAGCCAATTTGGCGGATCACGGAATTTCATTTGACGAAGCAAAAACAGTTTTCGATGATCCACTCTATGTGGACTTTTACGACCCCGATCACTCAGATGACGAGCATCGCTATGTTATTGTGGGCGAGTCGCGGCAAAATCGTTTGCTGATTGTGTCGTACACAGAAAGAGGAGAATCTGTGCGCTTGATTAGCGCCAGAGAAGTCACCCTTTCAGAGAGAAAAGCCTATGAAGAAGGTTAACCCGGAGATGAAGGATCAACTGCGACCCGAATACGACCTCAGGAGTTTACAGGTACGCAAGCTCGGTCCTGGTCGTAAGAGTTTCGGCGGTTCAGTGGTTCGTTTAGAGCCGGATGTAGCCGAAGCGTTCCCGAATGCAGAGTCAGTGAATGAGGCGCTACGGTTTCTAATTAGAATCACGAAAGACAACAAGCCGTTCATACGCGAGCCCAGTAGCGGCGCCTAACACTCACGCTGCAAAAAATGCTTTAACCCTTCCGCTATGAAATCCAAGTAGGTTCGTTGATCACTTTCAGTTTGTTCTGGGCACGCAATACAAATTTTCACGATGTTTATTTCATTGGCCATCAGGGGTAATGTGGAACGCGATGAGACCGGGTTATTTCGACTTGCGCTTTTTCTGCCCTCGCCATGCCAGCCACTTCTTCAACGATTGGGGGTTCTCGCCGGAGGGAAGACCGGCTAAGAGGCCGGCCACAGTCAAGTCCTCGTCCAAATCGGGCCAGTTGATGTACGTCCCATCCCCAAAGATCTCAAAGCGATTGCGCTCCTCGGGCGTGCCGTGCCACAAGCGGGGATACCAAACCAAGGGCACGATAATCGTGCGTCCGTCCACCAAATCCACCGTCAAGGATTCTTCAGTTACGGCGACCCTTCTCGCCCGCGGCTCCCTTTTCTCAGCGGCCAAAGAACTCATACCATTCCTCCAGTTTACCTTAGCGAACCCCGGACGTGAGTCCGGGTGGTGTATCGGGTTCCGAAAAGGGCGCGGGGTCGTCATTCCGGCCAAGCTGGCGATAGCTAGCGCGAGCCGGAATCCAGGGAAGCTGGGTTCCCGCTTTCGCGGGAACGACGCAGGGCGCACTTTTCGGACGAACAAAGTTCGCATTCCGAGAAAAGCCCTGGACGTAAATCCGGGGAAACGTACTAGAGAAAAATCATTAGCGACCTATCCTCAGGACCGTGGGCATTAACATGAATCCTACCCCAAATCCTATGGTCCCTTCAAATCACATCAGAAGGAAGCCCCTGTCAACTTGATTGCGTGACGTTTAATTGATTCAGCCAACAGCCAAAAAAGAATAGAGGATCTCAGGGGTTGACCTTTGCTTGGCTCCATGTCATGCAAATATGAAAATCACTTCTTTACAAACTTTTTCTTTTCTGTATAGATTTCTCAATCCTGTTGTGGAGTAACGCATGGCATTGATCATTGACGGCAAGGCCGTTGCGAAAGACGTTCAAAGACATATCAAAGAAGAGGTCGAAGGGTTGGAGCGGCGCTGGGGAATGGCACCGGGATTGGGCGTTGTTTTGGTCGGAGACGATCCCGGGTCTCATATTTACGTACGGAACAAAGAAAAGGCCTGCAAGGAAGTGGGAATCAAATCGTTCGAGCACCTGCTGCCCGCGACGATCTCGGAAAAAGAGCTGCTTGCGGTGGTCAACCAACTGAACAAGGACAAAAACGTCCACGGGATTTTGGTTCAACTGCCACTGCCCGCCCATATCCGAGCGGAGAGAATTCTCGAAGCGATTTCCCCGTACAAAGACGTCGACGGCTTCCATCCCGTAAGCCAAGGTATGCTCTTGCTCGGGGGCGATGGATTCAGGCCGTGTACGCCGATGGGGATCATCAGGCTGCTCGAATCCGTGGGGTGCGATCCCAAGGGCAAAAACGCCGTGGTGGTTGGGCGCAGCAATATCGTTGGCAAGCCGGTGGCCTTGATGCTGCTTGAGAAGCACGCCACGGTGACGATCTGTCACTCGCGGACCGCGAGCCTGCGGGACGAGGTCGGGCGCGCGGATATTTTAGTCGTCGCCATTGGCAAGGCGGGCTTGGTGCGGGGCGATTGGGTCAAGCCGGGTGCGGTGGTTATCGACGTCGGCATCAACCGCTTGCCCAGTGGCAAGCTGTGCGGCGACATTGAGTTCGAAACCGCCAAAGAGCGCGCCTCAGCGATTACCCCGGTGCCTGGTGGCGTCGGTCCCATGACGATCTGCATGCTCCTTTACAACACCCTAAAAGCGGCCAAGGATTCCCTGCAACGGGAGCGGTAGGCGCGCGACCTACAATTTGTCGGGACACATGTGACGCAGGGTTTGAAAAGAACTCCGCTCTACGCCGCGCACCGGCGCGCGGGCGCGAAAGTCGTGGAGTTCGCCGGCTGGGAAATGCCGGTCCAATATCGCGGCGTCATCGAGGAGCATTTGGCCGTGCGCAGCCTGGCTGGGCTGTTCGATGTTAGCCACATGGGTGAAATAGAAATTGAGGGCGCGGATGCCGTGGATTTCTGCCAGCGCATTTCCGCCAACGACGTGGAACGCATGAAAGTATCCCAAGCCCAATATAATTTGCTGCTCAACGATCGCGGCGGGGTCGTGGACGACGTGATTTTTTATCGGCTGGAGCCCAATCACTTTCTCATCTGCGTCAACGCGGACAACAGCGATAAGGACTTTCGCTGGATCCGCGACCACGCCGTAGGAAAGGTCGAGGTCGCCGACGTAAGCGCGCGCTACGCGCAGCTGGCCCTGCAGGGGCCGTTGGCGGAAAAAATCTTGCAGCCCTTGACCGCGCTCAAGCTCGGCGAGATAAAATCTTTCCATTTCGGGTTTGGCGATGTCGCCTCCATCCGCTGCCTGATCGCCCGCACGGGATACACGGGCGAAGACGGATTCGAACTTTACTGCCAATCCGGCGATGCGGAACGGCTGTGGAACGCTTTGATGGAATTCGGCGCCTCGGAGGGATTGGTGCCCGTCGGTCTCGGAGCGCGGGATACCCTCAGGCTAGAGAAGGCGTATCCGCTATACGGACATGAGCTTGATGATACGACCACACCGCTGGAGGCGGGGTTGGATTGGGTCACGAAGTTTTCCAAACCTGCTTTCATTGGCCGAGAGGTCCTGGTCAGGCAGAAGGAAGAAGGGGTGAAGCGCAGGCTCGTCGGAGTCGAATTGCGCGAGCCCGGCATCGCGCGCAGCGATTACCCATTGTTTAAAGACGGCCAGCCGGTCGGCCGGGTCACCAGCGGAACGAAGTCACCGTCGCTGGGCAAGTCGATCGCCCTCGGTTACGTCGCCAGCGAAGCGGCCGGGATCGGCGACGCGATCGACGTGGAGATCCGCGGCCGCAAGGTTAGATGCGAAGTGGTTCCGTTGCCGTTCTACCGTCGGTGACAGCGAGGCCAAAGAATCTAAGGAGGTTCGTGATGGAGTTTCCTGAAGGACTGAAATTTTCCAAGGAACATGAATGGGTGCTCGTGGAAGAGAAGACCGCGACCATCGGCATTACGGAATTCGCCCAGGAAGAGCTCGGCGACATTGTCTATGTAGAGTTGCCCGAAGTCGGAGAGAAGATCGTCAAGGATGACCCATTCGGCGCTGTGGAATCGGTGAAAGCCGTTTCCGATGTGTACGCCCCGGTCAGTGGGACGGTTCTCGAAATCAACGATCTGCTGCCGGACAATCCGGAGACGATCAACGATGATCCTTACGGCGACGGCTGGATGATTCGCGTCGAAATGACGGACATGGACGATCTCAAGGACCTCATGAGCGCCGAAGAATACGCGGAATACGTCGCGCAGCAAAAGGAAACCGACGACGAGGAAGAGGAAGACGAAGAAGAAGACGAGGAGAAGGATAAATCATAAGGAATGCGCTACACCCCGCACACCCCTGCCGACCAAGAGCGGATGCTTCGGGCCATCGGCCTGGAGTCTATAGACGAACTTTACCGACATATTCCCGCAAGCCTGCGCCAGCGGGCGCGGATCGAACTTCCCGAGGGCTTAACGGAGCTCGCGGTGCGCCGAAGCATGGCGGAGCTTGCGGCGAAAAATGCCACGGCTTCGGACTGGAGCTTTTTCTTAGGCGGCGGCATTTACCATCATTTCATTCCGAGCGCAGTGGACGCGGTCATCTCTCGTTCCGAGTTTTCGACGTCGTACACGCCCTATCAACCGGAGGTGAGCCAGGGAACCTTGCAGGCGCTGTTCGAATTTCAGACGCTCATCTGCCAGCTCACCGGAATGGAAGTTTCCAACGCCGGAGTATACGACGGCGCCTCGGCGGCGGCGGAGGCGGTGCTGATGTCGCGCCGAATCCAACCCGCAAGCCGTCGCCGCGTGCTGATATCCCGGGCCCTTCATCCACAGTATCGCGCCGTCATTTCGACCTATTTGAGGAATCTCGATGATGTGCAAATCGAGGAAGTTCCTTTCGACGCAAACGGCGCCACCGATGCCGAGCACCTGACCCGTCGGCTGAACGACCAATCGATGTGCGTCATCGTCGGTTATCCAAACTTTTTTGGCGTGATCGAGGATCTAGCCCCGATTCAAGCAGGCTGTTCCCGAGCCGGCGCCCAACTGATTACAGTGACCACGGAACCCTTAGCTTTGGCGCTGGTCAAGCCGCCGGGTGCTTTTGGGGCGGATATCGCGGTCGGTGAAGGACAGAGTTTGGGCGTTGCCATGGCGCTCGGGGGGCCCGCCTACGGATTTTTTGCTTGTCAAAAGAAATTCGTCCGTAACATTCCGGGCCGCCTGGTGGGTGAGACCGTCGACACCGAAGGGCGGCGCGGATTCGTGCTGACGCTGGCGACCCGCGAGCAGCATATCCGGCGCGAGAAGGCGACATCGAATATCTGCACCAGCCAGACCTTGTGCGTGTTGGCCTCTACGGTGTACATGTCGCTTCTTGGGAAGACCGGACTGCGCCGGCTGGCTGAGGTCAACGTGTCGCGCGCCCATGATGCCTATGGTCGTCTTATCCAACAGACCGGGATTCAGGCTAATTTTGCCGGTCCGTTTTTCAACGAGTTCGTTCTTCGATCAGGCGACATGGACGGCCTATTGGGGCGGTGTGCCGCCGAGAAAATCGTACCCGGCGTGGCTTTGCGCCAATGGTACCCGGAACTGAAGGACTGCTTGCTTGTCTGCGTCACCGAAATGAACGAGGGAGAGGAGATCGAGCGCCTTGTCAGAAGCATCGCCGGGTAACCGAAAATTTCGCACCGCTGCACCGCGGCTGATTTTTGAAAGCGGCTCGCCGGGTCGGAGCGGGTTTTGCTGGCCGTCGGCGGAAGTTCCGGCGCGGGACGCCATTCCAAAGGCGTTGTTACGCGATGAGATCGCCGGTTTCCCCGAACTGGGGGAACTCGAAGTGTTGCGCCACTTTACCCGTCTCTCGCAGCGCAATTTCGCCATCGAGAGCCAGTTTTATCCCCTGGGCTCCTGCACCATGAAATACAATCCAAAAATTAACGAATTGGTGGTGCGCTTTCCCGGCTTCGCTGAGATTCATCCATTGGCACCGGCGGATTTATTGCAGGGAGCGCTGGAATTACTCTACGAG